>JADEXK010000162.1 GCA_015207155.1 Nostocales cyanobacterium LEGE 11386 | reverse complement strand
CCAGTTGCTCTTTCTCCAACTGCTTTAGGGTTTCAATGTCTAGTTTTGGTGGCAGGTCTTTTTCCATAATTGCTATATTCTGCTTCCCCTACCACACTTGTCAATACCCCAGCACCTGAATCCTTACTAGCTAACAGTGGTGTTGTGTCTTCTTCCCACAAACGAATCACCCGATATTCATGTCTGGTTTTACGATCTACATACACAGTGTTAAAAACTGTTTCTGAGGAAGTAGGTTGTAAAAAAATCAATACCTGTTCAATATCGCACCAATACTGACGTTTTAACCGAGTGTAATAATCCAGCATCCGAAAGTCGAGGGTAGGTGTGGATTTGGGTGAAGTTTGAAACTCTAAATGCAAGATTTGATTGGCGATTTGGAGAAACACCACCGCATCAGCACGAATCGGTTCTAAGGTTAATTCAGTTTTTAGCACCTGGATGTCAGATGTGTCAGATGATAACAACCATCTAGCAAATTCTACAGGATAGGTTTCGGCAAGATATTTGCAAGTATTATCGTAACTCAAGGCGATCGCTCTCTTGTCTGATATTGTCAGCGAAATGCAACCCCGACTTGTAAATAAAATCGGGGTTATGGTTGCAATCTATGAAACTGAAATCTGACGAATTAAAATACTCATCACTTCACCAGGGTTAGTAGTTGGTAATAGTTGACTCCAATCGCCAACACTTGCATAACCGATCGCCTGTAAAAAATGAATGGTACCTGTAACGGCTTTGGGAGAACCAATCAATAAATGTTTAATCGGCTCTCTCTGAGACAATGGCTTTTGAGTAGATTGCTTAAGGGTGGATGTATCAAATTCTGGGCTGCTTAAATATTGTTGTGGCAATACTTGAGCAAACTTTTGCTGGTCTACGAACTTTTGAACTTGTGTCATCATAATAATTGACTCCTAACTTGGGGGTTTAAAGAAAGGCGATCGCGGACTCTTCCAAAAGGGCGATCGCCTTTCTCATGCTTATTAATATATAGTATAAAAATATACCTGTCAATTACTTATTTTAAAAAAGTTGGTGACAAATTTCTCAACTTCCAAACCCAGTAAATTGACGTATATATGGTTCATGAAAAGCCAAAATAATATCTTCTTTAGGTACTCCCATTTCTAGCAATCGATTAGCGATTCCTTCTTCCGTACCATCATGTTGAATCCATATTTTTCCATCTTTAATATCGAGATGAAGAATACAGCCAAAATCACGTTTATTGCCACGCCAACCAACGTAAAGTAATTGATAGTGGTCTTGCTGTTCATCAAAAAGTGTTTGTACTTCATACTCATCGGCATTTCTTTGTATCATCGAAGCTCGCTTTTGCCGTTCACTTAGAAGATTTTGAATATATTGCCGATATTTTTCTACAGCCATTGACGAATAACCTCCTCTTGCACATCGTAAATTATTAGTCGTAATTCATATTTTGCAACTGCCGATGTAATAAATTTTCGTTGAAAAAAGGTTTCATAAATTGGAACACGAACAGCTAAATAAAGTTGTCGTTCTGGTTCAATTTTATCTAAGGCATCCCGATAATTTAAAAACTGACCCAAGGCTGTATGAAAATCTGAAACATTCGATGGACTAATAAAACTTTTAATTTCTACTGCTATTTTTTGTCCTTCTCTTTCTGCCCCTAACAGTCTATCTGCTGCTAGATCAATCTCAAAATCTATATCGTCTAAATTGATTTCATAAGGGTCAGCAGTAATATTCCAACCGTCTTTTTCTAAAGCATTTCTCACAATATTATGAAATCTATCTCTTGCCATAGCACAATAATTTAAGCATGATACTGATTAAGCGACTTTTTCTTTACTAAAACAATTACTTGAATGTCATCACCTTCATTGAGTTCTTGTTTATACTCATCGGGAATCTGAATGAAACCATTTTGAATCTTTGCTTGAAACTCTACTGCATCTAGCATCTT
Organism: Nostocales cyanobacterium LEGE 11386; assembly: GCA_015207155.1. Lineage (GTDB taxonomy): Bacteria > Cyanobacteriota > Cyanobacteriia > Cyanobacteriales > Nostocaceae > LEGE-11386. The sequence continues at coordinate 3,938 of JADEXK010000162.1, read as the reverse complement.
TATTCTCTTTTATATACAGATACAACTCAATCTTAGCCACATAATCTCAAAATCTCCTCCTCCGCGCCTGGAGCGTCTCTGCGTGAGTTCAATTTATCGCTTAATTTTTCCGAAATTGAGGATAATACAGTTGAAGCTTCCTCAAGATGCGTCTATCTCACACCTGCTCATGGATGAACAGCGCCTACAGGCTTATTATCAGCTAATTCAAGACTTGCTCAGTTGCCCCAATGGAGAAGAAGCAGAAATATTAGCAGTAAGTCAAAACCTTATAGATACTGCTTTAGTACAAGTAATACTACAGACGGCAAATAATCTGATAAAGCAAGGTGAGCTAGATCCAGCTAATCGTTTAATGAATGTTGCAGGGTATCTACTTGGGATGTATGAGAATCTGTTGTCACCTGCTACACGGCAACAATATTTGACTTTTTTACAAGAGATACTGCAACTAACAGAAGAAAGCGACGGTGATCCTCAAGTAATTTACCCTTTGTTGGAAGCTAATACCAATAAACTCAATCCTATTTTTGCAGAATTATTGCGCCGTTGGGCAACAACTACTTTGAATACTATGCCATTAGATGAAGCACAATACCAATCTTTGGTAATCAGTAATTTTAGCAATTTAATCAATCAGTTTCCTTTAGGTGAAAAACCCAACAATATAGAAATTGGTATAATAGGGTACGAGATAGCACTGGACTTTTTGAATCCAGTAGCTTTCCCCCAACAATGGGCAGCAACAAAAAATAATCTCGGCGTTGCTTACTATTCTAAAATTGACGGGAATAAAGCAGAAAACATTGAAAGTGCGATCAAAGCCTACTTTGCTGCTTTAGAAGTGTATGACCGGGAAACTTCGCCTCAAAATTGGGCTGAAACGCACTACAATCTTGGACTTGCTTACTTCGCGAGAATTACAAGAGACAAATCAGAAAATATTGAATGTGCAATCAAAGCCTACTTTGCTGCTTTAGAAGTGTATGACCGGGAAACTTCTCCTCAAAATTGGGCTGAAACTCAAAATAGTTTGGGCATTGCTTACTGCGAAAGAATTGCAGAAAACAAAGAAAAGAATATCGAAAAAGCAATTGCTATCTATAGAGATGTTTTAGAAGTATATAATCAGCTTTTCCTCAAAATTGGGCAAAGACAAAAAATAATTTGGGCATCGCTTACTATAAAGCCAAAAACATTGAATATGCAATCAATGCTTATATGGAAGCTTTGGAACTTTGTGAAGCTTTTACTATGTTGTGGGCTGAAACACAAAATAATCTAGGGCTTGCTTATACTGATAGAAATTTGGGAGATAGAGCAGAAAATCTTAAATGTGCGGTTGCTGCGTATACTGCTGTTTTAGAAGTATATAACCGGGAAGCGTTTCCTCTATTGTGGGCTAAAACACAAAATAACTTAGGAAATGTCTACTCTAACAAAATACTAGAAGAACGATCCAAAAATCTGGAGTTAGCGAGTGCAGCATATCATATCGCGCTAGAAGTATTAACTCGCAGTAATTTCCCCCAATATCATGCTTATACTTTATTAAATCTCGGCACTTTATACCAAAACACAAACCAATTTTACCTAGCTTATAATATATTTACTAATGCGATCGCAACAGTTGAAGCTTTACGGGGAGAAATTATTTCTGGAGATGAAAGCAAGCGTAAACAAGCAGAAGAATGGAACCAAGTTTATGTTCGCATGGTAGAAGTTTGCCTAGAGTTAGGCAACATGGAAGAAGCTATTGAATATGTTGAACGTAGCAAAACCCGGAACTTAGTTGAACTGATTCTCGAACGTGACAGTAAAACTATTTTTCCTCCAGAAGTTGTAACTCAACTTGAACAACTTAGAGACGAAATAGCCAGTGGTCAATATCAACTTCAGAATGGCAAAGCCGAAAACCCCACAACTTTAGCTAAACACCTCCAGCAATTACGACAGCAACGCCAAGAATTACAAGACAGATATTTACCCATTGGTTCTGGCTTCAAATTTGACCAATTCCAAAAAACTTTAGATGACAGCACAGCAATCATAGAATGGTATATAACCAAAGAAAAAATTATCGCTTTTGTTATCAAACCTAATGGACAGGAGTTAACAGTTTGGCAATCTAAACCAGAAGACATAAAAACTTTATTTGATTGGGGAGATAATTATGTACAAGACTACTACACACAAAAATACCAATGGCAGAATCAGCTAGAAAAACGATTACAACAACTAGCACAAATTCTGCATATTGAAGAAATATTAGTCAATATTTCTCAACAAGTTACCAGATTAATTCTCGTTCCGCACCTCTTCTTACATTTATTTCCTCTCCATGCTTTACCTGTAGGAAAATCATACTTAATTGACTTATTCCCCAATGGTGTGGGTTATGCACCTAGTTGTCAACTACTACAACAAGTACAACTGCGAGAACGCCCTAACTTTCAATCCTTGTTTGCTATCCAAAACCCCACAGAAGATTTGTATGAACAAGATTTAGGTGCAGTTGCGGCAATTAAGAAACAGTTTACCAATACTGATATTTTGAAGCAAGCCACAGCCAAAAAATCAGCAATTATTAACTCAAATGAAAATATTAATGGAAAATTGCTTCTGGCTAACTGCTTATTTTTCTTTTGTCATGGTTATTTCAACACTCAATCTCCTCTAGATTCTGGTTTACAGTTAGCTGATGAAAAACTAACTTTATTAGATATCATTACTCGCTTCAAATTAGAAAACTGTCGTCTAGTCACTCTCTCCGCTTGCGAAACTGGTGTTACTGATTTCACAAGCACTAGTGATGAATACATTGGTTTACCCAGTGGTTTCTTATTAGCAGGTAGCACTAATGTAGTTAGTAGCCTTTGGACTGTGAGTGCTACAGCTACAGCTTTATTAATGATTAAATTTTACGAGGAATTACAGCAACAGAGTAACATCATATTAGCTTTAAATACAGCACAACGCTGGTTACGCAACTCATCCATACAGGAATTTAGGACTTGGATTAGACAATCCAACCTAGATGACGATTGGCAAGATGAATTAGATGAACATTTCCATCAAATAGAACAACAACAAGGAGTGACAAGCAAAATATTTGCATCACCTTTTTATTGGTCAGCTTTTTGTGCTATTGGCAAAGGATATTAAAAAATGTCTGTTTCTGAAAGAACCATCAAAGCTTTTATTCAAGTAATTGAAACTCAATCTGCCTTATTTTCTCTTGAAGATTGGCAGGAGTTACATCAATTGACCGTAAATTTACCAGAAGATACACAAGAAATATCTATAATTATTCGTGATTGGTTGAAGCTAGAAAAACGTCATCAAATTAGAGAGGCTTTTGAAAAGCATAGAAAAACTATACCTTCTTCATTCTCATTTTCAAATCAGCGTTTAGGTATTGGAGGAAGTAAATCACCTACACCACCTAATCAACCAAGTGAATCATCTAAGGAACTCTTAGAAAATGTTATAAAAAAGAACTCTCCTTTATCTGACAAGCCAAAAAACAACCAACAACATTAAAAATAGTAGGTTGGGTTGACTTCAGGAAACCCAACATCATCAAGACTTTGTTGGGTTGCGCTATCGCTTAACCCAACCTACAAAATATAAAAACAAGCAAAAATTGTGAAGAATTTTACCCTCAGTCTCTTTGCTTTTCATCTACATCATACTTTGAGTGAAATTCCTGGAGAGGTGGACGCAGATGCTAAACTATTATGGGAAAATTTAGCAAAATTGGGTGAAAGTTCACTACCTTTTGTTGGATTAAAGGATTTACACTCAAAATGTAAGGATTCAGGTGCTGGGGTATTGACAAGTGTGGTAGGGGAAGCAGAATATAGCAATTATGGAAAAAGACCTGCCACCAAAACTAGACATTGAAACCCTAAAGCAGTTGGAGAAAGAGCAACTGG
>JADEXK010000161.1 GCA_015207155.1 Nostocales cyanobacterium LEGE 11386 | reverse complement strand
GTTGTTTGAATTTTTCTTCTAGCGGATCAGATTGCTTCGGCTTGCCTGCAAATGCTTTTTCTACTTTCTTGATCAACAGCTTGGCTAGAGCTTGCCACACTAATGACCAAGCCCGTTGGTTCTTGAGTCTGAATTGACTCGCCACAATATCTGCTTTAGATGGAATAATCGCCCCATATTGCTCCAGGTTGTTAATCGCTTGTTGAAATGAAACCACTTCATCCTCGGTCGCTGGGAGGTCGGGGGCGACGGCTGCGGTCAATCTCTCCATCACTCCACTTAAGGTTGCAGATTCCTGTTTTATCTTCTGCAATTCTTCTGCCATCACCTCAATTGCTGCCAAGTTAGACTGTGCGATCGCACTCTGGAAATTCAGTAAGTGGGATTCGAGTTGGCGTTGTACCTCCTCACTGATGATTTCAGTTACAGCATTAAATCCCTTTCCCTGATTTATTGTGTCGATGAACTCTTGTACTTCAGGCGACACTGGCGTTGCACTCGAATTGTCCATCTTCTAACTCTTTCCACTCCAATTTCACGCCTACTTGGGCTGCAAAGCCATCAATAGTTTGTTTCATCGTTTCATAAGGTAAATAGTCACAACTATCAATCAGTTTTTCAAGGTCTACTTCGATGAATTGTTTTTGGATGGCTGCTAATTTTTCTCTTTTTCTTTGTGCTATCTCTGCTCTGGCTGATTTTTTTCCCTTTTCTCTGGCCTGTTCAATTGCTTCTAATCTAGCGATTTCTACAGCTTTAGTTAGCTTTTCTTCTTCTGTTACTTGTTGAGCAATCTGTTGCTGCTCTCGTACTAATCGCTCAAAGATTGCTAGACGCAAGTCTTCGTCAAAAGCTATTTCTAGTTGCTCAATCACCAGTGCAAAAGCACTTGGTACTGGCACTATTTTTTGTTCCTTGGCTTTAGTTATTTTTCTCGATTGTGGTTCGATTGATGTTTGTGTTTCTGTTCCTTGTACCGTCAATTCACCTTTCCGCGCTGCCATATTTTTTCTCTCCTTAATGATTAGAAGTCAGAATTCAGGAGTCAGAAGTCAGAACTATTCCAGTAGAATTGCTGCATTAACCAAAACAATTGTCTTGACGTATGTGTTCTTACTTCTAGCTAAAATTGCAATATTCTCCGCACAACACAAAATTTATTGTGAAGGACAAAACGTTATTTAATCCATCTAACAATTTGATCACGCGTACCTCCTATTTGCAGCTTTTACCTTCCACTCAGCTAATTCTGATACTGAATAATGCCTTCGTTGACTGAAATTGCCCCACTTATACAAAGTCCGTAGGGACACTTTGTAACCGCACATTGCCAAATACCTGTGTAAGTCTTTACCTTTACACCCCCGCATTCGCCATTGATGCCACATTTTGGCACTCGATGCTGTTTCCAACGTCATCGCTCGACGTGATGCACTCGTCATCATTACTATCAATTGACGTACTAAAGGAAACTTTTTTGTCGGATGATCATGCCTCCAACACGCCATGTACGTTAACAGCGAGGCAGTTCCTTCATCCACAAACTTTTCATACTTTGGAATCCCCAGATACTGTTTCCAACTCGCCCAACAATTTCTCGAAAGCTTACGGTTCATTATCCTATCGCAGCATTTCTTTACCTCACTTAAGGCGATTTTTTCTGGTTGTTCTTTGACTTCATCTGCTACAAAAGCCTCACCTGAATTTACCTGTTCACAATACTTATCAAATACTTCCTCCAATTTGTATTCATTGGCTCTGTAGTAATCTCTCAAGCTTCTATAAGTGACTTTTTGCCGTGGATGATGCTTCCTTAACCATGCCAAACACAACAACATGTGGGTCTGTTCCTGGGTGTAATTTCTTTTCGCCACGGGCTTACCTTGTGGGTAATTAGCTCCCGCTAAATGCTCCCAGTCATACCATGTGCGATCGCTGATTTTACATCCGCGAATTTTTTCACAAATATTTCTCAGATTGGTTGATTGGCTGATCCAATCTTCTAATACTACTGGCATGGTTAAAGCTCTGCAAAACTAAAGCGGCTGTCAATATTGAAAGTGTAATTGCCATAATGGCTGTACAAAATTCTAACAAACCTGAAGAATTTCTCTCTTCTTTTTCTATTGTCTCAGTTGCACCATCAAGAGTTGTTTTGGTGTATGTCTCTTTTCTGTACACATTACGCTATCTCCGTATATTTGGATATCTGTACTTATTCTCGATGTACTACACTCACTGCCCTATTGAGAAAAAAGTGTACCCATTCTCCAGGGTTTGAGAATCAAATTATCTACACTTCGTTTGCTAACGTTCTGCTGAATTCCTTTCTGGCAGGCGTTTCAGCTTTGTAACATCACGGTAACACATTGATCTATGGTTTTTGACAATTTCTGGAAAGTCTATTTTTGGTAAATTCAGCAGAATGAATGTAGTCTGTCATTAAAGGCAAAAACCTGATTAATCATTGTCTACCAGATGTATTTGGCTGTAATCAGCAATAATTTTGCAGGGCATTTTTTTAGGGAGTTGACACACAAGTCAGTTTTTGCTGTACTGAGTCTCTATGTATCTTTTTTAATGCTGTTAATCTGGCATTTACATCAACTCCGTAGCTTTGAAACGTCTGTTCTAGTTCCCGACGTGTCATTTGGCAGAAGTCTTCCTTGCTGTTTCTCCCGTGTTTGAGTCCCAAAAATATTTGCAGTTCTAAAATTTTTTGAACCTGTTCCCAACTCAGGTACTTGTTTCCAAAAAAATCTAAAGCTTTCAAATATTTATTGATGGTGTCCTTAGATTGAATCTTCAATAAACTTCGGCATTCTTTTATGCTGATTTTCTCCATTTTTCAGGTCGAACTGTTGAACCATAACTAAATATTAAAATACCCACACTTGGTGGGCAATAGGATTACTGATTATCGGGGAGTTTCCTATTTTCGGGAAATTAATGCACGAGAAAGAATTGCGATCGCCCAATCAGGACAATTGCCGTAGAACCAGTTCTTTACCGTTTTTAACTCTGGTGGTTGTGCGCCAGTGCCTTGAAAAAAATTTTCCAGATGCTGCCTGATTAATGTAGCTCCAGTAGAGACGTACTCGTATTCTCCTGGAGAAATTGAACAACCATTTTGATTAATCAAAGCTTGAGCGAATTCATCTATCTTTGTTAGCTTGCGCCGTGTCATGATGGGAATGCCCTCCATAGGCTGTCTGTGGTGGGTAAAAGTCCTCCAGTGCTTCACCACTGGAGGCGTGTACTTTAATTTTGTGCAGATAATAGCATGATAAGCTACTAAGGAGTAGCAATGGGTATCTAGAAGTGGACATAGACAAATTAATTGAAGCTTTGCAAGAACGTGGGGTAATTAGTGAGATTATGGACAAACGTCCTGGTGTCCCTAAGTTGCCTGCTCAGTTGTATGTTCAGTTGATTATTGCTTCTCTGGCCACCAGAAAAGATATTAGTGCCTGTATCAGTACCGCCCTAGAAACTTATGTCATGCGAAATGCTGACAAACACTTGAACGAAATCAAATATCAAGCGGCGGCGGCTGATAAAGAACTTGAGCAGTATTTGGCTGACGCGATAGCGAAGCGCTGCTGCAAAGCAGATCGCTTCCAGGCTTCAGGGTAAATAGTCAAAAAAAAAGAAAACATGATTTTGCTGTTACGCGATCGCGCTACTGCTGAACAATTTGAACAAATGCTACAACAACACAAGTTCTACATCAAAACCGCAGTTGATATTGAGCGTCGGGTGTTGGTTGGGGGTGGCGATATGCACTACGACTGTGAACAAGTGCTACTGGGTGATGGTAGTAGACAAGAAAATATCTGGGCGGCAAGCTTTATGCCACTAGTAATTCGTTTCCCAGAATCAATTACCACCCAAGTCTTTGTAGATTTGCGACAAGACTATCCAGGGGATTGGTTATTTGTCGAAAAATTTCCACCTGTATAGGACTGGTGTCAATTCCGTTTTCAATCAGTTGCTCTTGGATGACTTCTGCGGCTTCCTCTACGGTAATTTCTGTAGGCGATTTAATTACTGTAGTTCCTTCACCCTCTGCATCCCAATACTTGATTTTGTATGTTTTCATTTACTCGCCAACCGCCTTTTGACCAACAGCGATCGCAAATACCGCCGACACCCAGCTTCCCCTTTGCAGACCAGAATCCGCAAGGCTTGAACCTCTTGTATCGAAGAAATACAGATTTCAGCAATGTCATTAATCAAATCTTGCTGCGATTGTATGTAGTTTTGATGCTGCTGTTCTAGCTCTTGAATCTTGGATTGTAACTGGTGAATCTCTCGCAAGGCTTTGGTCAGAGTAGATTCCTTGCTTTTTGTAGGTTTGTCTAAAGCTAATGCCATCGTCTTGCTCCTATTTGTTTTTCGGCGGTTCGTTTTCAGCTAGTACTTTTGCAAAGTCGTAGATAGTGATCTGCGGCTGCGGCTCTGGTTTTGGCTCCGGCTCTGGTTCGAGTTGCGGACTGCCTAGACCTATCGCTTCTTTGATTTGTTGTTCCATCCAACCTTCCTCTTGTTGTGTAATCACTTCGTACTCTTCAATTGCCCCAACGACCTCAAACAGTGCATTTACAGCATCGTTCAGTACTACGTCATTAGAAGTCGAAAAGTATTCAGAGTTCTCAATCCGGCGATACTCTTCCGTACTTTGAACGAGCCGCAGAGTTTGCCGACAGCCCTGGAGAATTGCCCGAATTTCGGACGTTGTTAGTATCATTTGCATCACAAACCCTTTATAAATTGACTTCCGTAATAAGTTTCAAGCACTGCGTCATGTAAAAGTGCAGTAAAGTCAGTTTCTCCGTAGCTTCTCGGTGTGTCGTCTGTGGAATCGTGAATTTCAAATGCACCTCTATCTCCTGAATCGTCAGGAATAAAATTGTGAGATTTCTTGAAATTTGAAAAATCTTGGCATCCGAAAATATCGCAATTCAATTTTCGTAATTGACCTTCGTTCATGATTCATCCCCACCCAAACAAGCCCCCAGCAACGCACTCCCCAGAAATCCAGAGAGTGCTACTGCCATGCCTCCCAGACAAACGTTTTTGTGGGCTTGCCAATTGTGGCCCCTGAGTATTGTTGGTTTGGAGTTGTCATCAATAATTTCAAATCCCCAACAGCCCAACGCAGCTACTCCTAGAAAGCCAGTGGTCACTATCGAGTAAAATGCAAAGGTTGTTAGGGTTTGGTTAAGTAAACTGTGCGTTTTTCGCTTCATAGTGCGTCGCCTACGGGTTATTACTTCTATTTTTTGAATGCGCTCTAAATGTTCTGTTTCGGTCAGTTGGTGGGTGATTTTGTTCATGGTTTTCAGGTATAAAAAAAATAAAGGCAGTATAAAACTGCCTTTGGGAAACAAATTGATAAGCTTAATTAATTAATCGCCAGATTGAAACGCGATCGCACTAACATTTCTCACTGTTAACCTGTCTAACAGTTTCAATTAACTTGTTTGTGTACTCAGGATTCCAACCCTGAGATTTTATAGCTTGCTCGATATCATTGTTATGACTAAGAATCCACTTAGTAAGTGCGGCTGTAATTACAGGTAGTGGTAATACTTGGGCAATCGAGGGTACGCAAGCGTGACCAACCTCTAATAAAACTAACTCACCTTTTTTTTGCTGAATGTTTAGGTAATCGCCGCCATTGTTACCTTCAAGGAAAATTTTTTGAGTTCTTTTTTTGTTCATACTTCCTTAACCCATCAGTTTCAGGTATTAAAAAAAAGAAAGACAGTATGAAACTGCCTTTCTAAAATAAGTTGATAAATTCAATTAATTAGCTGAAATTATCTTAATAAAGTACATCCTCCCAATAACCAACTTCATCGTCATCAGGTACTTGCATAGACTGTAGTTTTCTAAC
>JADEXK010000160.1 GCA_015207155.1 Nostocales cyanobacterium LEGE 11386 | reverse complement strand
TCAAACAACTGGAGGACGACTTTTGAAAACAGCGTATTTTCATCGAGCGTACTGGTGCTACGAGAATAATCTGGGAATTGCCAAAATTCATCATGAACCACTGGGGATTTTTGCAATATTGTTTGAGAATGGCGTTCCTGTAGTCAATGTAAATTTCCTCAAAAAAGATGAGTTTTCGTACTACTGGCAGAAGTACAAAAAGCAAGGAATCACGTTACATCTAGGGTTGAAAGTGGGAATCGATACTGAATTAACCAGGGTAATTGAGAAAGAAAATATTTTTAAATTTCCTGAGATTAATTTAGAAGTCAAGTTAGAGCATAATAGCCAATCTTTGGTATTAACTCAAAAGCCAGAAGTACAACCCAGACAATTACGTTATTTCCGTCCTATGGATGGAGAATGGACAGAATTTGAGGATGATGTATTTGTCGAATATAAACCCTGTGATTCATTAATAGATGTGAGGTAGTCATGGTCAGAGGATCTAAGCCAGAAACTCCCAAAGATGAGGCATTAAACCTCTCGGATTTGAGTGGTGATGTTAGCAAAGCAATAGTATTCCCAGATTCCCACTTTGGTCTAGAGTCAGCAGTTTGGGAAAATGCCCAACGCATTGCTGATATGCTGCCAGTGAATGTAAAAGTCTTTGGGGATTTAACAGAAGAAGATATTGCTGATGCCCTAGACAAAGCCAAAGGTGCAGAATTTCAGTCAAAAAAATGGACGGAATACTCCTCAGCTATCAGTCGTTATCTCAAAGCTCTGTACAAAGTACGTGAGAAGCAAGCCGAAGTCAGCGAAAATGTCGCCGAAGCCAGGGTACAACACGCTGAATTAGAGAAGAACTTAGGGACATCCTTGGCTAATTTAGAGACGAAATTTAGACAAATTGTAGGTGGTTCACGTTCAGCGATCACCTCTGCACAAGATGATCTGACTATTAGTTTGGGTAAGATTGCTGACCAGTATTCGGAATCCAAAACCAAGAAACAGGAAAAACTGTCGGCAGAAAAAGTGAAAAAAGAGCCGACACCCTACGAAGAACAAACCAGTAATTTGGTGACTAGATTCCAAGAACTCAGGAATGCAAGATTTTCGGGTACTCCGGGAATTACACAACGAATTAAAGCAGCCGCAAAATGACTAAAAAACAAATAGCTTTCTTAACGTCTGGATTTTTAGGGCTAGTTGCTTTTGGGTACTTTAGTACTCAAATAATTGGTGCAACAGCCACATCGCTGTTGGGATTTGGATTAATAGGGACGGGTGCTGCTCTAGAAGCAGTAGAAGTCAAAAAACAGAGAAATCACAAAACTAGAAAGCACAATGTCACAAATTTGTAGACTTTTAATTTGGATATGTGGCTTTGTAATAGCTAGCGCGATCGCCCAGCTAATTAGCTTATTACCTTGGTCAGCTTTAGTGATTGGAGTATCTGCCACGATCATTTACTCCCAGGGGAAAAATAGTAACTCAATGTTGCTACAAGTTATCGCCGTTGGATTAGCGTTTGGGTGGGGTAAATGTTATTTCCTTGGTTAAGAATTGGTGCAAGTGGGGTAGTCGCCGTGATACTTACTCTATCCTCTGACCCTAAAGAATTGAAACTGTTCGTACCTGCGAATTTAACAGCGATCGCACTAGCGAGTTATGCAGGGGTAGAGTTGCGAAGGTTAGAAAAGCGCTACGAAGATCAAGAACGCATGGAAGATATGCTGTCCGCCTTGAAGGACACTCAGGCGGAGGAGCAACTGCAATATCTAACTAGTGCTGCCGAAAGGAAACGACTGTATGAGGAATCGGACAAGGATACTGAACGTCAACTGAAACTACTGCAACAAACAGCACCCTTGTTCAGTGAAGTGCTGACAGTAACTGGACAGAGTGGGGCGGTCAATCGCATGGCCTTGGGGATGATCCAAAATGGGGAATCCCTGGGGAATGTATTGCTGGCCACCTCAGAAGCAGAAATGCAGCTAGAGCAAGCAAAACTGCAAGCCCAAATTCATCAACGCCAGTTGGAATTGCAGGCACAACAAACACAACAGGCACTCAAAAGTGCGAATACCGAAGTGGTGACAGTGGCTACTGGTAGTACAAAAGTATTTACTGAGCCAACCTCATCACCAAAAATGGAAGGCTTGAGAAAAGCAGCCAAGGTAGTTGGGCTGGAAACTCAATGCTTAAGAGTTGACAAAGCACCCAGCTACGAGAGGTTGATATTTTCAGTGAGAACTGAAGATTTTAACTCACTGAGTAAATTTAAAGCGGCGGCAAAACTAGCTCTGGGAGTAACTGCTAGTGATTTACCTTTCTATATATATGCGCCTGAACAGATAGCTGTAGAAATTCCCTTGAAACCAGAAGACCGCACTTACTACGACTTCCCTGTGCGGCAATGGAAAGGGGGCGATCGCCTAATTGTTCTGGGTCAATCCCTGGATGGTGAGGTGACTATTGATTTAGCCAGTGAAGACACCCCGCAATTATTGGTAGTCGGGACAACCGGCTCTGGTAAGTCTAACTTTTTCCGGGCTGCTGCCTACTGTCTACTTATGCAAGGTGCGCGGGTGGATGTTTGCGGCGGTAAAGTGAGCGATTACGAAGATTTCGCTGACCGCTTCCCCACTATTACCATGAACGACATGGGGAAAACTTTTGAGTTTGTGGGCGAATATTTTCAGGAGTGCGATCGCAGGAACTCCATGACCAAAGCTGAATTAGCTGAAAAACAACCTTGGGTGTTATTCATCGATGAGTACAAAGGTACTGTACCACTGGATGATAAACAAAGGCGAACTTACGATCAGCAGTTGTGTGAAGTTGGTCGTCGGGGAAGAGGGTTAAAGATTCATGTTGTTGTGGGATTGCAACGCGGAGCTAAGAGAGGAAAGGAAGATCCGCAAGGATTACCCCCAGATTTACGTGATAACTTGCCTTGTAGAATTGCGTTTCGCTGTGTAGATGCTGTCAGTGGTCGTATGGTGCTGATGCGGCGGGGGGAAGCTGTGACATCTCTGCAAGGTCGTGGCGATGGTATTGTGCAGTCTGGGTTGTTGGATAGACGTTTTCAGGCTTATCGATTTGAGAATATCCCAGCTTAGTTTTTTAAGGAGAAATCAAATTATGTCGAATTTATCAGTATTTGTTTTTGAGTCTCAGGAAGTCCGTTTTGTTGGTACACCTGAAAAGCCTGAGTGGATTGCTAATGATGTCTGCATCATCTTAGAGATTGACACTTCCGTTGCAGTTAATGGTAGAAAAAGAAAAAGACATGATGGTAGTGAGTATTTTAAGGGCGGACTTGAGCCTGATGAAAAGGGTACTGCCATTGTCAGTACCCCTGGTGGTGAACAAGAAATGCTTACGGTGACTGAACCTGGGCTTTATCGCCTCATCTTCAAATCCCGTAAACCAGTTGCCAAGAGATTTCAGCGATGGGTTTTTCATGAAGTCCTGCCATCGCTCCGTCGTACTGGCAAGTACGAAATACCCCAAGCTACTCCACAACAAAACACCAAACCCACCCTTGATGAACTAGTAAGTTTTGGGCAAAAGGTACTCGCTGGTACAAGGCTGAGTACGGAACTACAAACAATCACTGTTGTCCGGGGTGTGCAAGCTCTGTATCCCGAAATCGCGCCTATGGCCAAAGAATTGGTTGGAGCTATTCAGGAAATTGAAGCGACTCCCGACCGACATTTATCGCCAACCGCAATTGGTGAATTATACGCCGAACGCAATGGGCTATCCAAACCTGTCAAACCTCATATAGTCAATCAGGTTTTGGAAGCAGCCGGTTTGCAGTACAAGACAGTCGAATTTAAGACTAATTCTACTGGTAAACAAAGCCACAAAAATATTTGGCACCTCACGGAAACTGGTAAGCGGTGGGGAACTGTTACGCGAGATAAAGCACGTACCCACGACAAAATCATTGAACACGTTAGGTGGTTGCCAGATGTTTTAGAGGTGATTGACTTAAGTGTGCAGATGTAATCGCAAATACCCTTACACCCTTAATCTTATGTTGCCATCTAAATTTGTTGAAGCTGCTGGGTTTCCTCTGCCCTGGCAAGAAAAACACCTACAGCAATATATCAGCGATCGCCTAACTGAACGCGGATTTACAACTCATCTAGAAGCCCCTGCCAATGGTGGGAGAGCCGATATTGTTACCAGTTGGCAAGGTGGAGCAATCGTAGAGGTGAAGAAATATCTAGACCGCGACAACATTTATCAAGCCGTTGGACAACTCAACCTGTACGGGCTGAATAACACTCACAAGCTGATTGTCATGGGTTTCCTCACGCCTGATGCTCGTGAGCAACCATCGGCACTTAAGACAGCTTCAATGGTTGAACAGAACCCACGCATTCAGGTGGTTTTTGTGAATACTGATGAGGAGTGGTTGCCCGGAAATAAAGTGCGGATTGGTTTCGGGAATTTCAGCCTTTGGAATCTCCGCCTCCCTCAATTACCCAATTTTCAAGATTGGCGTTGGTGGTTTAATCTTGCGAAAGCCAATCCTTTAATTTTAGTACTGGCAGGCTCTTTATTTTTAGGTATTCTGCCAGAACTGAGAAAGCCAACCCCTACCCCTATAAAAAATATGCAATTCACAAGCGGCCAAATATATTCCTTTAGAGGCTCACAAATCCGATTTGATAGTCAGATTAATTCTGGTGCATCTCCTAGATTTGTGTTTTTGGATTCATCAGGAAAGCGTAAAGAGATTGGTCAGCAGTTTATTTCGGAGGTTCAGGAAGTTAAAATTTTGTCTGAGCAGTAATTTATTCTATTCGCGTTAGCTTCCTGTTTCGTCCCCCTTGCGAGGTCATAAAATGTAGAATATAAAAACGTACAAGAACAAGTTATGAACGAAGAGTTACGGCAGTTAATACTTGGTGTTTATCCCACAGCGTTTGATTTCCAATGTGATCCAGAAATAGAACAAGCCATCATCTGTAAAGTTCCTAGTAATACAGGTGGGTGGAATTATTTGATATTAGCCAAGGAAAATGGTGGTTTCAGGGCTACAACCCGTTGTTTTATGAGTATTCAAAATGACAGTCAAGTGGCTTTAAAATCAGTAATATTTCCGGGGTGAAATAAGAGTGCTAGATGAATAAAAATGAGTTAGCTAACTATTTCATCAATCCCTTGTACTTCGCCACTCTTAACGAAGTACAAGAGAATTCTGAAACAATTCAGTCTCTCATAAATTCTGGCTGGCAAGTAAATTGGGAAGATAAAATTATAGACCATAATTCTTACCCAGATGACTCTGCTTCTTTTGTTCGACTTCCTTATTTAATTTCTCCAGAAGGGATTAGATTTTATCGTGCCAATTTTAAAGAAGTAATTGTTTACAGTCAAGATAAAAATGTTTGGCTAAAAACTTGGTTAACCAAGCATTTAGAGCAGGGTGCTGAAATCTTATTGCAGTTTGCAGAGCATTTTCAAACTGCTCAAAAAGTTTATCCCCACAAAACTTTTTGGGAAATTGACGAGATGCTAGGAGGAGCGCTAATCAATTGGGTAATTCGCATTCAGTTAATGGAATTAATTAGCAATATTGACGAATGGAAAAATTATCAAGTTTTTGATTCACATCCCTTAAAGTGGCATCAAAAAAAGCAGGAATATCAGCAGCAATTTCCAGAATTTACTTTAGAAGATGTGCTAAAAGTTGCTGTTAGGCATTTATCCATTAAGCGTAGTCGTACTTATTAATTTTTATTTGTCAGTCAAATATTTTTACCCAATTAACTGTAAGAAACACAAAAGTTATTTGTAAAGTTATATAGGCCATAAACTTTTCTTTCCATTCATCAGTTTGAGTATCCAAGTCAAGTAATTCTGGCATTGATTGTAAAATTGTGGGATGGCATAAACAGCAAAGTAGCCTATACCTAATTTCTTTCATGGAGTTACTAACCAGAAATAACTCCAGAGCTTCCTTAGTAATTTTACAGTGTAATTGCCAGTTACTTTTATTATCTTTAA
>JADEXK010000159.1 GCA_015207155.1 Nostocales cyanobacterium LEGE 11386 | reverse complement strand
ATTCCCCATTCCTCAATATGTTTTTATATCTTTCCAAATTACTGCCACTGTTTTTCTATCCTCTGGGACTAGCTAGTGTCAGCTTGATCGTGGCTTTGGTAACGTTGCGGAAACGACCACGTACAGCAGCGATCGCCATTTCTTTAGCCTTGACTTTATTGCTCTTTTGTAGTAACTCTTGGGTGGCTAAATCCCTAGTGCGATCGCTCGAATGGCAATATCTCCCTCCTAATCCTATGCCCAATGCAGAAGCCATTGTAGTTTTGGGTGGTGCAACCAAATCAGCCTTTCCTCCTAGACCTACTGTGGATTTAAGTGAAGCGGGCGATCGCGTGATTTATGCAGCTCAACTATATCGTCAAAAAAAAGCTCCCATCATCATTTTGAGTGGGGGACGCATTGACTGGCGTGGCGGGGGTTCCCCAGAATCGGCAGATATGGCAGATGTGCTGACATCTATTGGTATTCCATCTGAGGCGATGATCCAAGAGCCTGATTCTCTCAATACTTATGAAAATGCCGTTAATGTCAAGAAAATTTTAGCATCTCGTGGCATTAGTCAAATATTATTGGTAACATCGGCAATGCATCTGCCGCGATCGCTAAAGATTTTCCAGCGTCAAGGCATCAAGGCTATTGCTGCACCTACCGATTTTCTCGTTAGCCAAGGTGAACTGCAAGAAATCCGCAGCACTCCCAAAGCCGCTATCCTAAATTTATTACCTGATACCAACAACCTACACCAATTTACTAGCGCCCTCAAAGAATACATTGGCAGTTTGGTCTATCGCTTACGCGGTTGGCTCTAACCAAGCGATTTCATATACAACTCTACACCACACCGAGTTGCCGCTTCTGCTAACCTAATATCAATTGTTGCTAACGGTAATCCCAATTGCCGTGCTAACTCCAAATAAGCTGCGAGATTTTTAATTTTTAAATATTAAAATTATGACTAAAAATTTACCTTATATTATTCCTGCCTCTCAACCTGAAGCTGAGGAAGCCTTTGGCAGTTACCAAACAACTCACCAGTTTTACCAAGAAGTTCACACACGCTCAGAATTTCAGCGTCATTGCGAGTGGTACTACATAACCGCAGAACAGCACCGCCAAGATTTAAAAAAAATGCGCGGCGAACTGAATATTTTGCAGTGGTTTCGCCGCTCGTAAGTGATTTAGATTACTTCTAGCTCACTCTCACGCAAATGAGCTTTAAATTTTTTACCAAACTTGACTAAAATCGGCAGATTAGCGCTGACAGGTCTACCTTGCCATTCGGTGGCAATCCCTATGACTTCGCCTTCTGTACCTTTAATGTCACAAGCCTGACCTCGATGCTCAGGATGATGATAAACTACCACCGACTCTTTAACGCGGACGCGATCGCCAACTTTCATAACAACATTTACACCTAGCTTTTGCTGTTCCACAAGCATCTCCACAGGCATCTCTCACTGAACTGCTTTTTTGAAAAATAGACTGTTTGCTACAGTCACTTTTAAGCTTCCATTTGGATAGAAGCTCTGTTTTACGCCTCTGTAACTGCTATACAAACAAAGCCTGCCCATGCAGGCTTTAATAGTGGTTAGTCAGCGACATTCGGGCTAGAAAAAACCCGTTTTGTTTTTGCTGTGCGCTTTAACGATAAATCTAATTCTACAACAAATAGATATTCTATTCCTAAGTCATTAGTCATTGGTCACACTTCTCACACTCCCCACTTACCTTTGTGGCGGACACAGTGGCTGTACTCTTTGGGGAAGTTGCCGACAAATCTGCTGAAAACCTTGAGGATTAACTTGCCACCAAGCAAATAATCCCAGACTTGTACCCGCCAAGAGAACACCTAATAATCCCCCAACTAACACCACAGGTTGACGTCGAATTGGTTGTTTGACTGGAGTGGGAGTCGGTGCTTCTGTCATATCTAAATCTAGTGTTAGATCCAAATCCAGTAGTGCTTGAGAACTTTCCGCAAAGGAAGATTCTGTTTCTAGTTCTTCTAATTCTTGTGATTCTTCTGCTTTGATGATTTCTACTGGCGGCTGTGATTGCGTCACTGGTACTAAGTACTCTTTGGACACTCGACAAAGAGTCAGAACCACAGAAGTATTATCATGACCATTTTTCTCGTTTGCCAAATTAATCCAATCGCGAACAGCATCTTCAATTGCCAGTTGACCTGTTAACACTGGAATTGCGTAATCCTGCCAAGATTGTTCCACCCAGTTATGATCACTTAAACCATCAGAACACAGCAGTAATAAGCCATCTTCTTCTAAAATAAAGCGCTTAATCAAAGGACGTAAGGATTCAGCATCTTTTGTTCCCAATGCTTGGGTAAGGGCAGTCGCATCGATTCTCTCAAGTGCTGGACGATACAAACTCCGTGCCAAGCGGACTTCTCGTGTGGCGACAACATCATCTACTGTCAATAGTTGGCAGTAGTTGCGAGTTATCCAATAAGCACGGCTATCACCGATATTAGCTAAGTAAAGTTCATGAGCATTGTCTGAGTGCCAGCCAGAGGTTGTTGACACTCGTTGTGGCACTTGCACCGCCATCACCAGGGTCGTGGCCATGCGTTCTCTACCTTGGCGTTTTTGTTCGTCGTTACGTGAGCAAATGACATTATTCACCACCCGCAAGCTGGCTTCTAGTTGTTCTTGCAACAAGTTTGGTGAAACAAGTTCATTTTGTTCTCTTACTTCTGTCAACAAGGCTCGAATTTGCAGTTTTAGGGACTGCACAGCTAATTGACTAGCAACCTCACCCCCTTGATGTCCACCAATGCCGTCACACACAATCGATAACCGTGGCAGGATTGGGTCATCTGGGTCATTAGATGCTATGGGGTAGCAATTATCTTCATTTTGTCGCAATTCCGGGCCAATATCTGTTGCCCCTGCCAGTGTCAGGCTTAATGGCAGTTCTGCTGCCAATGAAAGTAATAAAGCATTGAGTTGAGTAGTGATGGTATCTAACTCTACCTCAGAGCTACACATCTGTTGGACTATATCTTCTAGTTCTCTGGCTACTGGAGTTTTTGTAGATACTACCAAAGACTGCCAAGACTGTCCCAAATCCTGCAAATTCGGCTGCTGGCTTTCTGTTTGGTGAAGTTCCAAAAGTCTGACACACCAGCCTTGCGATCGCAGGTTTTCTGGTACAAGTAAACTTTGGGCGACGCCTAACTCTAATAAAGGTGTCCACAGTTGCAGGATTTGCCATAGCCAGTAAACTTGTCTGACAGCCGTTACTTGCTCCCATGCTTCAGCAATGCTGGGGTAAATCTGTCCTACCTCATCTATCGGCACATTTTCCAGTAAGAGGATATCATCTGCGCCTTCTTGGGTACTAACCAACCCATAAACTTCAGGTATGTGCAAGCGCTCTTGATAGAGCTTAAGGTAAGGAATAACTATTTTTGGTAACTCTTCAGGTACTGTTGGCGACAGTCCCGGCTGAGTATCTAGCCAAACCTGCTGCGTAATTACCTCATATCTATCCATCACTTTGGTTCCTGGTGAAAGTGTGGCAGGTAATGAACCACTAGCCCAGAGATAACGGTGAACTAAGGGAGTTTGGCAATTTGCACAAACACGATCTTCTACAGAATTAATGGGGTTAGTACAGTCTGGGTTTATGCAAGAAATTATCTGCTGAGTAGAAATCATATAAGTATAAATTCTGAAGATAAATCAACTCGTGAATTTCGATTAAATTTAAGTGTCAAAGACTTGAACGCTAGAATAGACTGGATTTGTGTACCCGTGGCTACACCTTGTTACTGAAATTAATTAAACATTGATGTAAACAGTTTGTACCTGGGTGTATTTAATCTCAGAAATGCATTTACGTAAATGTAGTGTCTAGGATGGCGCTATGCCAAGTTATACCTTAATCTGGCTTCTGGCAGGGGCAGTTCTGTGTTTAATGGAATTGTTCTTACCCTCGGCTTTTGTCGAATTCATGATGGGAATTAGTGCCTTTGTTGTGGCGCTACTGTCTCTGGTGGGTTTGGTGAATTTATGGCTGCAAGTTACGGTTTGGCTGTTGCTTTCCACAGTTCTGGTCGTACTTTCCCGACGGTTTTTGCAACCACCACGACGCAAGTCAAAAATTCAGGATGCAATTTTAGCCGAAACTTTAACAGAAATTCCTGCTGGGCAAACGGGGCGGGTGCTATACGAGGGGAATTCTTGGCGCGCACAATGTGACGACGAAAAACTTAGCGTAGCACCCAATCAAAGAGTTTATGTGGTGAGAAGAGAAGGCACCACCCTAATTGTGATGCCAGAAAATATTTTGCGTTGAAGTGGTTTTTATGAGTGCTGAGTGCTTTTCCAAGTGCTGTAAAGCCCTGCGGGCATGGCTGCGCTTATAGCCCGTGCTGAGTGCTGAGTAACAATTCTAGTCCCCAGTCCCTGTTTCATACTGTGATTACTCAAAAATTTAGGAGAATGAAGAAATGTTAGAAAATTTCTTTTTACTTGTCTTTTTGGCGCTTGGCGGTTCTGCGGTGGCAGGATCTGTAAGAGTCGTCAATCAAGGTAATGAAGCTTTAGTAGAAAGATTGGGTAGCTACAACAAAAAATTGGAACCAGGACTGAACTTTGTTATCCCTTTCCTCGATAAAATCGTCTATCAACAAACCATCCGGGAAAAAGTTTTAGATATTCCTCCCCAAAAATGTATTACTGGGGACAACGTGGGTATTGAAGTAGATGCAGTGGTTTACTGGCGCATCTTGGATATGGAAAAAGCCTGGTACAAGGTAGAAAATCTCCAGGCGGCTATGACTAACTTAGTGCTAACTCAAATTCGCGGGGAAATGGGTAAATTGGAGTTAGATAAAACCTTTACCGCCCGCGCTCAAATTAGTGAAACTTTACTGCGTGATTTAGATGAAGCGACTGATCCTTGGGGAGTAAAAGTTACGCGGGTAGAACTGCGTGATATTAGCCCATCTCAGACAGTCAGGGAATCAATGGAATTGCAAATGTCGGCGGAACGGCGCAGACGGGCAGCAATTCTCACTTCTGAAGGTGAACGGGAAGCGGCTGTAAATAGTGCTAAAGGTAAAGCAGAAGCGCAAGTTTTGGATGCGGAAGCTCGGCAAAAAGCCACAATTCTCCATGCAGAAGCCCAACAAAAGTCAATTGTGCTGCAAGCCCAAGCAGAACGTCAGCAACAAGTTCTCAAGGCGCAAGCAACAGCAGAAGCACTGCAAATTATCACCAAAACCCTGAATACAGAAGCAGGGGCACAGGAAGCGTTACAGTTTTTACTTGCCCAAAATTATCTAGAAATGGGTATGAAGATTGGCAGCAGCGACAGCAGCAAGGTAATGTTTATGGACCCCCGCAGTATCCCAGCTACTTTAGAGGGGATGCGTTCCATTGTTTCAGACTCTTCTGCTAACCCCTTATTTGGTGGTGAAATATCAGGGGGAAATCATAATCGCCCCCACTAAGGAGTTAAGAGTTAAAAATTATTAATTAATAATTTTTAACTCATAATTCTTTTTAATCAGCGCCAATGCCAGTCGCTTGATTCATCTGGCATTGACTACACAAACCAAAAAATTCGAGTGTGTGGTAAAAAATTTTAAACTTATGACTAGATTGCAATTGGTCTTCTAGGTTATGGACAGGGCATTGATTAATGGGAATGGAGACACCACATTGTAGACACGTTAAGTGGTGTTTATCTTGCTGTGCTGGGCTGTAGAGGGCTTCACCGTTAGCCAAAGTCCGTACCTGCACCATACCTTCTAGTTTTAATGACTCTAAAGAGCGGTAAACCGTTGCTAATCCCATGCTCTGATTGCGATTACGTAATTCTACGTAAATATCCTGGGCGGAAATACCTTGTTTGATAGTTTTCAGCAGGTTCAAAATACGCTCTTGACTGCGGGTGCGTACGACTCTCATAGACAATTATTTAAATTCGCCACTGTGATAGAAGCTGTTATACTGGCTAACTAATAAATTAACTCTAACTGCTCCGTAATCTTATTTTCACTCAGTTGGAGCAGAAAGTTATAGTATAGCGATCGCAGCATTCAGCAAAAGCCTGTGCAAAGGAAGTATCTAGCCAAAATTCTCGTGACGCTTCGCCCTTCAGTCTTAGACCCTGCTGGTGTGGCTGTACAATCCGGTCTCAAGCAACTGGGATACGACAACGTAGAACAGGTGCGGATTGGTAAGTACATTGAACTAACCATCACTTCGACAGAAGAACGTAAAGCGCGTCAAGACCTGGAAAACATCTGTGACCAAATGCTCGCCAATCCGGTAATTGAAAATTATCGCTTTGAATTGATTGAGGTGGAAACACAGACGGGAGTCATTTGATTGGGGGATGGGGACAAGGAGACAAGGAGACAAGGGGACAAGGGAAAATTAGAACGAAAATTTCTCCCCATCCCTCCATCTC
>JADEXK010000158.1 GCA_015207155.1 Nostocales cyanobacterium LEGE 11386 | reverse complement strand
CTGCTCCCCTGCCCCCCTGCTCCCATCTTAGCCGTTAAGCGGTATTTTTTACTGCAAGTGGTGTGAAAAATCACATCGTCGCACTATCTTGTGACACAGTGGAGGGAGGGGTTTGGGGAGTATTTGTCAAAAGATTGACATTTGGAGAGAGTGATAGGGAAAAATAAAAGGCGATATTCGTGTCAGGGCTAACGAAGGAGTACGTGATCTGACGGTCAAAGGATAGAGAGTTGACTATACACCCAAATCCATATTTCGGGATTTGGGTGTAAGAGCGGGTGTTGAGCAGAGGTAGGGATGACAATAGTTGATAGCAAGATTGCTATCAAAATCATCTGTACTTGCTTATAGAATCCCGTTTGGTAAATTGTTGCTATCAAGCTCGTGATATCAATTTTAGGCAGTAGTCTCGGTGGCAGCCTCACTAGCTCTACCACTGAATTTCCGAAGGAGGGAAATACTGCCAGCACAACTTATGAACCCGCTACACCGCAGGTACAAAAGAACTCTTGATGATGGGTGCTTTTCCCAGAAACCGTGGTAATTTTTGTAAATCCAGCAGCCTTCAGCATTGTTTCTACTTCCGTGACTTCGTAGACTGCAAATCCGTGTTGGGAGAACTTCTGTTGTTCTAAACGGCAACCCAAGCTGATTGGCAAGAAATGTCCGAATTATTTGCATAAAGTTAATGGCTGAGATATAAAGATGGCTTTGAGCCGAAAAATAGGAGTCTCGACTGCCTCGTTGCTTGAGTGCCGCATCAATTGATAGGTTTTCCAGGCATAAAGGAAAAATAATGAATAATCTAGTTAACCAGTCGATAGATGAAGGCATCTGGTTATCTCACTCAATCAATTCATCCAATCGGGTGAGTCAGTCGTGGGAAGTTTCTATTTAAAAACTGCCTTTATGATGCAACCATGAAATTCAAAAAGGCATTGAAGTTTATGCAAATTTTATTGACTGATACTCAATTAAAATCAAACCTTTATTGGAGAAAATAAAAAATCAAAAACTCTAATTTTGAACGCAATATCTTGCTACACCAATTCTTTATTTGCAATTAACGGTAAATTATGAACTATCAACTTTTCCAGAATACATCTTTCAAGTTGGTACCAACTTTTCTCGCTGTGTCTACACTGATGATGACTTCTATCGGACCAGCCTTAGCTAATAATCAAGTTCAAATTGTAGGTGCAAACTATGGTGGTAACGGTTGCCCTGAAGGGTCTGCTAGTGTCAGCCTTAGCCCTGATGGTCAAGAGCTAAGTATTCTTTTTGATAAGTTTATAGCTTTGGGGAATAATACATCAGAAAGACGCAAAAGTTGTAATTTGAGTATTCCCATTAAAGTACCCCAAGGCTTTCAAATTTCTTTATACGACGCTGATTATCGGGGTTATGTTGCTCCTGCCACTACTGGAAATCTAAGAGCAGAGTACTTTTTTGCCGGACAGCGTGGACCTGTTTTTTCTAGAACTTTTAAAGGTGAAACTGACTACAACGTTCGAGATCAATTAGTAACTGTAGGTGATATCTGGTCAAGCTGTGGCGATAGTGTAAATATGCGGGTAAATGCTGCGATGACTGCCAATGGTCAAGGGATGGCGACCGTTGACTCCTTTGATCTCACCCACCGGGGGTTGGTTTATCACATCAAATATCGCCAGTGTCGGTAACTAAATGATGTTGACTCCTCGGTTTATAGGCGTTCTCTACAGTACTCGGTCAGCAACTGGCAATTGGGTGGGATTTGTGAGACTAGAGGTAATCCATCCCTCAGAAAACGAAGCTGATTGTCTCAGTAACCCGGCTGATATCTCAATTAAAACTGCCACTGCCAAATTTTGGCTGCCAAATTGCCAAAATGTCACCTAATGTTCGTAGCCACATATCCCATCATCGTCGCAATTAAAACCCCACTTGTAACAGTGGGGAATATAATTTAGGTCAGCTAAGGAGGTATATCTTAGTACTAATGTACTATATAATCTGTAGCTGTTCAAGTTGTCTCTTGGTATCAGTGATTACTGATGCTCTTGCTTTGTTCTTTCTCTATATAGTACATTTGTTCTATAAGTTCCTGGTTCTGATTTCCCCCACCTCATCCGTGGGGTTTTTGTTTATCTTCTGATTTTCAGGGCATTTAAGAGGTTTGGGTTTTCATCGCCATAATTCTCATTGCCACTGCTTCAGGTACGGGAATCACTGATAAGCGATTACCTGGTCTGACTACCATTAGTTCTTCAG
The DNA here is from genome assembly GCA_015207155.1 of Nostocales cyanobacterium LEGE 11386. GTDB lineage: Bacteria > Cyanobacteriota > Cyanobacteriia > Cyanobacteriales > Nostocaceae > LEGE-11386. The sequence continues at coordinate 4,290 of JADEXK010000158.1, read as the reverse complement.
GGCTAAACTCTTGTTTGAGTGTTGACAACAAGATAGGTTGGTCAAAACTTTCCACGAATTCTACAATGACTGTTATCGCTACAATTTGACATGATGACTAAGAGGATGAACGAAAGCATCTATGAGTGAGGAACTCAAGCGACTAAAGCTGCAAATTCTGATTGTTGAAGATGACCCAATGATGCGGATTGGGTTAAAACATACACTCTCTACCTATCCTCAATTGGAAATTGTGGGTATAGCAGAGGACGGATATTTGGGTGTAGAGATGGCGATCGCTCTCCAGCCTGATGTAATAGTAATGGATGTGGGAATGCCACACATGGATGGAATTGCGGCTACACAAGAAGTTAAAAAAGTTTTACCTGATGTGAAAATTGTCATGCTCACTTCCCATACCTCGCAAACGGAGGTAGTGGCAGCACTTTCAAGCGGTGCTGATGGCTATTGTGTCAAAGGAACTAGTGCAGAGCAGTTAGTCAAAGCAATTGATGTAATTTATCAAGGAGCTACTTACTTAGATGCACAAGTAGCTAAAACCGTAGTTGAGCAACTCAAACCTGTCACTCCGGCGACTAAAACCACTCAGTCTATTTCTCATACAACATTATCAGAACGGGAATTAGAGGTACTACGCTTAATTGTTGAAGGTTACAGCAATCCAGAAATAGCTAAAGAGTTATACCTAAGTGAGAATACAATCAAAACCCATGTTAGAGGCATTATGAATAAGTTGTTAGTGAATGACCGGGTGCAAGCGGCTGTAGTAGCTCTGCGAACCGGTTTAATGTCGTAAAACACTTTTAGATAGGCAGGGTGAACCAAAAAGTAGCACCGTTTCCTGGACTGCTTCTCACACCAATCTTTCCGCCATGAGCTGTGACAATTTGCCGACAGATATAAAGACCTAATCCTAAACCGAGGGATTGACGATTATTTGGTCCACGAGTGTAGAGTTCAAACAAGCGATCGCCCTGTTGTTGTGTCATCCCAATTCCATTATCTTGAACAGTACAACAGATTTGGTGCTTGAGATTTTCTTCAACTGCGTCCAATGTCAACCTGATTCCTGCTCGGTTATAGCGTAAGGCATTCAAAATTAAGTTTTCATATACCCGCCGCAGATGTAGGGCATCAGCCTTGACAAAGGGTAAATTCGTGGGAATTTTATATATGACTGTGGTGTTTGCTTGCTGAATAAAGGGTTGCAAATCTGTGATTACGGATTGCACTAGCTCATGCAGTTTTACGGGTTGCTGATGTAGCACAATCCCATGTACTTCGGTTTCGTGGGTTTCTAATAGAGAGTTAATTAAAGCAACTTGTCTATCTCCACTTTCTATGATTTGATGAAGTAATTCTTGGGGAATTTGTGCTGTGTGTTGCTCAGGATGCCAAAAAGTTTTGAGAGTCATCACCATCCCAATTACCGGATTGCGTAAATCATGAGAGACAGCATGGAGAAAAACCCGGATCTGTTGACGTAATTCAAATTCACGTTGCAGCGATCGCTCATATAAAAATACCCCAATATCAGCTACAGAACAAATCAGTATTGTATAAAATATACCTACAGTGTATGCAACAGAGACAATTGTGTGTGGGTCACGCCAACCAATCATTAAGGTGATGGCACAATATCCAATCACAGTTACTTGTGAGATGAGATGCGCTCGCCAATTTACCGGAATCAAAATAGCTTGAATCGCATAAAACAAAATCCACATATTTGCATCAAAGCTGGCTTGTCCTTTTAGAGTGGCGATGAATTGAGACGGCATCAATACCAATCCACTCAACAGCAAAAACATCTTTTCTGGAAACTTTTGAAATATATAAGATTTAGCTAATAACAAATAAATCCCTGCACCTAAAATTTGACAGACTGCAACTTTTAAATACTCACGCATTCGCTCTGCACTAAAAGCCAGTTTTGTGTCACCAGAAGCATTCAAGCTAGGAATTGTAATAGTTACATTTAAAATTAGCACCATGATTAAAACAATCAGAAACACCCAAGCCAGTAATTGAATTCGATTTAAAAAAAATTGCTGTCGCCATGTCCAAAATTCTGACGAAATGATGGCAAGAGAAGATTTTTTCTTACTTTTGAACTGATTTAAAATTTGACTCACAATTATTTTCATTAGAAAAAGTGGGTAATTTTTATCTATAAAAAATTATTTAAATTTGAAAATTACTTATATAGTTTTTCCTAAATAAATGAATACAATCAAATTCTATTTACCAAAGTTAGTGGCTTTAAAAATGTACCTCACTAGGTCGAAAACTGCTATATTGCATTCATCCAAAATTAATTTTAATTTTATTATCTTGTTTTGCATAATATTTAGTAATTAGTAAGTTTAATTTTATTATTTACAAAGCTTTATCAACTTCACCCAATCGGGTTAACCTGTCGGTGGATTGAGCCATCTGGTTATCTCACTCAATCGATTCCCACAATCAAGTGAGTCAATTGTGGGAAGTTTACCTTTAATGCCTGCCTTTATGATTCAGACATGAAATTCAAACAGGCGTTGAAATTTATGCACATTCTCTTCATTAAACCTAAATTAAACTAGAGTAGTAAAACTAGCTAGAGTAAACATCTAAACCTAATAAATTCGTTATTGTTGGGAATTTTGGTTTCCCTATTTACGTTCTATTCCAATAATAAAAAACCTAGTCTAGTTAGTTTTACCATTCTAGAAATTAAAACTCAACCCTCTTTGGCGACGGAACACCGCATCCAAATTTAATGAAAAGCATCTTGATCATCATGAAACTAGGATGCAGCAAAATCAAGTTGTTGAGCATTTACGTCAGATGGAAGCTAATTATTTTCTAGAACGTAAAACCTTTTGGTAGACGAGAAAATGTCTTTCTAAATTACGAATTATTACGATATCTTTAACTTGGAGAAAAATTATGCAGCTAAACCGGAGAAATTATACTTGTATATCTGTATTACTTTTGGGGGTAATAGGAAGTGCTGTGCAGTTATCAAACCCTGTAATGGCTGGAGAATCAATCCGGCTGTGTATGCGAGACCTAATGAACGATGGTATTTCTGAAACAAATGCTGTGATCGCTTGTCGTCATCAGCAAGATAGCCATCAACGAGACAGTAATTGGGGTAAATATAGAAATAGAAACAGAGGTAGATACTTAGATCTACAGGCGAGGTCTGGGCCGACACCGGAAGGACGTTGGCGTTATTCAGCTCCTGGTGTGCCTTATGATACCATGCGCCGAGCTGGTTGTGAACATATCAAAGCAGATGATTGGCGCTGTCCAACTCGCAGATTGCAAGTTGATGTCCAGAATCATCAATCACGGTATCTTGAATTACAGGCGAGGTCTGGGCCAACACCGGAAGGACGTTGGCGTTATTCAGCTCCTGGTGTGCCTTATGATGCCATGCGCCGAGCTGGTTGTGAACATATCAAAGCAGATGATTGGCGCTGTCCAACTCGCAGATTGCAAGTTGATGTTCACAATGATTATGGGTCGTTTATCCAGTTTCCCCAGCCTCCAGAACCCCCAGTAATCTTTCCGTTTTAGATAAACTCACTGATTCTTCAAAATTTATGACTCAAATGAAATGGTACAACGAACCTGTCAACTGGCGTGAGCAAGCCGAAATACTTCACGTAAACACAGGTGCAAAGACTGATTTCTGGCAAAAAACTCACTATAATTTCAGGTGTGATAATGGCAACTTTTTCTATCAGGAAGTTACAGGTAATTTCACAGTTGAAGTAAAAGTTATAGGACAGTATCAGGCTTTATATGACCAAGCCGGGTTGATGATTCGGGAGAATGAAAAAACTTGGCTCAAATGTGGAATTGAGTATGTTGAAGGCGTGCAAAATGTAAGTGCGGTGGTAACGCGAGAGTATTCAGATTGGTCAATAGTTCCTTTATCTCAGCCATCAACCGCGCTTTGGTTGCGGGTACAGCGTCGCGCAGAAACTGTAGAGGTGCAGTATTCTCTGGATGGTGAGAATTATGGCTCTCCCAGAGTGGTTATGATAAAATACTAAGAAAAAAGCAAATATATCTCAATACAATTAGCAGTGATTGGTGGGAACAACCCAAGCGGGGAAGGAAATACAGAAGTAATTGAAAAGATAAAAGACAATAAATATTAAAAATAAAATTACCATTTTAATAAATATGCCTTCTAATCCCTTACTTCATTTTATTACTAAACTGATTAATATTGAAGATATCAAGGTAGTGAATTACGATTTTATCACCGACGATGAAATCGTAATTGAAATC
>JADEXK010000157.1 GCA_015207155.1 Nostocales cyanobacterium LEGE 11386 | reverse complement strand
TTTGTAGCCACCTTCGCGGTAAATCTGCTGTTCTCGCATTTGGAGGATTTCATCTACCGCTTGCCACTCGAACCGGTCAATGGCGGCGAAGGTTTCTTGGATACTGTGATTGAGATTGCTGTAGTCGAGTGCTGAGGTGGTTTCGGGTTTTAGTGTCAGCATATTTATTGCCCACTATTGAGTGCCGGGAATTTTGCAGTTCTCTACAACTAGCTATGTCGTCAGGCTGATCGCTTTCAGTAGTTATCAGGCGACTTCAAGCTAACCAAGGGAAGCGCTCCAAGTCAGGGTGATAAGCGTCAAAATAAATCAATTCGTTTTTTTCCAGCCCCAGATGAAGATACAACCGAATTTTGTCCGGCTCTAATCTGTAGGCACTTTTTCCTCGCCAGCAGTTATCGTTTGTTGGTTCCCAGTCGGTAGACTCTGCATAGATATCTGCTCGAATTGTCTGTGGTAAATAACTTTCAACTGTGGAAATTGAAGCGTGAATATTGCTCTCGTCCTTATTCACCAAAAATAAGCTATACGCAGGTGGCATCTGAACAAGGCTGACAAAAAACTGAATGATTTCTGGGACTGCTTTTTGAAGAATGATGTGATCGCTCTCCAACGTGAGCAACTGATCCTCTACTGTCGGGTACGAGAACAAGCGATCGCGGATTGAAATGTTTCGCTGGCTGACTCCAGAGATGCCCAAGTTTTTCTGAAGATCCTGAATGTTATCTCTAATGCTGTGGTAGAGAAAGAGGTCAGTACCAAAGTTAGGGCCAAACATCTTTCCCATGCTGTCGTAGAACCGCGCCCCTTCATGTACTTCTGCGGGGGCATCCAGACACCAGCCTTTGGGGTCTGTCATGATGCGGTTAATAATTTCATCATCTTTGGCATCACCGTTTCTAAGCCCAGCAAGCTCCAAGTAAACTTGTCTGTTTAACAGTGAAGGGTAAATAAACTTGTGGCGTTTGGGGTATCTCAGGCTAAGGCAGTCTTGGAGGAGTGAAGATAAGCCTTCTGTGGTGAATAAGCTGGGATTATCTTGGAGGAGTAACTGGAAAACTGGTAAATTAGACATACTATCTCTTTGCTATAGGATTAGTTTGGGCGATTGTTCTTCTTGGCGGGAGGCGATCGCTTTTAAATTAATCCCAAAGTAAATATGTCAATGAAGTTTTCTAGTGGCTCAAATAAAGATGGCGTGGTGTTCATAACTGTATAAGGTTGTACATAACTCACGAATTATGTTAACACAAGTTAGTACAATGTGATCTAATAAAAGACAAAACCCACCTAATGTTCGGCGGGTTTGTCCTTGATAACAGTATTGATAATGTGATCACGCCATTGCCTGAGAGTCGTGTTTTCGTCTCTCAGGCGGCTAATTCCCCCAGGCATTCTTCTATCAGAGACTCAAGTCTTTGAACTCTCTGCTCGATCAGCGCTACATCATGGTTTTTTTCAGGAATTTCTGCCTCTACATATTCCTTAATAAATCCTAGAAGTACGTCTGTAACAGTTTTTCCCTGCGCTTCGACTTTATTCCGAAAAGCTGTTCGCATATCTTCCTCAATGCGAATTGTTAAACGAGATTCTATGGCCACAAATTTTCTCCTTTTGCTCCAGGCTATCACACGCTGTTAGTACGACTTATTCTATCAAAAAATATATTGGACTGGGGCTTTGTACTAACTTCCTTGACAAATGTACTAACATGTACTAACATAATAAATATACCGGAGGAAACAAGCGCAACGCCTCCTAGTAAATAAAGACGCGCTTACCACAGAACCTTGACAGCACAATCCAGAGTGACCGCTTGAGAAGCAACCGAGGCACTGGCGCAACCAGAGAAGGCGAGGGGTACACAGCCGGGAAATGGATTGGCACTGAATAAAAATTACCAACAAGACGACTGGCATCTGAAGCTGTATCCGTCGCCTGGCTATTGTGCCTCTTGTTTGGTAGCTCCAGTCACTGGCTAGGAGTAATGAAGAATGGCTACGCCAAAGCTTTGTGAGTGCGTTGTGGTCAACCACAACGTCATTTCGTGCAAATCAAAAGGCGATCGCCCACCGTCCAAAGTTTGCGATCGCCTTTATTTTTATTACGGAGACTACAATTATGCCACAAGCGACAACAACTGTAACCCCCGCCAAAGAAGTTCAAGAATTAACAGTTGTCGAAATCAGCTTTTACGATCATGAGATCCGCGCTGGTCAAAAGCTCATTGCCAGCATCAGCTATGACCATGCAGATTTCGTGACCCAGCCCTGGTTGGTGATGGTCAACGGTGAGGAAATCCACCGCGCCGACACTTGGGCAAAATGCCATAACTTCATTACATGGCACTATACGCAAGGCACTTTACCAGTGCAACAGCCATTCGCACCAAGCACCACAGGCAACGAAATTAAGGCAGACATAGCCAACGAATGCGAAAAGTTCGGGTTTGAACTACTAGACAACGGTATCTATCACCACGACGTGAAACTGGGTGAAGTTGGTTGCACTGACGGTCAATGGTGGTTCATTCCGGCTTCGTCAGTACATCAACAGAAAGTCCCGTGTAACTCGGCGTTTGATGCGGTGTTGTCGTTGTCGATAGATGAAGCTGCATCTTGCGAGGAGTTGTTAGACAAACCGTTTGACCAATTAACGGCTGAAGAATGGCGGATACTGCTGGAGTACGAGCCAGTGCCAGAGAGTCGGGAGTTGGTGGTGGCGTAGTTAAAGGGAGAGGCGGTAAGCGTTAGCCATGCCGTCAACCCCTTCGGGGAATTCAAAATTATTAATTCAAAATTCAAAATTGAAGAGATAGATGGGGGCTTGCACCCACCACTAATCTAAGACCGTCAAATCAGAGATTGTGACGGGGGTTTTGACTCGACGGATGAATCAATTCCAAAATTTTTCTTATTCTTTATTTTGAATTTTGCATTTTGCATTTTGAATTTAAAAAAGGTCAGGCTTATCGCCTAAATGTGCAACAAATTATCAATACATAGGTGGTAACGATGAAAACGAAGTTCAGTGTCGATGTCACAACTTGCAAAGACGACCATACACCAATGGCGGCTCTAAAGAGAACATTTGGTGAGGAGTTTGAAAAACTGTCGCGTGGTGAAAAATTGTTTTTAATATATATGACTGCGGCTCAATTGTATGCCACGGAACCAGAAAAGGTTAATAAAGAAGTTTTTTCTGGTGTGTTTGTTATCCACCATTCTTTGAGTTTATCTGAGCAAGAAGACTTGATTTTGAAGCTAGGTAGTAGTCTTCAGAAACCAAAGGATGCAAAAGATAAAGGATAATTGTAGTTATACTGATCAAGAAAACTAGCGCTCTTGGTCAGTTACTTCTGTTTTGTTAATTGCTTCTTCAATTTCTGAAAAACAATCATAAATTTCAGAAAACAAAGTATTAATTATAAAGTTTTTATAAAACGGAGGTATTAGATAAGCGACTAATTCAATTCCTTGATTTAATGTATATTGAGCAAATTTTTCTGCCACTGTTTCTTGTCTTTCAGATTCCTCATCTTCATTTGATAATTTGAGTCTTTTGGCTTTGCGAATTAATATTTGATGCACTTGGGGATAATACTCTTTTAAGTAGGTAGTTAAATTATTGGGGTAAGCATAGTTGGTTAGACTAGAACCATGAAAGTTTGATATAGCTTTTAAAGCTGTTTCAAAAGATGAAATATCTAGAGCTTGATACCCTAAAAACTCACTAGTAAAGCTAAAACAATTAGCTAATGCCCATCCATAGTCACCAAAATCTTCCTTGATTACAGGTTCAAACTCTTGTGGTAAAGACATTGAAGTTCCTTTTACTTAAACCAGAAGTTCTAAGCAACGATTAGTAGCTTATATGGTTATTTGCTAGAAAGTAACTGGTTTTAATGAAGCTTCATGTTTTTTGTCAATACCAGAGAATGCAAAAATAGTGATTCGGGCAGGGATTACCGCGAGTAAAAACGCAGTCAAAACTTTACACTAAAAACATGACCCGCAAACCTCACGACCAATTTGCCAAGCAATTTTTGGAAGAGCTATTGTCGCCCTTGGGTAAAGTAGAACCGAACAAGGAGGTAATTGACGAAGCTCGACAAGTAGATGTTTTGTTTTCACCATCACCGCAAGCCCAAGCGTCAAATTTAGGACTACTGGGAAGGATTGCACTGCTAAATACGGCTTTGCTGGAGCCGTTTCGCAATCAGCCGAGTAAAACAGAAGTACGCAACTGCCTTACGAAGTTGTTCACGGTGATCGCAGACTCGCAGCGTAAAGCCAAGCGAGAGGATATAAGTTTACCAGAGGATGATTTGGCCCGGCTATGGATTTTAGCGCCGTCAGCCTCGCCAGGATTACTGGAAAGTTTTGGAGCTAAACTAGACTTAGAAAATTGGACGAATGGAGTGTACTTTCTCCCAAAATCCTTGAGAACGGCAATACTGGCAATTAACGAGTTGCCTATTACGGATGAAACACTGTGGTTTAGGCTTTTAGGTAGGGGAAGTGTTCAACAGCAGGCAGTAAGTGAATTAGTTGCGCTACCACCAGAAAACCTTCTGCGCCGTAATGTTCTGGAAATAATTTACAGATGGCGAATTAGCGTCATGACTCAACAAGAATTAACTGAAGACGATCAGGAGTTAATTATGAACTTAACGGAAGCTTACCAGGAAGCGAGAGCGCAAGCTGTACAAGAAGGACAACGCCAAGTAGTAGAAAATTTACTCAGATACAGATTTGGTTCTGTAGACGGCGAACTATCGAGAGTAGTCGATAGTTTGCTACAGTTATCACCAGAAGAGTTTACGCCTTTGTGTTTGCAGTTATCACGTGAAGAACTACTAGCGAGATTTGCAACCTAATAACAGTATTCCTCAACCACAACACATCATAATCGCAAGCGGTTTGTTAACAGCAGACCGCTTATTCTTATTACAAATTAGGTAAAAACCAATGCCTAAAAAACAAAACTGCTCTGAATTAACAGCAGCTAATCTACTGCAATCACTTCGGGTGTGCGGTGGTTCTGCTCCTTTGCATCGGATAGGAGTTTCTAGGTCTGTCATTCAATCTTTGGTAGATAAACAACAAGTGCGAGTTCTGAATACTGGCTGTGGGTTTTTGTTAGAAATTATCGAGCTTAATTGAATAAGAAAAGCTACGCTTCAGATTTTTGAGAGATTTGAGAACTGATAAAATGGAAATCAAAACAATCTCTGTGACATATCAGAGAAAATTCAACTTGGGCGATTACGAATCGGTAGAAGTTGGTTGCTCATTATGGGGTCAAATTGACCCAGAAGAAGATGCTGACGGAGCAACTCAGTTTTTATTTGAGAAAGCGAAAGCCTCTGTTAAAGAAGCTGCAATGCCTTTAATAAAAGCTTCCAGCCATCAAATGCAAAAAGCACAAATGTACAAGCAAACTGCAAAGCAGAATAATCACAATAATTTGGAGGATTTCTAATGAGTGAAATCAAATTGGGATTAGGTAATCCGCCGTTACCTATTTATCTATACGTTAAAAATGAAGAAACGCGTGGTCAACAGTATGTCTGGTACAAGTATATTATCAAGCAAAATGAGAAAATTCCTGTTTATGAACGAGCTTTAACAGGATTTATTTCTGAGATAAGGTTGACGGAGAAAGATTACAAAGGACAAGATAATCTCAAGTTAGATATTGTAATTTCTGCTGATGAACTTTACGTGATTAGAAGTGGAATTAATACTAACTTCGCTAAATCGTTCTTGCTAACTGCATCCGTGGTAGAAGATTTTTCAAAACCTTTAACAATTGTGGCTAATCCAGGGAATGAAAACGTTGTCTTTTGTAGTCTTTATGATGCTCAGACTAAGGCTAAGATTCGTAGAGATTGGGATGCAAATGCTGATTTTGCCAGCATAATTCAAGATATCCAATCGAAATTAGCTTTCGCTGTCAAATATGAATTGGATGATGAAGATATAGAACTTCGCCCCACAGCAAAATCTCAATTAAAGTCTGTTCCAACACAATCAAAAGCCACTACCCCACCAGTACATCCACAAGACGCGCGGGTAAAACAAATCCGTACTTTGCTAAATTACCCAATTGATTTAGTCAAAGAGTGGCTTCAATTCCAGGATGTTGAGCGTCCTAGTCAATTGCCTGTAGCCAAGGTTGATGAATTAGTCAAGTCAATGTGCTTGGCTTGGGCGGCTGACAAACTTGATTCCAATCATGCAGTAGCTTCCTATCAGCAGCAGGTGTTGAATACCGTTGCCTCTGGAGTTCCTGAGAGTCAAGCTATCCAAGAATGGATGAATTATGTTGCAGGTTTAAAAACGCCTGTTAGCTCCCGGTAGAAATTCATTATTAAGCAGCCGATATAGCTGCTTATTTTTTCAAGGAGAAAACAATGTCTATAGAAAAACCCGATTTAGAATACGATTATTCGTGGGAAGAAAACGAAAACGAAAGCGGGAGCATCTCACTTTTTGGCAAAGAGGTTAAAAATCAGTCAGGATAAGTAAGACGAGAAAATTTACTTAACGATGACTCCAGAACAAAAGCAAGCTCTTCAAGAACATGTCAAAGCGATAGCTAAA
>JADEXK010000156.1 GCA_015207155.1 Nostocales cyanobacterium LEGE 11386 | reverse complement strand
TCCTGGTATGGACTACTATGAGCAAAAATACCAGGAACTGATGCTCAAAAACCTCCAGCAACAAGCTCAGGCTCTTGGCTTAGAACTCATTCCTCTTTCCCACCCCACCGAATGTGTTTCTTGAAAGTTCGACAATTATCAAAAACCCCTCTCCAAACCTTTCCCCTGCCAGGAGAGAGGCTTTGAAACCTTGATTTTTAGTTCAAAACCAGGGACATTTTTGCCCCTCTCCGTGTCGGAGAGGGGTTGGGGTGAGGTTCATCGAATTCACGTTAAATTTAAGACATATTTTTAGTCAGTGAGTTCATGATGCACGTAATGGTTTTTGCAGTTGTGGTTGCAATGCTTGTTCACTTTGCACAAGGATACCAGGGTGATCCCAATTAATTACTGTTTGTTCTGGTGTTGAAGTCATCTTCTGCCACAATACCCAACGACTACCCTGTGGTAAGGAAGAGAGGCTGAAGGGGTTTTGAGTTAGCCAAATCAAAGGATTGTTCTGGCGATCGCTAGTGCTAACATCTTCTGGGGATGTGGTTGCTGCTAAAGTTTCTAAAACCACGCGATCGCCTTTCATTAAACCTGTAGCTGCTGTCCACAGTTGGACTGGCATTTGCTGTTTTTGTGCGTAAAAATACAGTGATGCTGCGGTAATTACTGCTTGTTCAAAGTCGTTTGCTTCCCAATTGCCAGCACTATCAAGGGCAATAATTATTTCTTGTCCACCTGTAACGATTTCTAATTCCCGCACCCGTAATTCTCCGTAGCGGGCGCTGGTACGCCAGTGAATTAGACGAGTAGGATCGCCAATGCGGTAGGGACGGAGCGATCGCACTAATCCCGTCGTGGCTGTTTGTAAGGGTCTACCACGGGAATTGCTGCTGATGCTTTCTTCTTGCCCGATTTCATCTACCAAGGGGCAAGTAGTCAGAGGTAACACGGTGGGATAAACAATCGCCGTTACTGGACACTCACGCTGACGACGACACCAAAACAATCCTAAAGGCGCGCCAGAACCAAGTTCAACTGTGTGCCAGCGATAAATACCCCGGCTTTGAGTGGGTTGATAGTATACCCAACGGTAACTGCTTTGACTTTTAATTGTTTCAATTGCCGTTTTTACTGGTTTTCCCAAGACAAAGGGCAGTATATCCTCGACTTGTAGCAAGCTTACAGGTTGCCGTGTCTGATTGCAGATTTCTAATTCCACAGTTAATTCATCGCCTGCTGACACAGGTGGGATGGGATGGCGTATGACAACTAGACCAACAAGCGATCGCGGTGGTAAAACTGCTGCTATACCCAAAAGAGCAAGACTAACGCCGCTAATCGCATACAGCCAGCCTGCCATTGTATTCACAGCAGCCCCAAAAAAACAAATAGCAATTACCGCTAGTACCCAACCAGTATATGCAGGGGCACTAGCACGTATTTCTAACCAATTGGTGATGGGTTTAATGATTTTCATGTTTCTTTTTTAACCCAACACCAAGAAAAATTCACAGTGTCTCAGGGGTTGGTAAAAAAGCCATAATATTAGTATTTGTAATGTATCTTGGCTAAAAGGCTAATTTATTTATGGAATCAGTGATTTCTGAACACATCGAAATCACGCCTCATGTATGTGGTGGTAAACCACGTATCGTCGGCCATCGAATTCGAGTGCAGGATATTGTCATCTGGCACGAACGACTAGGATTGTCTTCAGATGAGATAGTCTCTCAGTATCCCAGCATTACCTTAGCTGATGTGTATGCGGCTTTGGCTTATTACCACGATCATCTAGAAGAAATTAGGCAACAGATTCGAGATGATGAAGAGTTTGCTAAACAGTTACAAACACAAACTCCTTCGCTACTTGAGCAAAAACTAGGAAATCGAAATGTTCAGAACGATTCGATTTCACCTCGATGAAAATGTGAGTAATGCGATCGCAGATGGGTTGCGTCGTCGTGGTATTGATGTGACTACCACCCCGGAACAAGGACTCATCTCTGTATCAGATGAGGAACAAGTGTTGTTTGCACTAACTGAGGGTAGAGTCATTTTCACACAGGATGCAGACTTTCTGCGTCTACATCAGGCAAATGTTAAGCACGCTGGCATTGTCTACTGTAGTCAAGGTAGTCGGTCAATAGGCAACATTATACGCAGCTTGATTATGATCTGGGAGTGGTTAGATTTAGATGATATGAATAGCCATGTTGAATTTATTTGATGGGAATAGTACATCTGCGGGAAATTAAGGATGGAGAGCGATCGCTTTACAACCTCGATCCTACCGACAACTTTTATATGGAGTGGTCAGGCTCAGGAAAAGTTACATAATTCGGAAAAACAAGAATTATAGATGCATCAGGCAATGAACTAATAGCTTCAGAAATAAGTTTGGGAAGTCAACTTACTAAATATCCCACTACTTATGTAATTAATACACTAACAACTAAGATTCCGATGAAAAGTAGTGTTTTATTTAGAGGAGACATTACAGATAAAATACTTTTATTTGATATAAGTGCATGGGAGCAAAACCTTTCTGAATTTTATATTGAGTTTAGAAGCAATAGAGAATCTGGTAGTTAAGTTGAAATTTATCTTTTTTATCACACTCTAGCAAAACATATTATCCATATAGTATTGGTTTTAAGCCTCAAATAATTACTTCAATAGTTGGTGTTGTATAAAAATACCCAACATTAAACCGCCAAGAATCTTTGAATTACATCTTGACTGAGTTCGTTGGTGGAACCGGAGGCGACAATACCACCTTTTTGCATGGCGTAATAGTAATCAGCCTGACGCACAAAATGTAAATGTTGCTCTACCAATAAAACAGAAATGCCTGTGGTTTCGACGATGCGACGGACTGCGGCTTCAATTTCTAAGATGATGGAGGGTTGAATACCTTCGGTGGGTTCATCTAAGACGAGTAATTGGGGTTGTCCCATTAAAGCACGGGCGATCGCTAGTTGTTGTTGTTGTCCACCACTTAAATCACCACCCATTCGCGACAGCATTGTTTTGAGGACAGGAAATAAATTAAAAATTTCTGCGGGAATTTCTGGTTTTTTTACGGGTTTGGGTCTAGCTTCTAAGCCTAGTAATAGATTTTCTTTGACTGTCAAACGGGGTATGATTTCTCGTCCTTGGGGAACATAACCTATTCCCATTTTTGCCCTTTGATCAGGAGTTTTGGGGTTGATTAATTCCCCTGCTAAGTTAATTGTGCCACTGCGGGGTGGGAGTAATCCCATAATTGTTTTGATTAGGGTGGTTTTCCCTACGCCGTTGCGTCCAATTAGGCATACCATTTGCCCGGATGGTACGCTTAAATCTACGTTACGCAGTATGTGGCTTTCGCCGTAGTAGACGTTAAGGTTGGAAATTTTTAGCATTGTCGTTGTGTTGAATGGCAGTTGATTTACTCGCGCAGAGACGCAGAAGCGCAGAGGAGGAAGAAGGAGAATTCTTCATCTATTCCTGCTGTTGTCCTAGATATACTTCGATGACACGTGGGTCATTTTGGATTTCTGTAAAACTGCCTTCGCACAGTACTGAACCTTCGTGCAAAACTGTAACTTTGCGGGCAATTTGACGCACGAATTCCATGTCGTGTTCAATTACTAAAATTGAGTGGTTTTGGGCTAATGTTAATAGGAGTTCGCCGATGTTGTAGGTTTCTTCATCTGTTAACCCGGCAACTGGTTCATCTACTAGTAGTAGGTCAGGGGATTGAGCAACTAACATGCCAATTTCTAAGCGTTGCTTTTCTCCATGGGAAAGTAAGGCTGCGGGTATGTCTGCTTTGAGGGTTAAACCGATTGTTTCTAATAACCCTTTAATACTATTTTTTTCGGCAGATTGAGAAGGTTTAAATAAAGTCGAAAAGACATTTTTATTGCGGTTGCTGGTAATTTCTAGGTTTTCACGGGGTGTTAAGTTTAAGTAAATGCGAGGTGTTTGGAATTTTCGTCCAATTCCTAATCGAGCAATTTGATGTTCAGATAATGAACGTAGGTTTTTCCCTTTAAATAAAACTCTGCCAATGCTTGGTTGCACTTTGCCTGTAATGACATCTAAAAAAGTTGTCTTTCCTGCACCGTTAGGACCAATTACTACCCGCAATTCTCCGGCATCCATGCTGAAGTTTAGTTGGTTTATTGCTTTAAAACCATCAAAACTTACAGTTACGTTTTCAGTTTCCAATATTTTGGCGTTCATTTTGCACTTCGGGATCGTCTTCTAAAGAAGGATATGTAGCAATTTGTTGACTGCGGTGGAAAAAAGCCATTTTTTGACTTTGCAACCATCCCATGATGCCGTCAGGGAGAACTGTCACCACAATTAAAAACAGTCCACCCTGGAAAAATAACCAGTATTCGGAAAATTCTTCACTGAAAAAGGTACGGGCATAATTGACTAATAAAGTACCCACAACTGCCCCAGTTAAAGTAGCACGTCCCCCTACTGCTACCCAAATTACCATTTCAATGGAAAAAGCAATATCCATTGACCTGGGTGAGACAGAACCACTTTGAAGAGTGTAAAATGCTCCGGCGATACCTGCGATCGCACCGGAAACTGCAAACACCAAAACTTTAAATTCTGTGGGGTTATAGCCGGAAAATCTCACCCGACTTTCATCATCTCGAATAGCTATTAATAATCTGCCAAAGCGTCCACTTGTCAACCAGCGACAAATTCCGTAGGTGGCGGCGAGAAAAACTACTGTCAGACTGTAAAAAATGAATTGGGTGTTGCTATCATTGACATCCGCTCCCAACAAAGTTCTAAAACTTGTGAGTCCATTTGTACCGTTAAATAGTTGTTGTTGACCATTAAAAAAGTTGAAAAATATAATCACTGCGGCTTGAGTGAGTATAGAAAAATACACACCTTTGAGACGATTGCGAAATACTAAATAGCCAAATAATCCCGCTAGTAAACCGGGAATCACCACCACAGCCGCCGTCGCCACGGGAAAAGAATAAAAAGGTTGCCAAAACCGGGGTAATTCGGTGACGCCATACAATCCCATAAAATCGGGCAATTCGCCAGGGGGAACTTGTAATTTCAGGTGCATTGCGATCGCATATCCACCCAAACCAAAGAAAATTCCATGCCCCAAACTCAATAATCCGGTGTAACCCCAAATCAAATCAATACCTAAAGCCACAATCGCCAGCGATAAAAATCGCCCCAGCAAATTCAGCCGAAACTCTGACAGCACAACTGGCATAATTAAGATGAGGATCAGTGCGATCGCCACCACCACCCCAACCTCAATTAAAACTAACCTTCCTCCTTTCTTCTTCATTCTCTGATTCCTCTGCGCCTCTGTGGTTCAAACATCAACAGTACGACCCTTCTGGGGAAAAATCCCCGCAGGCTTCCACTGTAAAAACGCGATAATTAATGCAAACACCATCACCTTTGCCATACTGGTTGTTGCAAAGAAATTGAAAAAATCTACTAAAGGCTGAATCGGCGATAACAAAAAAGCCAAAGTACCAGAACCAATTAAAAAATTAGCCGTACCAATTCCCAAAGCAGCAACAATAGTACCTGCCAAATTACCCACACCACCGACAACCACCACCATAAAAGTGTCGATAATATAGTTTTGTCCAGTATTTGGCCCTACAGAACCGAGTAAACTAATGGCACAACCAGCCACACCAGCCAACCCCGAACCCAAGGCAAAAGTAATCGCATCAACTTTTTGTGTAGGGATACCCAAACAAGCACTCATACTGCGGTTTTGTGTGACAGCACGAATTCTTAATCCCCAATTAGAACGCTGCAAAAATAGATAAATTCCTACCACACAAATTATTGTCAAAGCAATAATAAATAACCGAGCAAATGGCAACTGTATACCACCCAAAGCTATCCCATCTTGTAACCAAGTTGGAGCCGTGACATCTAAATTTCGAGGCCCAAAAAAAGGCTGAGTCAGTGCTTGCTGTTCACCTAATAAATTGCTGGTGGCGATTGTTATTCCTAGAGATAGTAATAATATTACTGCCACAAACCAATTACGAACTTTTCCCCAATTGGTGCGAGAATTTAAAATCCGCAAACTTCCAAAAAACAACAAACAAAATAGAACTATACCAATTACTAACACCCAATTTACACTGCGAACAAACTGCTGGAAAATTAAACTTACTCCCCAAGTTGCTAGTAATGTTTCTAAAGGTCGTCCGTAAAGATAACGAATCACCCCGCGTTCTAAAATTAATCCCACAACAGCTGTGAACAAAAAAGCGATAATTAAAGCCAAAAATATATAAAAATCAAACCACACCCCACCCAACTGTTTGCAGCCATTTTGCACAACAAAAGTTGCATAAGCGCCGAACATCATCAACTCACCATGCGCCATATTGATGACGCCCATCAACCCAAAGATAATGGCTAGCCCCAATGCAGCAATTAATAATACTGCCCCAATACTAATACCATTAAATATTGCCTCTAAAAACCCTGTTAACACTCATTTCTCCTCAACAGCTATCAGCAGGTTATTAGTCATTAGCCAATAGACCTCTTGCATGAATCAAGAAAACAAAGCAAGTTCATAATTGAGAAGCCCAGCAATCAAGTTGCAACGTAAGCCAAAGCGTCGTCTGCGGTTACGATATTGTTCTTTGAGAATACGAAAAATCT
>JADEXK010000155.1 GCA_015207155.1 Nostocales cyanobacterium LEGE 11386 | reverse complement strand
ACTTCCCCTTAGACTTGGCTGCTGGTGAAGTTGCTCCTGTTGCTTTGACTGCACCTGCAATCAACGGCTAATCACAAATCTTAGCTCGATAAAAAGCGCCTCCCGGTATCGGGGGGCGTTTTTTATTTAAAGATCTATGCTCACAAAAAACAAATCGATGATAGTGAAATATCATCGATTGAAAGTCTAGTTTGTAATCTAGCAATTATTTATCAAGTGCGGATGAAAGGACTTGAACCTTCACTCCTCTCGGAACTAGAACCTAAATCTAGCGCGTCTGCCAATTCCGCCACATCCGCATCAGTATTCTATATTAGCATAGAAAATATTTTATGGGAAGGGGAAATGGGCAAGGTAAACACATCTGTAGTATCTACGTAGATGTAGCAGCGTATTTCTAAAGCGAAAGTGTGGCGGAGACTCTATTATATTCGCCTAATTGGCTCTGGTATTAGTCTTTGATGAGCACAGATGCATAGTTCGTTTTATAACTAAAAAGTGTTTCTTGAGCCTGTTTGTAAGTGGAAGTACTTTTGGGAATACCTTCTAATAACTTAATTGCCTGGTGCCATTTATCTTTTGCTTGCTTTAACGCCAGTACTGATTGAGGCGAATTTTGGACAAAAAAAGTAGCTTCTGCTGCTAGTTTTTGGGCTGCTTGTAAGTTTGCCATGGCTTTTTGTTCAGTTAAAGCTCTTTTACTGATGGCAGCATGGTTAAGACGATAGCGAAGCAATCTACTTTTTGCTTGAGGATAAACTGATGTTCCTTCAGGAATACTTGCTAACAAATCTATTGCCTGCTGCCATTTGGTTTTTGCCTGTTGCCACACTATTAAAGGATGCGGTGAGTTTTGCACTAATGAAGAGGCTTCCATGCCAAGTTTGAGAGCAGATTTAAAATTGGCAACTGCATTTGCCTCTTGATTAGAACTCAGGATCATTTGCTGAATGTGTGGAATTTGTTTCTTAATCATCCAACCACCAAAACTTAAAAATACTAAACTTGAGGCTATGATAAAAGCCGCATGAAATCCTTTTTGTGAGGCAAATTTTGGGATTAAATTTATGGGATGATTAATGACTGTTTCTGGCTGAATTGTCTGGTCAACATTTCTCTGAGATTTTTCTACTTGTTGCGTTAAATTGTTAATCTTGACGATTAAACTGGCAATTTCTTGCTGGAATAATTCACAATCGTTGAGAATATCTGATAATTCTTGAAACTTACCGTCACTAGATATAATTAACTCTTGGTTATCATCCAACCATTCTAAAGTAAATCCAGATTTACCACAAAAAGTTGATATACCTAGTAATATTGTTAATAGACTATGGCTATTTTTAATAGTATTAACAATATAGTTTAATCTTTGCTGTACTAGCAATAATTCATCTTGGACATTACTTATTTGCTGAACTTGCTGATGTAAAATTTTAGGCTTACTAAATATTAAGTTGATTTCTAAGTTCTCACTAAGTTCTTGAAGTTTTGTAGATAAGCTAGAATGGTTAATGTCAGAACTTAGTTGACTCACTAACTGATAATCACTTAAAATATCCGCAGATATAACATGAAGAAAATCGCCCCATTCAATCCAGGCATCAATTTTTGATTGTAAATCATTAATTGATATTTCTGTGTTTGAATGTCCAAATTTTGCCGTGATATATCTTGTTCTGGTATTAATATCTGTATTGCCGAAATAAATATCATTGAGAAACAAACTTTCTACGGTACTAAAACGAGGAAGCGTACTTACAGTAGTCTTGTGAAGTTTTACAAGTCGGATTTCTTGAGCAATAGTTTTTTGAATATTCCTGAGTTGTTCCCGAATATTATTTATTAGTAAGATTTGTTGCATGATTTCACGAGAATTGCCAATAGTCAGCTTCAGGCTGGGAACAAGTTTTGGCAGTTCATTAACAAGTGTTTCTAAGTCAGCCATAAATATCCCTTGGGGATTGGTAGAAAGGTTATGCGAAACAATTAAAATAACTATGCGGTGAGGTTATGACTTAAAGTAAGAGCGTAACCAAACCTATTGAAGCTGTGTATCCTGATTGACTAATCTTAGGAGCTATAAGATTCATAATTCCCGGAAATCTTGCTAAAGTAACAACTTCGGTTTAAAAATTTTAGAAATAGAGAAAACAGGTCATCAACTAACCTATGAATGAAATTGATTTAGCTTTTACCCCAGCACTAGAATTGGCCAACTTAATTCGTCGTCGGGAAGTGTCGCCGCTAGAGTTAGTAAAATTATATTTAGAACGAATTGAGCAATTGAATCCGCAATTAGGAAGTTATTTTACAGTGATGGCAGAATTGGCGATCGCAGATGCCAAAGCCAAAACAGAAATCTTGGCAACTACCTCAGAACTACCGCCATTGTTCGGTGTGCCGATTTCTATTAAAGACCTTAATGCTGTGGCAGGTGTACCTTGTACCTATGGCAATCCAGCATTATTAGAAAATATCCCTAACTATGATGATGGCGTGGTGACCCGCATTAAACAAGCCGGGTTAATCATTCTTGGTAAAACAGCAACTTCAGAAATCGGTTCATTTCCCTATAGTGAACCTACAGGATTTCCCCCAGCCAGAAATCCGTGGAATTTAGAATATACCCCCGGCGGTTCCAGTGGCGGCGCAGCAGCAGCAGTAGCAGCCGGATTATGTGCGATCGCTCAAGGTTCTGATGGTGGTGGTTCCATTCGGGGGCCTGCGGCTTGCTGTGGTTTGGTGGGAATCAAACCGTCACGAGGCAGAGTAACTCATGCACCCGTAGGCAATCGCTTGGCTGGGATTGCTACTAATGGGCCAATAGCTCGTACTGTGGCTGATGCTGCGGCCTTATTAGATACTATGTCTGGCTACTTCACTGGTGATCCTTACTGGTTACCCAATCCTGAACCTTCATTTCTTGCTGCCACCAAAGAAAAACTCGGCAATTTGCGAATTGCCTTTAGTACTAGCATTCCTCCCTTAGGAGAAGCAGATGCTAATTGTCGGCAAGGTGTGATGCAAACAGTTCAGTTACTAGCACAACTGGGCCATACAATTGAAGAGAAATGCCCGGACTTCAGTGGATTAGTAGAACCGTTTCAAGCCGTGTGGCAAGCCGGGGTGGCAGCATCAGGAATTCCTGTGGAAGCGTTACAGCCAGTAAATCGTTGGCTATTGGCAAGAACTGGTTCTGTTGGTGAGTACCTACAAGCAGTTTCGCAAATGCAGATAGTAGCCAGACAAATTGTAGCTTTTTTCGATACCGTAGATGTGCTGGTGTTACCAGTTTATCTGCATTCACCCATCCGCATAGGTGAGTGGGCTAATCTTAGTCCAGAAGAGACATTTCAAAAAATTATTCACTGGGTGGCCCCTTGTCCAGCAGCTAATGCCACCGGACAACCTGCGATCGCTCTGCCTGTAGGTTTTGATAGTAATAATTTACCTATAAGTGTGCATCTCATGGGCAAACCTGCCGCCGAAGCTACTTTAATCAGCCTAGCAGCACAACTAGAAGCCGCTAAACCTTGGATTCAATATCGTCCAGCATTGGCAACATCAGCCTAACTATGCAGGCATCCCTAGAACAACTTTCACAAATTGTTGTGTTTGCGGGTTTAGAAACCGCAGACAAAGTCAGCTTGCAACCGCATACCCAGTTGCAACGTTACAGCAAAGGAGAAATTGTACTGCATGAAGGCGATCGCCTGCCAGCGAAGTTATATGCTGTGGTCAGTGGCTCAATTCAAGTTACCAAAACAGCCAGCACAGGTAAAGAAACGATTTTGCGCGGCTTGGCTGTTGGGGAAATTTTTGCTGCGCCTGCCTTGTTAGGCAATAGAATTGCACCTGCAACGGTGACTGCTGAATCTGATTGTGAAATTATCACTGTTCAACGGGATGCTTTATTAAAAACTATCCAAAATAATCCAGAGATTGCCTTACGAATGCTGATGGTTTTTAATACTCGGATTCAGCAATTGCATGAAACAGTTCATGGGTTAGTTTCAGAAAGGGCTATTGTGCGTCTTGCTAGATTAATTCAATATTTTGCCGCCGAATTTGGCACTGAATCAAGTTCAAAAGGCGAGTATTTAAAAGTTAATTTATCCTACTATCGTATGGCTCGGAGTATCGGCATTACTTACGAAGAATGCGTACGGTTAATTAAGAGTCTCAAGTCGGCAGTTGCTTATAGTCGAGGTGGCAAAATTACGATACTGGATACTGAAAAATTAGATGCGATCGCTTCTGGAAATATAAATTAATATTTACCAACTAATCACAGCACAAACAACAACAGTATCTGATAAAACCTTCTGGTTATGATAAAACCACTCATTAAATTCCTGCATCAAACTATCAGGTAGGGTTCTCACCATTTCTACCATAACTGCTGCTAGGTCATTTTCAGAAAATTGTTGCGGTAATTTTTCTTTTACTTCCTCAGAGCGAATACAATTCAGAAACCCACGAATCAAAACAGGCGCACTACCAATAGGAGTAGTGTAAATTAAGACTTCATGATCAGCCAAAGGCATTTGACGAAACTGGTTAAAGTCACCCCAACCTAAATACCTACATACCAAACTATTACCAATAGCCATAATTGTTGACCTTCCATTCAGTCAGTTTTGAAGCTCCGGATCATCACAACTGACTGTTATCCTACTTCAGGAGCCTACTAAAGTTAATCTATCTTGTTCACGAGCCGCGACAACTAAAACTAGACAGAGTGCTGCAACTGTCTTTTGCCATTCTTGCCTGAATTGCTCATCTTCTACATCTGCAAACAACCCCACCAAGCGAGGAATAGAAGCTTCTAAAGCCGGACGAGGGACTGGACGGTGCAACTCAACCAAGCGAGTTAAACTTTCCTGATTATTTACGAAACTAATTACCCATGTTGTTGTGTGATTAGGACTATCAGGAACCCGCTTGACTCCTAACTCATTTTTTAGCCAGTTGTAAAAAGGTGGTAACTCCTTAGCTAAAACATCTCCAGCTACAGGTAAAGTTTCCTTGAGTAAATTGGTATTTAAGCTATCTAGTTCTGTTTGCAATTCAGGAGATTTGAGAAACTCAGTTAGTGGTTTTAAAAAAATCGCCTCTAATTGAGTAGGAGAAACATTTAAGTGTTGAGTGAAGGTTGAAACTAATGATGACATTTTACCAAGCTCCAAAAACTAATATTGACTATCTGCTACTTTTTCAGAAATAGTCAGCAGAAATGCTAGATTTTTTTCAGCCTTTAAAGCATGGGGGGCATTAGCAGGCATAAAAACAAAAACACCAGATTCGAGAATAATATCTTTGCCAGATAAAGTAAGTAATCCCCTGCCTTCCAGGACATTGATAGTGGCATTGCGAGTAGATGTATGCTCGGAAATCTGGCTGTTAGCTGCTAGACAAAAGAGAGTATATTGGCAAGCTTTATCTTGAATCAAAACTTTGCTAAGAACACCAGTATGAGGATATTCAATCTGTTCTCGCAGTTGGGTAACAAGAGATGAGCTAGTTATTATTTGATTAGTCATAAACTTTGGGGATGGAATTTTTTGAGAAGAATAAACTTATTGAGCAACAGCACACATAATGATGTAGCCTAATTCAGGATGGTATTTCTTAAAGACATGGCGCATTTCTAAAACCCGTTGACGGATAGATTTCTGCGTTAAGATATTCCACAAAATCTGCATTGTGTTGAAAATGCCTTCATCTTGAAATATCTGTCTTAAATTCAATAAATTCATTGAGCCGATTTGATGCTTCTGTACTTGTAAACCTGCTGTCCCACAAACCGCAATCCAGTTAGCTGCTGAAAGTGGTGTAGAATTGACTCGAATTACTCTTGCTAAATCGGCGTGAATTTGTTCTTCTTTGTCAGCAGCTAATAATTCATGGGAGAGAAACTTACCACCCGGTTTAAGTCGCTGATGAATTTTAGTCAACAGTTGAGCTTTCCCTGGTGGGGATTGCATGGTGAGAATGGCTTCAGCTAAAACGTAATCAAACTTCCTGGGAATGCTATCCAAGTGGAAAATATCACCTTCAATGATTTCAATTTGATTTTCTAAGTCGGCTGCATGGATATTTTCCCGCGCACGAGCAACACTTTCAGGATTTTTTTCTACGCCTACTACTTTGACACCGTAGCGTTGAGCAAGAGTGATGGCACTGTAGCCATAACTAGAGGCTAACTCTAAAACTGTTTCACCAGGTTGAAAATCTGCCCACTGGCATAATTTTTCTGTAGCTATTCGTCCACCAGGACGCAGATATTTTTTGCCTGCTGCTGCTAGAACTTCATGTCCGCTAGTTGTTGATAAATTGAGGTTAGTGTTGGTCATCTGTATGACTCTCTGAATTCATCTAACCCTAATTTGCCAGCAATTTATGATGTTGTCTCTGAGGTAGCTCAAAGAAGGATTTAATTAAAAATGACAGTCTTATTACCCTATGCGTCTAGTTAACTTTTACATTTTGCACCTTGGGGAGTAGCATCGGGATAATAGGTGACTATAGCTTTTTGTTTCCGCACAAAAACCGTGGGAAAAATTTTTCCTGTATCTCGGTCTCGCACATTAAAAATACACGCTCCTTCATTATTTCCTTGCAGCTTAAAGATTTTAGTGGCATCCAAAAGCATTTCTTCGGCATTGCTAAGGTAGCTATAGCCTTTGATGACATCTGTTACTGTGCGGTTTCCTTGTTTAACCCTCTTCTGTCACTTTCCGTAATAAGCAAGTAGTAAATAAACTCGATTATGCAGAAGAAAAAAAGGGTTTAAATTGATTCATTGCACTAATTAGGTGATTAAATCCCAACAATAAATCGGGATTAG
>JADEXK010000154.1 GCA_015207155.1 Nostocales cyanobacterium LEGE 11386 | reverse complement strand
GGGATGGGGAGGATGAGAAAGTATTTTCGTTATTTTCCCCTTGTCCCCTTGTCTCTTTGTCTCCTTGTCCCCTTGTCTCCTTGTCCCCTTCCTCCATCTCCGTGCCCTGGGTTTTAAGTAAATTCTGTAACACCATCAAGTTACCCATGACTGAAGTGCGTAAATCGTGGGCAACTGTGTGTAAAACAACGTCTTTTACTCGTTGCATTTCTTCTAGTTCTTGCATTTTTTGCTGCAACTGCGCGGTACGTTCTGCTACTTGATGTTCTAGATTAGTGTTGAGTTGAGCTAGTTCTTGGTAAAGTTGTACTTGCTGAATCGCGATCGCTAGTTGTTCAGACAGCTGCTTGAGGAGATCGATTTCGATTGGTTGCCAATGGCGAGGTCCAGAACATTGGTTAGCAATCAATGCACCAAACAATTCTTCACCCAGCATGATTGGTACAGCTAAGGTGGCTTTTGTTTGGAATTGCTGATAGTGTGCTTGTAACTTTGGTGATGCTGAGATTTGTGAAGTATCTTCAACTACACGCACCTGATTAATTGTTAATATATTTCGCAGTTCTTGAAGATAATTTTGATCATTGGTTGACCAACCTAAAATTGATGGATAGTGAGGATCTGCTGATTCGGCAACAGTTTTCGCTCCTGTGTTAGCATCATTTGTGGCAATAAAAACCCGCTCTACCTGTAGAAATTGCCGGACTTCTGTCACTGTGGTTTGCAAAATTTGTTCTAAGTTGAGCGAAGAGCGAATTCGCACCAGAGTTTGCGTTAACAAGCGATCGCGTTCTGCTGTGAGGCGTAATTGTGCTTCAGTATTTTTGCGGTCTGTAATGTCATGATTAACTGCTAGGATGCACGGAACACCATCTAAATCCATGATTTCGGCGGAAAGCAGTGTAATAATTACCTCACCGGATTTCCTGCGAAATGCAAATTCTAAGTTGCGAACGGCTCGATTGCTTTGCAACTCCTGGATCAATTGATTGCGATCGCTTTCATTTCCCCAGACTTTTAACTTAAAGGCAGTATGACCAATCGCCTCATGACGCTCATAACCGGATAGCTGTACAAAACTGTCGTTAACTTCGAGAAAGCGTCCTTCTTTAAGTGTGCTGATGGTAATGGGATTGGGACTACAACTAAAAGCTTTAGCAAACTTTTGCGCGAGATTTCGCAGAGATACTTCTGCTTGTTTACGTTCTGTAATATCTCGGACAATAGCTAATACTTCATTTGGGGCACTAATTACCAACCGCGCCTCATAATCTCGTGTTCCCAAAGGAGTTGGCAGCTGATATTCACAAATTTGCAAAGTTCCAGAATCTAAAGTTTTAGCGATCGCTTCTTGACTAATAGCAGCAACATCACCAGGCAAGATATCACGCATATTTCTACCAACTATTTCTTCTTTAGGAAGAGTGACATTTGCTCCTTCAGCTTTTAAGTCTAGATATTGGCCATCACGACTGATGCGAAACATCAAATCGGGGATAGCAGCCAAAATTGCTTGATAGCGCGCCTCACTCTCTCGTAATTGTGCTTCTGTTTGTTTGCGGTCTGTAATATCAATGAACAAGCCATCCCAAAGAATATTACCGTTAACCTGTGATTCCAGTTGGGCAGTACCTTGAATCCACTTGAGTTGACCACTAGGCGTAATTATCCGACCTTCCCAACGCCAAGGTGTCAGAGTGAAAGCAGCACCAGTCATAGATTCAACAAAAGCTGGCAAATCTTGCGGATGAATTAGTTTGTGTAGCGAATGAAAATCCGCCTGTAAAACTTCTGGTTCTAATTCATATAGATGGCGACAGTTAGAACTGACATACAAGACAAGCTGAGAACCATCCGGCTGTTGTAGGAATTGGCAAATCATCCCTGGTAAATTGGCAGCAATTTTTTCCAACAGAGTCAGCGTTCCTTGGGGAAAACTTGATTGATGCAGAAATTTTACAGTTTCATCCACTCTTTAACCCTTTGATACACAAACCACTGGCGTGGCAATGATGCCAGTTTTTATTTTGTGAGCAGAATTGCTAACAGCATAAAAACAGTTTCTTCTTTCAGGGTAATTCTTGATGCTGCGATCGCATTCACCCAGTCGGGTGAACCAGAAACATCCAATACAGTTCGGTTAAGGCTAAAAACTTATCTGACTGTAGTAGGACATTATTGATTGCTCAAAGCACTGAAGCAACTGGATTTATACTCAGCACTCAGGAAGGAAGCACTCAGCACTCACAAAGGCACTCAGCACTCAGAGAGGAAATATCGCTAACTCAGTATCAGGATCAAAAAAGTGAATTTTCTCTGGATTGAGCGATAACCATAGTTGCTCATTAACACTTACCAATCGATCTGGCGGGACTCGTACTTGCAGAAAATAGTCTGTAGGGTTAATTGGAGATTCAGGTATGGTTGCCTCATGCAAGCTATCAGCAATCCTCACGGATAGGAAGGAGTCGTTACCCAGGTTTTCTACTAAGTCTACTTTGACTGGCAAATTTTTAGTTGCAGGTACACTCAAAATCAAATGTTCTGGACGAATGCCTAAAATTATAGTTTGCCCATCGTATTTTCTCAGAGCAGTTCCCCAAATTTCTGGGAGGGTGAGACGAAAATTGTCATGGGTAATTAACAATGGGGCATGGAATTTCACAGAAATAAAATTCATCGGTGGTGAGCCAATAAATTCTGCGACAAAGCGGTTAGCAGGGCGGTTGTAAAGTTCTAATGGGGATGCGACTTGTTGAATTTGACCTTGATTCATAATGGCAATGCGATCGCCCATTGTCATTGCTTCGGTTTGGTCGTGGGTGACGTAAATTGTGGTTGTGCCTAGTTGACGCTGCAATTTCACAATTTGGGCGCGGGTTTCCGCCCGGAGTTTGGCATCTAAATTAGAAAGCGGTTCATCCATTAAAAACACTTGGGGATTACGGGCGATCGCTCTTCCTAATGCCACTCTTTGCCTTTGTCCTCCAGATAGTTGTTTGGGTAGGCGATTGAGCAAGGTTTCCATTTGTAACAATTGAGCAACATTCCGTACCTGTGCCTCTACTTGCCGTTCCTGATCAGAAACGTAGCGGATTCCTTTCGGTAGCGATCGCGTGATTCCTACAAGCAGATTATTAACCCAGTGGGGTAGTTTTGGCTGATTTTCCCTATTCACCAATTGCCGCCGACGCAATCCAAAGGCGATGTTGTCATATACCGTCATATGGGGATAAAGAGCGTAATTTTGAAACACCATTGCAATGTCTCGCTCTTTGGGGGGTAGGTCATTAATCAAGCGATCGCCTAGCCAAATATTGCCTCCTGTCATGGCTTCCAAGCCAGCAATTAGCCGTAGCAAAGTACTTTTACCACAACCAGAAGGGCCAACCAGCACCATAAACTCGCCATCTGCGATCGTCAGGTTAATTCGCCGCAAAACATTAACGCTTTCTGTTTGCTCTCGCGTTGCAGCGCTTTTATTTCCCTGACTCATAGAGGTTTGAGCCGCTACACTTTCCCCTTTGCGTGGGGGAAAACTTTTATAAATATTTTCTAAAACAACTTGCGCCACGAGTATTTGGGGTAACGGTAATAGTTAGTAGTTAAAAATCGCTGATGCCAAGCAGAAGATTCAGCGACCATGATACATGTTACCTGTGACTACGAAAAGTGAAAAAAATAGCTTGAACCATAAAAAGCAAACTACCCTAGATGTATGGAGTATGAAACCAGTTTCACAGTCAAGTTAGGAAATAGAGACTGGTGAATAGGCACTGGGGACTGGGGACTAAAAAATTAACCTACTCAGCACTCAGCACTCCGAAAGGAAGCACTCAGCACTTTTAGGATAGGTATTGTCATGACTACCTATGTAACTGAAAATCCTACCCATGAAATTGTAGACGTACAAACCACAGATTGTTGCATTGTCGGTGGTGGCCCGGCTGGAGCGGTTTTGGCGTTGCTGTTAGCACGTCAAGGCATTCCGGTGATGCTATTGGAAGCACATAAAGATTTTGATCGCGACTTTCGCGGCGACACGATTCACCCTTCGGCGATGGAAATTATGGAAGAATTGGGGTTAAGCGATCGCTTGCTGCAACTACCCCATGCTAAGATGCACCGTGTAAAAATTCGCACTCCTCAAGATACCATCACATTAGCAGATTTTAGTCACCTGAAAACTCGCTATCCCTACATTACAATGATGCCTCAGGTGAAATTCCTAGAATTCATTACCCAAGAAGCCCAAAAATATCCGAATTTTCACTTAGTTATGGGTGCGAATGTACAAGAATTAATTGAGGAAAATGGCGTAATTCAAGGTGTCCGCTATCGGGGAGGCGGCGGTTGGCACGAAGTACGGGCAATATTGACAGTAGGTGCAGATGGTCGCCACTCAAAGCTCAGGCAATTAGGTGGTTTTGAGTCAGTTGGTACTTCACCGCCAATGGATGTCCTGTGGTTCCGTCTCCCTCGTCAACCAGAAGATCCAGAGGAAGGAATAGGAAACTTTGGTCAAGGTCGCATTGTGGCTATGCTTGACCGTGGTGATGAGTGGCAACTTGCCTATGCCATTCCGAAGGGAGGTTATCAGCAGATTCGTGCTGCTGGCTTAGACAAATTCAAACAATCTGTTGTCGAAGTTGTGCCAAGTTTAAACAGGTGCATAAAAAATTTACACGATTGGTCACAAGTAGCCTTTCTTTCAGTCGAGTCTAGCCGTGTCAAACGCTGGTATTGTCCGGGACTGCTACTTATTGGTGATGCGGCTCATATTATGTCCCCAGTTGGTGGAGTGGGTATTAATTACGCCATCCAAGATGCTGTAGTGGCAGCGAATGTATTAAGTCAACCACTGAAGGACAAACATATAAAACTGAGTGATTTAGCAAAAGTGCAGCGCCAACGAGAATTACCTACACGCATTATTCAAGCATTTCAGACTTTCATTCAAAAACGAGTCTTCGCCCCAACTCTCACATCAGAACAGACCTTTCAGCCCCCTGCTTGGTTGCGCTGGCCCATTTTACGCGACCTCCCAGCACGGTTGATAGCCTTGGGGATTTTTCCGGTTCACGTTCAAACTTAGTTGCCAGTATTTTTTCGGCTGTAGAGTGGTACAATTATACTATTCATGCAGAATTCAATGCTCGTTTTAGTCAAGCGAAAGTGGTAAGCAGCATTCCTCATGCTGTTCAAAGCGATCGCTTGGCTTTTATGCTAAAAAAGACTCAAAGCTGAAAGTGTATGTAGGAAATTTATTCAGGCAATTTAAACATAATTTAAGTAATAAAAACCCCTCTTTCCCACTCAGCACCTTTTCCAGTCAGGAGGATTTAATGAATAGCTGCGTTTTAATGGCGGAAATCATTCAAGAACCGCAACTACGCTATACAGCCGATAACTTAGCAGTCACAGAAATGCTGGTGCAATTTCCCAATTCTCAACGCACAGAAGACCAGTTAGTTACGTTGAAAGTTGTTGGTTGGGGAAATTTAGCCACAGAAATTCAGCAAAATTACCACCAAGGCGATCGCGTAATTATAGCAGGACGCCTAGGGATGCATACTGTTGAGCGTCAAGAAGGTTTTAAAGAAAAACGGGCTGAATTGACAGTGCAACAAATTCAATCTTTAGGAAGTAGTTTCAGCCCATCATTATCGACAACTATCACTCCCACATTCACAGAAACTTCCTCACAACCACCATCTCCTCAAATCGAGGCTCCCAGTTATGAGTCACCACGTCCAGTAGCTACTACGCCTACAACTACTGTTGGCGGAGTTCCTCAGACGACAAACTTCGTACCCACACCCCAACCCCAAAATTTGGAGCGAACCACTTATCCACCAGTCAAAGAGCAAGAACCAGATCCGGATGATATTCCCTTCTAAGCAGCACGGAGAAGGGTTGGGGTGAGGTTCATTGAATTCACGTTAATTTAAGCTGATTGATGTGAAATTAAGTAAAGGATGAGTTCGACGAGTATTGTTCTGACCTCTCCCCCAACCCCTCTCCTACGAGGAGAGGGGAGTAAAACCATGATTTTTTCGTTGCTCCTCTCTCGCCTTTTAGAAGAGGGAGGCCGGGAGGGAGAGGTCTGTCGAACTCACGTTAAGTAAAGGATGAGTTTGTCTATCACAGGCATCTCATCCTTTCCTAACTTCAGGTAATAAGTAGAACAGGGTAAATAATTAAAGGTTTGTAGTGAGAACTTTAGTTCTCAAATCAGGACTAAAGTCCTGACTACGAACTGAATTTCAACATCTTTACATTACTTTACATAGTTTGGTTTTTTCCAGTCGTTCTACTTAGATCAAAAGGGGAAGTATGAGGTGCAAACGCTGATCATCGATAACTACGATTCTTATACATTTAACCTATATCAGATGATCGCCCAAGTAAATGGACAACTTCCCCTGGTGATTCGCAATGATCAACTTGACTGGGACGACATAACTAAACTGACGTTCGATAATGTTGTCATTTCTCCCGGTCCCGGTCGTCCAGAAAAAGCTCAAGACTTCGGTATTTGCCGAGAAGTCATCCAAAAAGTAAATGTACCTCTACTTGGTGTGTGTCTCGGACATCAAGGACTTGCCTATTTATATGGCGGAACTGTAATTCATGCACCGGAAGTTAGACACGGAAGATTGAGTAAAATTTATCACAATGGTTCTGAATTATTTCAGGGCATTCCCAATTGCTTTTCTGTGGTGCGCTACCACTCCCTCATAGTTGCCGAAGAGTTACCTAGTTGTCTAGAAAAAGTAGCTTGGACTGAAGAAGGACTGGTTATGGGATTGCGCCATCGACATTTACCGTTTTGGGGTGTGCAGTTTCATCCAGAATCGATCTGTACTGAATACGGATGGAACCTTTTAGAGAACTTCCGAGAAATTACTTGGCAATTTGCTCAGAAGCAATCAACATTGGGAACTGGGAACACAGAAAAAACTTGTACTAGTAATCTCC
>JADEXK010000153.1 GCA_015207155.1 Nostocales cyanobacterium LEGE 11386 | reverse complement strand
GCCCCATTCCCCATTCCCCACCTATGGAGAATGCACTACCCCTGTACTATGGTTTAGAGTAGAATCAGCAATTAAGCTAAAAATTTGCCAATGGTGTTTGACCCTGACTTTCTCAATGACAACTCTGAGGACAACCACAATCAGCTTCTGAACGACCATTTTGAGGAAAATCCCAATCAGTTACTCAAATATCTACAGCATCAGCCTCCTGAAGTTCTAGCCCGCGTCGCTCAGTCCGTCAGCCCGGAAATTAAACAAATAATTTCGCAAAATGTCCAAGGGCTAGTGGGTATGCTTCCCGCAGAAAACTTCAACGTGCAAATTACCACAGATAGGGATAACTTAGCTGGGCTACTAGCATCGGCGATGATGACGGGATATTTTCTCCGCCAAATGGAGCAAAGGATGCAATTAGAACATTTGTCTAATAATCAATAGCTAATCACCAAAAATCTGCCGACCGTAGACTTTAAAGTCAAGAGTATCAACTACTTCTTTTGGGGATAAGTTCCTGATTGCACTTTCAGAGTTTGGATTTTACCACTGCGGTTAACTTCAATTGCCAGGATATCTCCAACTGTGCTGGACTCTACTAGTTTCTGTACTTGGGCTGCTATGTTCACTGGTCTACCGTTAATTTTTTGAATTATATCGCCAGGCAGCAGCCCCGCCTCTTTCGCTGGTGAGTCGTCCATGACTCCTTTAATTACCACACCAGTTTCTTGCTGAATGTTGAGATTTTTTTCTTGATTCAGCTCGCGTTTTTTGTTGGGAGATAAATCAGTCATTTCAATTCCCAAGAAAGGATGTTCTGCACGCCCTTTAGTAAATAGTTCATTAGCAATGCGGGCAGCAGTTTCAATAGGGATAGCAAAACCCAATCCTTGAGCATCGGCGCGAATAGCAGTGTTAACACCAATCACTTCACCTTGGGCATTTAACAAAGGCCCGCCGGAGTTACCAGGGTTAATGGCTGCATCAGTTTGGATAAAGCTAACTCGCTTATCTGGGACACCGACTTGAGCGCTAGTGCGATCAGTCGCGCTGATAATGCCAATGGTGACAGTATTATCTAAACCCAAAGGATTACCAATAGCGATCGCCCATTGTCCTGGGATTAAATTTTGTGAATTGCCCAGCTTGACTGTGGGCAATTTATTTTCGGGAATTTTGACTACTGCCACATCTGTAATGGCATCAACTCCCACCACCTTACCTTCAAAAGTCCGACCATCCTTAAGAGTCACTTGTACAGTATCTGTATCTGCAACTACATGAGCATTAGTCAGTAATTCTCCATTTTCGCTCAAAATAAATCCCGAACCCGTACCGCGCTCAATCCGTTCTTGGGGAATTGGTTGCTCATCCTCTCCAAAAAATCGGCGCAACAGGGGATTTTTCAAAGCTTCAGAAATGGGATTAGCCACTTTGCGAGTGGCATTAATGCGTACTACCGCCGGGCCGACTTTTTGCACTGCCGTAGCAATAAAATTCAGATTATCGCCTCCATCCGCTCCCATGACTCCGCTTACAGGATTAGGAACTACAGATTCTGGAGGCAAAGCCACTGTTACATTTCTTAATTGTTGGAACGAGCGATTGTAAGGCAGGAGATAACGACTCCCATATAATCCTGCACCACCACCCATCGCCAGTAAAGATAGATAAATAACTAGTTGCTTTAAGGATAAATTCATAATGATTACGTTTAAGGAAAGCAGTGCAGTTGCTAATTTCTAAGTGTAGTCAAGCAAAAGGCAAGTGGACAGATAAATTTACATACAAAAACCAAGTTTTTGCTGAAGGAATTGGGGATCAAGTTAGGAAGCAGAGGGAACGTAAAACCTATTTCTTCTCGTCTTGCTTCTTAGCCATGCCCCATGCCCCATTCCCTACTCCCTACTAAAATCTAAAGTTAGGCTCTCGTGACGTGTATATATGACTTTTCCCTATCGTCTACTTTTGCTTTGTAGCCTAGTCGGCGCTGTCGGGCTAGCATCTACACCCCTAAACTCAAGCAGTGTCCATGCTGCTGCCAGTTGCCCAACTCCAGCCCTATCTCGCTTTCAGCGCCATAAAGTTGCTCGTGGTGAAACATTGGAAAGCATAGCGCAGCGCTATAATCTCGTTCCGGTAACGATTATCGATATGAATCCAAGTTTAAGAAATGGTAAAGTTACCGTTGGTAGTGAGCTTCAGATTCCTCCCTACAATGGGATTGTGGTAGAAGTACCTCGCGGCCAAACTTGGCGACAAGTGGCAGAAAAGTATCAAGTCCGTGCTGATACGCTGTTTGAGATTAATGGCTGTCAACAAGATCCCAGAATCGTGTTTGTTCCCAGGGCAAGTGGTTCGCCAAATCGTCCCATTACCGAGTCTCCCGCGCCTGCTAATACAGAGTCAAGCAGCCCTGTATCCATAGCTGGATATCCCTTGCAGGAACAAGCATCTGTGGCATTACCTTATGGCTGGCAGATTAATCCTACGACTGGTGAAGTGTTCTTTCATAGTGGTGTGGATTTGTTAGCCGCAGTGGGTAGTCCTGTACAGGCGATCGCTCCAGGAACTATAGTGTTTGCTGGTGAGCAAGGTACTTATGGTAATTTGGTCATTGTTAATCACAGTGGCGGACTCCAAAGCCGCTATGCTCATCTTGACAGTATCAAAGTTACTGTTGGTCAGAAAGTTAACGAAGGAGACTTGCTAGGAACTGTTGGCACTACTGGACAACCTGCTGCCACTCAACCACATCTCCATTTTGAAGTACGTTCTAGCTCCGATTTGGGTTGGGTAGCAGAAGATCCTAAGAGTTATCTGAAGTAATGAGCTTTTTTAACGCAAAGGGGCGCTGAGGAATCTCCAGTGATTCCTTTGGGTTAAAGAAAGGATGCGATTGGTTGATGGGAATTGACTATGTGCATCCCAGCGTTAGCAAATTTGGTAAATGCTGTGTCTGCCTGTTCTGTGTAGTCAACTACACCAGGAACAACAACGGGGGATGTGCAATCTTCTAGTAAATAAATTTTTTGGGCAAGGGTGGCATCTACCTGTTGAATTTCTGTTAATAAATCGTCAATTGTCCAGGCGACACAGTGGCTTTTAGCTTGACCGGCAATAATTACAGCATCAAATTCTAAAAGTTGCTGAATTAAGCGTGTGTTTTTTTGAGCAAGTGGATTTTGGTCAAAACCTTGTAATACCTCTGGACGTAAAACAGAATAGTTTTCTGTTAAAGGATTATCACCTTTAATTTCAAATTGTGTCTGGCTTTGACGAGCAATGCAATGAAAAAATATGGCTTCTTCTATTGATGCAACTAAGGCATGACCAATGCCACCTAACATAGAATGATAAGGCCAAATAGTTAGGGGATATTTACCATCTTGACTTAGTTGTTTAACGTAATGGTAAGCATGTTTTTCTAATAATTCATAATTGCCATTAGTAATACTGTTAGCAACTGCTGGGTTAACTCGCCAAATACCTTTTTCTATATCTGCTGGGGTAATGCTGGTTGCTGCTGGTATAGGATGTTCCCCTGCGGCATTTACCCAAAATATGGGATGAAAAATTTGAATTGCTGTATGAGTGTCTAGAGTGGGAATAATTTTTGTGATGACACCCAAATTGCGATAGATAAATTCACACAATCGCCGATTATCATCTACTGCCCCAGTGCCAGATTTTCCACCCACGAATAATTCAAATCCGGGTATACAAAAGGTATTTTGCACATCAATTAAAAGTAAGCAAATACGAGCTTTGTCTGAATAAACTGGTTTAATGTCGTGTTGTTTTGCCCATGCTTCAGCTTCTGCTGCGCGTTCTTGGTAAAGTACGCGCCAGACTTCACCGACTTTTTCAGGGTTAAAGTGCGCGGGAATTGGTAGTTGAGTTTTGATTATATTATTCATATAACATTATGTAATTAAGTTGAATAATTTATCTAATAAACATCATCATGTGAACCCAAAGTCAATAGAAATATTTCTTCTTCTGAATCAGGATTCTTAACAAACTTAAATAAAATACGATGACTATAGTTAATTGAACAAGACCATACCCCCGATCGATAAATCTCCTTTCAGTTTGTGACTACGTAAAATAGGCTGCAAGGGGTCTTCGGCTATTTGTTGTAATACTTGCTCAATTGAAGAACGCAATTCGGGATTTTTTTTGACTAAACGTTTAAACGCACGAACGAAGGTTGGACTCCAAACCAAGTTTTTCATGCGTCTAAATCTGCCATCAAGTCTGCAACTGAACCACGTCTGACATTACCCTGAGTATAGTCACTCTCAGCTTGTGTTACTTCTTTTAATAAGGCATCCCGTTGTTGTTGCTTAAGACGATTTTGAATAATATCCACAAGCATAGCCTGTTCCTCTAGTTCCAGGGCTTCCACAACCTCTATAACTTTTTGGAAAGTTGATGTTTTTTCTAGCATGGGTTTTAAACAATGGGGTGATAATTCTAATTTAGTTGGTAGTACGGGCGATCGCCTATGAATTTTTTTCTCTAGTACATTCATATCATTATATATCTAGCGATCGCTGCTATAACAACGTGATAAAGGGAGCATCTCGTTTTGGCGGATTGCCCTCAGACTAGAAGTCTGGGGCTACACAAACGAAGTCTGCAAAGGCAGACTTCGTTTGTGTAGCCGCGATTTCCAATCGCCGGGTGTTTCTTCCAAAATTGGATGCTCCCGTGATAAACTACTAAGTTTTTACAAATTTCTTAACATAGCTAACCTTGCATCTAACCAATCGTCTGTAAACCAACCATAAGGTAAAATGTCCTCACCTGCATTAGCACTAATTCCCATAACCCAAATATGGGCAGCTTGAATAAATATGGGAATTGATGTTATTTCATTTTCACTAAGTTTACGAACAGTTTGATACCCTTCTATAAAAATATTTCTAACTGCAACATCTATCTTCATTCTGAGTGATGCGTGTAAGAACTTCGCAATATCAAAAGCACGCCAGCCATAGCCACACTGGTCGAAGTCGAATAATGTGGGTTTATTTTGTTTGGTAAAATGAGCATTTCCTGAGTGAACATCGCCTATACAAATTCCATATTCAGGTGATGATAAAGGTAAATTCAAGACTGCAAATTGGGTTTTGATTTTATTGATATTTTGCTGTAAATATTCAATCTCATTTTTTCGATGTTTGTATAGATATCTGATTCTTGCTATCGACCAATCAAGTAAATATTCGTTTTTCAAATCTGGGCGAGTCAACCTGGTTTTAAAATTATCTAATTTTTGATGAATTCTAGCAAGTGCTTGTCCCAAAATATAACTTTGTTTACTATCCAAATTTTCACTAACTGCATGACCTAATGCGTAAGTAAATAAAGCAGCATAACGTATACCTTCCGGTGCTAAAATTCCTGTAGTAAACTCACCATCATTTCTAGTAATGGGATATGCAACTGGCTGCTTTTGCTCATGCAAAAAGGCCAGTAATGCCAGTTCAAAGTCAATCTCTTGCTTATTTCTCCAGCTACGCCGATAAACTCGCAGAATATAATTTTCTTCTTCAGTTTCTACAAGATAAGTATCGTTCAGTCCTCGCTTGTATAACTTGCAGCTATGAGGCTGGGGAATGGGATACTCATGGAGTACGGTGGTGATTAAAGCCGCACCGTCAGGAATTGAGTGAATTACAGGTATGGAAGGTTGGGTCATAAAACTAAGTGGCGCTGCTGATGGTATTTATAACTCAGTAGGAGAGCGATCGCTCTTCAAATCAAGAAGCTGTGTATTTTCCAACTTTTATCTCCCTTAGTCGGAATTTTTTATGTTCTCTTCTGCTATCTCATTGCCCAAAAAAGCCTCAGCTATGGCAATCTGAGAGACAGAGACTTTCAATCGGATATTTTAACTACAGCAAATTTACCTAATTAGGTTATGCAAACTCTGCCGACTCTTACAACATCCAACACCACAACAGACCAATCCATCTTTGATACCACTATCAAGCGGCGCAAAACCCGTCCTGTCCAGGTGGGAAACGTCACTATTGGCGGTGGCTACCCGGTGGTGGTGCAGTCGATGATTAACGAAGATACTCTTGATATCGATGGTTCTGTGGCCGCTATTCGTCGTTTGCACGAAATTGGCTGTGAGATTGTCCGCGTCACAGTGCCAAGTATGGCTCACGCTAGAGTGATGGCGGAAATTAAACAAAAATTAATAAAAACTTATCAAGATGTGCCAATTGTGGCTGATGTACATCACAATGGCATGAAAATTGCTCTGGAAGTCGCTAATCACATAGAAAAAGTGCGAATTAATCCGGGGTTGTATGTATTTGAGAAACCAAACTCTAATAGAAGCGAATATACTAAAGCCGAATTTGATGAAATTGGCGACAAAATCCGTGAAACACTAGAACCTTTGGTGGTTTCCTTGCGAGATCAAGGTAAAGCAATGCGAATTGGGGTAAATCACGGTTCTCTAGCGGAAAGAATGCTATTTACCTACGGCGACACCCCAAAAGGCATGGTGGAATCTGCCTTAGAATTTATTCGCATTTGTGAATCTTTAGATTTCCGTAACTTGGTAATTTCTATGAAAGCCTCGCGAGTACCTGTGATGGTAGCCGCCTATCGCCTGATGGCCAAGCGATTGGATGAACTGGGTATGGACTATCCTTTGCATTTAGGCGTAACAGAAGCCGGTGATGGCGAATATGGACGCATTAAATCCACAGCTGGGATTGCTACATTGCTGGCTGATGGTATTGGTGACACAATTCGCGTTTCACTCACAGAACCACCAGAAAAAGAAATTCCAGTCTGCTACAGTATTCTGCAAGCTTTAGGATTGCGGAAAACAATGGTAGAGTATGTCGCTTGTCCTTCTTGCGGACGTACTTTGTTTAATTTAGAGGAAGTATTGCACAAAGTCCGGGAAGCCACCAAACACCTGACTGGATTAGACATAGCCGTCATGGGTTGCATTGTCAATGGCCCAGGAGAAATGGCAGATGCTGACTATGGTTATGTTGGTAAAACACCTGGTTATATTTCGTTATATCGTGGTAGAGAAGAAATTAAAAAAGTCCCTGAGGCCCAAGGAGTACAAGAGCTGATTAATTTGATTAAGGCAGATGGGCGTTGGGTAGAACCGTAAAAGAGAAGGGGACAAGGGGACAAGAACAAAAATACTTTCTTATCTCCCCATCCCCCCATCTCCCCCAC
>JADEXK010000152.1 GCA_015207155.1 Nostocales cyanobacterium LEGE 11386 | reverse complement strand
TTCCTCATCCGTTTAGTCAACAAGGAGAGCGTCTATATCAAACGGGTGATTTAGCACGTTATTTGCCGAGTGGTGAAATAGAATATCTCGGTCGCATTGACTACCAAGTCAAGCTGCGTGGTTTCCGGATTGAATTAGGTGAAATTGAAGCTGTAATCAATCAATATTCCGCAGTGCGAGAAACTGTGGTGACAGTCCGGGAAGATGTCTTAGATTCTCAAAGTTTAGTCGCTTATGTAGTGCCTCAAGTCCAGCACACATTGGCAATTACAGAACTGCGAGGATTCTTGGAGTCGAAGTTGCCAAGTTACATGATACCGGGGGCTGTTGTCACACTGGAGGCGCTACCACTGACACCTAATGGTAAAGTTGACCGTAAAGCTTTACCTGCACCTGATTTAACACTGGTATCATCAGTCAATATTCTTCCTCCTACTACACCGATTGAAATTTTATTAGCGGGGATTTGGTCTGAAGTACTGGGGATTGATAACGTTGGTGTGGAGCAGAATTTCTTTGATTTGGGAGGACATTCTTTACTTGCGACTCGTGTCATGTCCCAGATTCGCCAAGTGTTTCAAGTCGAGTTACCTTTACGTTGTTTGTTTGAAAAACCCACTATTGCTGGATTAGCACAAGAAATTGAAACGGCGTTGAACTTAGGTTTAGGAATTGAGAAGACGAAGATTGAATTAGTTGAGCGATCGCACCAATTACCTTTATCATTTGCTCAACAACGATTATGGTTTCTCGACCAGTTACACTCAGACAGTTCTATTTATAATATTCCTACTGCTGTAAACCTTTCGGGTTCACTCAATATTGCAGCACTCAAGCAAAGTTTCAACGAAATTGTGCAGCGTCACGAAGCTTTGCGTACCAGTTTTAAAACAGTAGATGGTCAACCAATTCAGGTTATCACTCCCACCTTAAATCTTTCTATCCCAATCATAGATTTAAGTGAATGCTCTTTATTAGAACAAGAAAAAGAGATCCGTCGCCTAGCTAAACAAGAGGTAGAACAACCTTTTGACTTAACACAATGCCCGTTACTCAGGGTGACTTTAGTGCAATTGCACGCACAAGAATACATCGTACTACTAACAATGCATCACATTGTCTCAGATGCCTGGTCAATGGGGATATTAGTTGAGGAATTAGCAGCATTATACCCAGCCTTTTGTACTGGCAAGCCTTTGCCACTGGCGGAATTACCCATCCAATATGCAGATTTTGCAGTTTGGCAGCGCCAATGGTTACAAAAAGATGTATTACAAACCCAACTTGATTATTGGAAACAACAATTAGGTAGTACATCTCCTCAATTAGCATGGCCTAAGTCATCCTTGCGTGCAGATGTTACAAGTAACCAAGGTGCAAAGCAATCATTTGCATTCTCTCAAGAAATCAGTGAAGCGATTCATCTGCTAAGTCGTGAAAAAGGGGTAACTTTATTCATGACATTGCTAGCAGCTTTCCAAGTGTTGCTGCATTGCTTTACAGGTACTCAAGATATCCGAGTAGGTTCACCCATTGCCAACCGCAACCGAGTTGAGATTGAAAAACTAATTGGATTCTTTGTCAATACCTTGGTGCTACGTATCGACTTGTCTGGCAATCCTAGTTTCTCAGAATTATTGGTGCGATCGCGTCGAGTCACCTTAGAAGCCTATGCACACCAAGATTTACCTTTTGAAAAGCTAGTAGAAGAACTACAACCACAAAGAAATTTAAATCATAATCCATTGTACCAAGCCTGGTTTGTTCTCCAAAATACTCCTATGCCGAAGTTAGAGTTACCAGATTTAACCCTCACTTCATTTGAGGTGGAAAATAATACAGTGCGACATGATTTGCTGCTGGAAATTTGGCAAAGTCCAGAAGGTCTTAAGGGTACGTTTGAATATAAAACTGATTTGTTTGATCAGGCTAGTATTTATCGGTTAATCAGATATTTTGAAATAATTGTGCGCCGTGTTTTATCACAGCCAGATACAACGCTAAATGAACTAGCAACAATGCTTGCTCAAATCGATAGAGAACAACAAGAGATGCAAAAACAAGAACTCCAAACAGCAGAACGTCAGAAACTAAAGATGAGTAAACGAAAAATAATTCGGAACTGAATGGGGGAAATTTATAATGACAAAAAGATAAAATTTTTCTCAGCTAGATACAAAAAGCAAAGAAAAGCTTTTGCAAAAATAGGTGATATGTGGGTGAAGTTATGAAATAAAATTGAATTTATACTGGCAAATCGTTTTTAATATTAACAACAAATTTCAAGTAGCAGTATAGGGTTATATTTAATATGCAAAAACAACAGATTGAAGGATTTAGATTATCTCCCCAACAAAAGCATTTATGGCTATTGCAACAAGGTGATAATGCGTCACCTTATCGTGTTCAGTGTGCAGTGTTAATCACAGATAATCTGAAAATTGATGTTTTGCAAATAGCCTTACAAAATGTTGTCAATCAACATGAGATTCTTCGGACTACTTTTTCTTTCCTTCCCGGAATGGAAATACCATTACAAGTGATAATTGATAATTATGATATTTCTCTGACTGAATTGAATTTTACTGATTTGTCCTGGCAAGAGCAAGAAACTAAAATTGAGTCACTATTGCATGAATTAAACAAAATACCTTTTGATTTAGAAAATTACCCACCACTAAAAACATATATTGTCACTTTATCCCCAAAAAAATATCTATTAATATTAAATTTATCTGCGTTAATTGCAGATAACTCAACTCTCAAATATTTGATAGATAAAATTAGTATTTCATATTCAGCTTGCTTACAAGGTCAAGACTTTATTGATGAACCAATGCAATACGCAGATATTGCTGAATGGCAAAACGAACTTCTAGATTCAGAATCAGAGTTAGGCCAAGAGTATTGGCGCCAGCAAGATATTACTTCTATTGATAATTTTAATTTTTGGTTTGAAAATCAACAAATTGAAAATTCAGAATTTCAGCCTCAATGTATTTCTTTAACTATCAATAATGATTTAGTCAAGCAAATAGAATCATTAACTCATACATACAACGTCAATAAATCTAATTTTTTGCTAACTTGTTGGCTGATACTGCTTGGGAAAATTACCAAACAGTCAGATATGTTTATTGGGGTTGCTAGTGATGGGAGAAAATATGAAGAATTAGACCAAGTTTTAGGACTGTTAACTAAATATTTACCACTTTGTTTTCATTTAGAAGCAGAATTTAAGTTCAGTGAAATATTAAAACAAGTAACTGAGTCTGCAAATAATGCCTACGAATGGCAAGAATATTTTACCTGGGAAGAAACAGTTAAATCAGCAGGTTTTTGTCCCTTTACGTTTGAATTTTCAGAATGTATAGAAAATTTTTCTGTTGCCGAACTATCGTTTTCTCTATATAAACAGTATTCTTGTATCGATAAATTTAAAATTAAATTAGCTGGTTTTGACACAAGTGATAGTTTAATTACTGAATTTTATTTTGATGCAAATTTATATAACGCTCAAGATATAAAAACATTATCAGAACAATTCAAAACTTTATTAGAAGATGCAATTAGCAATCCTGAAGCTACCATTAGTCAGCTAAATATTCTCAGCGATCGCGAATTAGAAAAACTGCTGGTAGAATTTAACAATACTAATGTCAATTATCCTCAAGATAAATGTATTCATCAAATATTTGAGGAGCAAGTAAGACGCACACCAGATGCAATTGCCTTGGTATTTGAGCAACAGCAATTAACTTATGCACAGTTAAATACACGAGCTAATCAACTGGCTCATCACTTGCGTCAGCGAGGAGTAGGGCCTGAAGTATTAGTGGGACTGTATGTAGAACGCTCACTAGAGATGGTAATTGGATTATTGGGAATCTTAAAAGCTGGCGGAGCATATATACCATTAGATCCAGCATACCCCCAACAGCGTTTAGCAGGAATGCTAGAGGATGCTCAAGTAAAAGTACTGTTAACTCAAAAATCGTTAATTTCAAACCTAACTCAATATCCAGCCGAGGTAATTTGTTTAGATGCAGATTGGGAAAAAATTGCCCAACAAAGTCCGGAAAATCCTCATACCGATGTCAAGCCTGAGAACTTGGTTTATGTCATATTTACCTCTGGTTCGACAGGAAAACCAAAAGGTGTTACGGTTGAACATCGACAACTGTGCAACTATCTTTATGCAATTCTAGAAAAGTTAGATTTTTCCACTTGTACAAGTTTTGCTCATGTTGCCACCTTTGCAGCTGATTTGGGTAATACTATAATTTTTCCCGCTTTATGTATTGGTGGATGTCTGCATATAGTCTCACAAGAACGAGTTTCCCATCCAGAAGCACTAGCAGAGTATTTTCATCACCATGCCATTGATTGTTTAAAGATTGTTCCTACTCATCTTGCAGCTTTACTGACATCTTCTCAAGCAGAAAAAATCCTACCTCGAAAACGCTTGATTTTGGGTGGTGAAGCTTCTAGTTGGCAGTTAATTGAGCAAATTCAACAATTAGCGCCTGATTGCCAAATTTTTAACCACTATGGCCCTACAGAAACCACAGTGGGTGTACTGACTTATCCAATTAAACCGGGACAAAGGCAAAATGATTCTACAACAGTTCCCATTGGAAGAGCGATCGCTAACACCCAAATCTATCTATTAGACTCGTATCAACAACCAGTACCTCTGGGGATGTCTGGTGAACTGTACATAGGAGGACACAATTTAGCAAGGGGTTATCTTCATCAACCTGAACTCACACAAGCAAAATTTATTCCTCATCCGTTTGTCCCTGATGCACGGCTTTACAAAACCGGAGACTTAGCGCGCTATTTACCAGACGGAAATATTGAATTTTTAGGACGTATCGACCATCAAGTAAAAATCCGAGGCTTTCGCATTGAGTTAGAAGAAATATCCCGGATACTAGAACAGCATCCTCAAGTACAACAGACCGTGATTGTGGTTCGAGAAGATGTACCGGGTGACAAGCGCTTAGTTGCATATATCATCTGCGATACCAAATCTCAAACAAATCCCACATCA
The DNA here is from genome assembly GCA_015207155.1 of Nostocales cyanobacterium LEGE 11386. Lineage (GTDB taxonomy): Bacteria > Cyanobacteriota > Cyanobacteriia > Cyanobacteriales > Nostocaceae > LEGE-11386. Next base: position 2,216 of record JADEXK010000152.1, on the reverse strand, counting down.
GCTGATTTGCGTTTTTTCCTCCAAGAAAAGCTGCCTGAATACATGATTCCTTCAGCTTTTGTGACTTTAAAGACTCTACCTTTAAGTGCTAACGGCAAACTAGACCGAGAAAAACTGCCAGCACCAGAATTGGCAGAAAATTTTGTTGCTCCCCGTACCCACCATGAGGAATTAATCGCTGGTATCTGGGAGGAAATACTAAATCTCAAGAAAGTAGGTATTCACAACAACTTCTTTGAGTTAGGAGGACATTCACTGCTAGCTACTCAAGTAATTTCCCGCTTGCAGCAGACGTTTGGAGTAACAATGACTTTACGCCAGCTGTTTGAATTTCCTACTGTCAGTGAATTAGCTGTAATTATTACCCAACAACTAGCTGAACAAGCAGATGAGGAAATGCTCTCTCAAATGCTAACTGAACTAGAGGAATTATCAGAAGAAGAAGTCCAAGCAACGTTAGCTAAAGAAGGAGCAAGCAAATGAGTAACTTGAGTCAACGCATTGCAGAGCTTTCTCCAGAGAAACGCGAGTTGCTGATGCAACGGATGAATCAGAAAAAAGAGAAAATTGCTCCTACACAAATTCAACGCCAAAGCCGGGATGCTCACTCTTTATCTTTGTCATTTGCTCAACAACGTTTGTGGTTTCTAGAACAATTAGATCCAGGAAATCCAACTTACAATATACCTGCGGCTGTGCGGTTGCAGGGAAATCTTGATATCATTGCTCTTGAGCAAAGCATTAACGAAATTATTCGGCGTCACGAAGTTTTACGCACCTCATTTGCTACTGTTGATGGACAACCAATTCAAGTAATTGCCTCAGAACTGCAATTAAAGCTACCAGTCATTGACTTACGAGAACTGACAACCACTGAACGCGAACAAGCAATACAAGAATTAGCAACACAAGAAGCACAACGACCCTTTGACCTAACCCAAATCCCTTTGCTGCGAGTCAGCTTGTTGCATTTGAGTGCATCTGAGTATGTGGTACTGTTCACGATGCATCATATTATCTCTGATGGTTGGTCTATGAACATTCTCGTTCAAGAACTAGCCACTCTTTATCGTAGCTTTTGTCATGGCGAACCTTCTCCACTGCCTGAACTGCGTATCCAGTATGCAGATTTTGCGATTTGGCAAAAACAATGGCTAGCAAAAGAAGTACTAGAAACACAAATAAGTTACTGGAAGCAGCAATTAGGGGGCGAGCTACCTTTACTCAATTTACCTACTGATAAACAGCGAACTGCCTTACAAACCTCTCAAGGTGGAGTACAAAATTTTACTCTGCCACAGAGTTTGACTAACGCTCTGATTTCATTGGGTCAAAAGCAACAAGCCTCTCTTTACATGGTGTTGCTGACAGCATTTAATATCCTGCTTTACCGCTATACCAGACAAGAAGATATTTTAATTGGTTCTCCTATCGCTAACCGCAATCAAATAGAAACTGAACCATTAATTGGTTTTTTTGTCAATACTCTGGTAATGCGTACTGACTTGAGCGGTAATCCTAGTTTTTGCGAGTTGTTAGCCCAAGTAAAAGAAGTAACTTTAGCCGCTTATGCTCATCAAGACTTGCCATTTGAGAAATTGGTAGACGAGTTACAACCCAGTCGCCATCTTGGTTATACTCCCCTATTTCAAGTCATGTTTGCCCTCCAAAATGCTCCGCGAAGCAGCTTGCATTTACCAGGATTAACTCTACAATCATTAGAAGTTAAAACTAACACAGCCAAGTTTGATTTAAGTTTGTTTTTAGCAAACACACCGGAGGGTGTAACAGGAACATTTGAGTACAATACTAATCTGTTTGAACCTGCCACAATTACCAGAATGCTTGAGCATTGGCAAACTTTATTAGCAGGTATTGTTGCTTATCCGCAGCAAAGACTTACCGAATTGCCTTTATTGAGTCAGCAAGAGCAAAAGCAGTTATTAGTAGAGTGGAATGATACTGTTACTAAGTATCCTCAAGATATATGTATTCATCAGTTATTTGAAATTCAAGTAGAACAGACACCTGATGCAGTAGCAGTAGAATTTGCAGATGAACAGCTAACTTATAGAGAACTCAACCAAAAAGCCAATCAACTAGCACATTATCTACGTTCATTGGGAGTCAAACCAGAAGTATTAGTAGGGATTTGTGTAGAGCGCTCTTTAAATATGGTCATTGGATTATTAGCCATCCTCAAAGCAGGTGGCGCA
>JADEXK010000151.1 GCA_015207155.1 Nostocales cyanobacterium LEGE 11386 | reverse complement strand
TTTTCGTATTCTCAAAGAACAATATCGTAACCGCAGACGACGCTTTGGCTTACGTTGCAACTTGATTGCTGGGCTTCTCAATTATGAACTTGCTTTGTTTTCTTGATTCATGCAAGAGGTCTATTGTACGATAGCAGCAACATCATCAACTTCTTGGGAGGGCTGCGTTCCCGCTTCGGGTTGCCGAAAGCATCGCTTTTGTTTGGGCGTGTAGCTTGGCGTTGTAACTTGCTGAGTCTCTGCGACTGCCAGGGTAATTGTAGGTGCTGGCTGCTCGTCTTCAATTGGCCCAGATGGTTCTGGTACTGGGTAGCCTTCCATGCGTCCAGTAGCTTTGATATGGTCATGTAATGCATCCATGTGAGCCACTTGATCGGCATACAAGTAAGCCTTACCTGACAGCTTCCAAGTCTTAATTTGTAGGTAGCGCATTCGAGCGTACAGTGGATCGCGCCCAATCTCGTATTTTTTTTGTAATTCTAATATGGAAATTTTAGAATTTTCTACATCATTCTGGAAGCTGTCGGGTTGAGTGTCTGCCATAGAAGTAAGATTGTATGCCAGTTTTTTCTTCTATTGTCAGCCATACAGTCTGCCTTACAGTCTGGTGAAATCACGGGTTGTATTGTGAAGTTTTGGCAGACAACTGCTGGCTGCGATCGCTTCCCCTCTTTTTCTTAGAGGAAATTTCAGGCTGTGGGGTCATCCCGTGCAGCACTACCCTTTGATATGAGTGTTGGTTTGGAATTTCAGCCAGGCGATCGCAGTATTGAAAGCGGCTCATCAATCCCTTAGTGTAACTTTCAGTATCACTGCTGATACTGGTGGCGAAAGTGTTACAAACGCATAAACAAAAGTGTTACAACTAAAAGCCGCAACGACAGATTGAAGGTTTGAGCTTAAGTAATATTTGAAAACACAACAGCTAATTCATTCTTGACAGGTCGAGGACAAGTAAATTAAGCTCAGGCTGATGGAAAATTGACTGGTCTATTAAAATTACTTGTGAAAGCAAAAGAGTCAATCAAAGAGGATACGAAACTCGCTCTGATCAAAGCAGGGCGGCGGATTATTGTCGAAAAAGGGTATAACCACACTGGAATTCAAGAAATTTTGCTTGCTGTGGGCGTTCCCAAAGGGTCGTTCTATCATTTCTTCAGCAGCAAAGAAGAATTCGGGTTAGCCATTATTGACTACGACTCGCAGATGCACGATCGCATTGTGGAGCAATATTTAGGCGATACGAGCCTCACCCCCCTTAATCGGATCAAACGCTATTTCACCTTCAAACTCGAAGAATTTGAAACGCTCCAATATCGCGAGGGCTGTCTATTTGGCAACCTCTCCCAAGAGATGGCAGACCAGAACGATCCCTTTCGGATTCGATTACAAGAGGCAATCGATCGCTGGCATGGGCAGTTTGCTGACTGTATTCAGGCGGCTCAAGACAGCGGCGAAATCTCAACTCAGTATTCCGCTAGAGATTTAGCTGAGTTCTGTCTGAACAGTTGGGAAGGCGCTCTGCTACAAATGAAACTTGCGAAAAGTGATGCACCGCTGAAGAACTATGTTCAGTTTATGTTCGGCGTGATTTTGGCTTAAACTCAGGCGCTTGATCATGTGCCTGAGAAAGTTCTCTTATATTAAATAGACTGGTTTACTCAGACCAAAAATCTAATTATGTCAAACCATACATTTATCAATCTTCTCCTCAGTTAACCATCGAAAAAAGACGATCCTTTTTAGAACAGACTGGTCTATTCTGATTACAGAACCGATTCACCCTTTCGAGAACTCATCATGCAAAGACTCTCCAAACTTGCCTTAGTTCTGTCCTCAACGTTGGCACTTTCCCTGACCGCTTGCGGGACTGCTTCAACTTCCGTTCCGTCGGTTAATGCTCAAGCTACCGCCCAAGCAACTCCCAAAGTGGGTCAGCTAGAGCTAATTGCAGACCTCAACATCACTCCCGGCAATATCACGGTTTCTCGCACTGGGCGGATTTTTGCCAGTGTGCATGGAATGCGACGCGGTAATGCTCAATTAATTGAAGTCATGCCAGGAACGAACCAATGGAAACCCTTTCCGAATGCGGAATGGAATGCAAAACCGGGCACTGGTAAAAATGTTTTGAACACCGCACATGGGGTTGTGATCGACAATCAAGATCGTCTTTGGGTGATTGATCATGGCAATTGGATGCCCAACAATCAGCCCACTGCCCAACCGAAGTTGCTCGCATTTGATATCAACACAGGCGAAGTTGCTTTTCGGATGGATTTTGACAAAGCGGCGGCTCCAGACAATCAAATTTTGCAGGATTTGGCAGTCGATGGCGATCGCGGATTTGTCTACGTTGCAGATAGCGGTAATCGACCTGGCATTTTGGTCGTAGACACCAAGAATCGTCGCACTTGGCGTTGGGAAGGACACGCATCACTGCAAGCCGAAAATGTAGACATGGTAGTAGAGGGCAACAAGCTTTCGTTCCGTCGTCCAGATGGCTCAATCAATCCGGCTCGAATTGCCGTCAACCCGATTACCCTTTCCGCAGATGGGGAAACCGTCTTCTACGGCGCAATGAGTGGAACGAAATGGTACAGCGTTCCGGCTAAATTGCTGCGAGAAAATGCTTCTGGTCAACAACTTGCTCAAGCGGTGAAAGTCGTTGGCAGCAAGCCTGTTTCAGATGGGGTGAGTACGGATGCAGAAGGTAACCATTTCATAACGAATTTGGGGGACGATGCGATCGACAAACTCAGCAAAGATGGCAAACTGACGCGCCTCGTGCAGGATAAGCGCTTTCTGTGGGCAGATAACGTTCGCTTTGGTGCAGATTCCTGGCTCTATATCAACATCAATCAACTACATCGCGCTTCCATTTTCACAGGCAAGCCAGAGGACGCGGGTGCACCGCCCTATCAGATTTTCCGCGTGTGGACTGGGACTCAAGGACAACCTGGACGCTAAAGAACGAGCAAAACCAGAACTTTAACCTCTTTGGAGATCAATTATGGATCGTCAAACGTTTGTCATAACCGCTATTACATCGGCTACTGCCATAACAACCTTACAGAGGCTCCGATCGTCTGCCGTTGCAAATTAATCATCCCCACTCGAAGAAATAAATCCAGCCTAGCAATGCAATTCTTTCACTTCTAGCATCGGAGAAGTTATTTCTCTGATGCTGGTTTCGCAACATCAGGTCAACACTATGCGATCACTCAACCTAAAATCATTACGAATTAAATCAGTCCTACTATCTAGTTTGATCAGCTTCTGTTTGATTGGAATGCTATTTTGGGCAATTCAACCGTCTCCTGCAATCCCCTCAAAGCTATCCTCCACACAACGTCCAACCTTTTTCACCAATGATTCAATTGGGATTGCACTCGAAGGATTCGCTTATCCGTATCCAGTTCAGTTTTTGAATTTAACGATCGAAGGGCAGCCTGTTCGCATGGGGTATATGGATATTCGCCAGAGCGATCGCGCTAATGGGCGAACCGTGTTGCTCTTGCACGGGCGAAACTTTTCGGGGAGCTATTGGCAGCCTACGATTCAGTCCCTCGTAACAGCAGGATACCGGGTGGTCGTACCCGATCAGGTTGGATTTGGAAAATCCAGTAAGCCAGACGTAGACTACAGCTTTGATATGTTAGCGATGAACACGATGCAGCTTCTCGATTCGCTGAACATTGAAACGGTTGATGTTGTGGGGCATTCGATGGGTGGAATGTTGGCAGTGCGGTTAGCAAGACTTTATCCCAAACGCATTCAACGTGTCGTATTAGAAGCCCCTGTTGGGTTGGAAGACTATCGCTTGAAAGTGCCGCCTCAAACGATCGAACAATTGCAGCAAGATGAATCGCTGAGTGAACCTGCCGCGATCGAGCGATTTTTACGAAATTTCGTCCATACTTGGATGCCAGAACGGGATCAACGCTTTGTGCAAACCCGTGTTCGTTTGGCTCAAAGCGCAGAGTATAGTCGCTGGACTCGTGCGATGGCGCGAACTTGGCACATGATTTATCGAGAACCCATTCGCTACGAACTGTCCACGCTCACTCAGCCAACCCTTTTGATGATTGGCTTAGAAGACCGCATTGCGCTCGGTCGGGCTTATGTGAGTCAAGCGGTTGCAGCAACGATGGGGAACTTCCCAGAACTTAGTCGCTTTGCTAATCAGGCGATTTCTAGGAGCAAATTAGTAGAGATCTCAGGAGCTGGACATATTCCGCATCACGAGATGCCTGAACGGTTTAATCAGGAGTTACTAAAGTTTCTGTCGCAGTCATGAACAATAGCAATAAGGCACGTAGGCATAGAGCCGAGATAAGCGCAAGTGCGATTCGTTACAAGGTAAATACATAACCTTGTATGAACACGCGGAGGTAATACCTCCAAAATGTTTATAACTGACCCAGAGATGTGGGTGAAAGTTCCACCACTGTTGCTGTTGGTGAAGTCAAAAGTAGACTTCAATTGATACAGCCAAAACAAGCTTTTTCTCCGTTTATTGGGAAAAAGAGCAATTTTATTTTTGTAAGCCTTTCCTAGCAAGACTTACAGGCGTTGCGTGGCGGCTCGTGTCAGACTCGCTGACACTGTTGGCGAATTCGGAAACGCCTATGGGCCTGTAGTTAATTCAGTAATGAAACGATTGAGAGCTTTAAGTGCCGCTTTGTATCCAGTGGCTTGCTTACCTAACTTCAGTTCCAACAAAATGCGATCGCGTAAAGCTTCAAGTGCTTCTAGTTGGGGCAGTAAGGTGGTTGAGGTTTGAGTATTCTCATCATCCGGTGTATTACACGGTTGAAGGGAATCGGTTCTCCATGTATTACTTGGAAAAATTGGTGATTCATCCTGTGTGATACTTGGTAAAGTGTTGTCCCGCACAATTTGTTCTAAATAGTCAGCCCTAGTTAAGCCGTTGCATTCTGCTGCAATACCTAAAGTCTTCCAGGTTTCATCAGTTAGTCTCAGGGAGCGAACTAAACGATAGTCGTCGTTTTTGAGTGCAAACTTTCCCTGAATATCCCGTTTCATTTTTGTTAATACCATGTATTACAACGATAGTGTAGACCATAAAATGGTGATGTAGTAACCTTAGTCGCGCTTTGGAAGAAAGTTCTATGTCAATGCAGCCTCAAAGTATTCCTCCGGTTCCCCCAGATACGGAAGCTGTAGCGCGTGCAGCTTTTCCAAAAGGCAACATCTATGTTTTACTGCGCGACAACTTGGGCAGCATTTATGCTGATGAAATGTTTACAGCGTTGTTTTCTAAGCGGGGACAGCCAGCAGAATCACCGTGGCGGCTGGCTTTAATTAGCATCATGCAGTTTGTAGAAAATTTATCTGACCGTCAAGCCGCAGACGCAGTGCGTTCCCGAATTGATTGGAAATACGCTTTAAGCTTGCCTTTGACAGATCCTGGGTTTGATTTTTCGATTTTGAGCGAATTTCGCCAGCGATTAATTTCTGCTGATGCAGAACAATTGTTATTGGATAAGCTCTTGGAGCGATTACGAGATTTGGGATTACTCAAACGAGAGCGACAGAGAACTGACTCAACTCATGTTATCGCAGCTGTTCGTCACCTCAATCGTTTAGAAACATTGGGTGAGACGTTGCGAGCAGCACTCAATAGTTTAGCTACTGTAGCACCAGACTGGTTAATGAGCCATCTTCACTATGACTGGTTTGACCGTTATAGCCGCCGAATAGAAAATTACCGATTGCCGAAGTTGGATAGTGAGCGGGAGGCTTTAGGGAACTTAATCGGAAAGGATGGATTTGCATTGTTGAATGCCATTTATGCAACAGTTGCACCCGAATGGTTACGCCAGATCAAGGCAGTAGAAATATTGAGGCAAGTTTGGGTACAACAGTTTTATGCCCCTGGTGAGGATGGGGAAGTGCAATGGCGTAAAACAAAAGATATGCCACCTTCAACAATTACCATTCACTCGCCTTATGATGTTGAGGCACATTACAGTAATAAGCGTAGCGTTGACTGGGTGGGATATAAAACCCACGTGACGGAAACTTGTGGTGAGGATTGTCCTCACTTGATTACTCAAGTTTATACTACCTTGTCTACGGTAACAGATGATGCTGCGGTTGAACCTATCCATCAAGGCTTAGAAGAAAAATCATTACTACCAAACGAGCATTTAATGGACACTGGCTATGTAACGGCAGAACATTTTGTTAATAGCCGCACTCAGTATGATGTAGAAATCATTGGCCCAGTTCGTAGTGACCCTAGTTGGCAGGCGCGTAATCACCCGAAGTTTGCTGCTGACCAGTTTAAGTTTGATTGGGACAACCAAGTAGCTACTTGTCCGATGGGGCAGCAGAGTGTGACTTGGCTACCTGAAATCGACAAGCGCGGACAGCCAATTATTGACATTCGATTTCCTACTGCCGCTTGTCGAGCTTGCCGAGTTCGTCGTCGTTGCACACGTTCAAAAAAAGATCCTCGTGGGCTGACTATCCGCGCTCAAGCCTTTCACACAGCACTGCAAACTCGTCGTCAATCTCAAGAAACACCTGAATTTCTCCACCAATACCACCAACGTGCAGGAATAGAAGCTACTTTGTCTCAAGGAACCAGACGCACTTGTTTGCGACGCTCTCGTTACAGGGGATTGGCAAAAACTCATCTTCAACACATTCTAATTGCTACTGCTCTTAACTTTTTACGCTTGGATGCTTGGTTTAACGAAGTACCAATTGCTAAAACTCGTATTTCTCGCTTCAAACAATTACAGCCCAAACCCGCTTGAGCAATACTTAGAGTCCCTTATCTATGTAATACATGGTTGATTAGTCAATCATTTTCTTTTTCCGTGTATTACATGGTTAGTTTTTAGAAAACAAAATATTTCAGTTCGGTTGACATTCAAAAATTTGGCAGCAATTATCAGGGGCATTTTTGGTTATGTAATACATGGCAGATGGTCATACAAATTCATCGCTTTACTCCTCAGTCCATCCGCTCTACATAAGCATTTCCCGAATTCGCCAACAGTATCCTCGCTACTTTCACCCCTAAACGCAGGAAATACCCTATTTTCAATTCAATTTGGACTAACGCAAAAATTAATTGAGCAACTGTTAAACAATCAATTAGATTGCGTCATTGCCACGCAGAAAATTGTGAAATCAGAACTAGAATATCAAGGCTTTGTTGCATGAAAGGAAAAAAAGACAGACCAATCCGAAGTAAGGATAGGAATTAGCCTTCGACTTTATAAGAGTCTGGCTTGCCTAACTGGATCATGCGATTAAGGGCGGCACATTGTAAAA
>JADEXK010000150.1 GCA_015207155.1 Nostocales cyanobacterium LEGE 11386 | reverse complement strand
TTCAAAAGGGTTCTATCTTGCTCTCTAGTCAGAAATACCCTTAAACGGCTGCCCATATCCCTGTTACCTTTGTAGACACATTTTACGTTTTTACTTATCTTTACACAGTTTGGTTTTTTCACCTCGTTTTACTTAAATCGGATTTATGCAGTAGGTAGCGGAAGCATTCTGTCACTTCAATTTCTAGTTTATTGAGTTTTCTCAGGGTGAGTTTTTCCCGAAAAAGCTTTAATGTTTCCTGGACTTTTGCAGATGCAGTAATAATATGTTCGTTATGTTTGCGGTCTATATTAGTTTCAGTATATTTTTCTAGGCGTTTTTTAGTATTACGAATTTCTGTCTCTAATTCATTTAAACGGCGTTTTGCTATTTCGCAAGCTGCTTTTGCTTCTGCAACTTCCTTTTGTATTTGTTGTAAATTATCAACTAATCTTTGATAATCTTCTGGGGATGCGGCAGTTTGAATTTGTCTTTCCAGGGTGATGATTTCTTCTTCTTTACTTTGCAGTAATGCTAACTTTTCTTGAGTTGCTTTTTTTGTATACAACAAATAATGATGAATTACATTATCTAATTGATGTAAAGTTTCTATATCAGTTAATAACCAAGATTCTTCTGTAGTATTTTGCTGTAAAGCTTGATTTTCTGACTCAATGAATTGTTTGATTTTTACAACTTCCTTGTCAGTAATTTTTAATTGATTAATTAAGTCAATTAAACGTTGGTCTCTTTGCAAGAGCAAATTATATGCTACCTTAGCTTGTTGAGTACGAAATTCTTTTTCACCTTGGATATAAGCGGCGTTTAATAAAGGTTCAATTAAAGATAAAGGTAACAGATCAGCCGCTAATTCACGCATAGCTAAACGAGCCTTTTCTGCTTCCGAATTTCTTGCATATTTTTGTTTTTCTAACTGACTGCGATCGCCCGCAATTTTTCCCCCTTCTGAAATAAATTTATCCAAAGCCTCTTGCTGCTTTTTTTCTGCATTTAATAAAGCATTATTCAATTGATTTGATTTAGTTTCAACTTCCTGATATTTCTCTTGTTGTAGCTTTAATTCTTGTTCAATTTCCTCTAAATCAGCCAAGTCTTGAGTTTCAGCAATTTCTTTGCGCTTGCGGTTGACAATAATCTCTAAATCAGCAGATAACCGTTCAGATAATTCTAAGCCTAAAAGTCCCCGAATTGCATCAACTACCATTGTCGGAGGTGTTTCTTGTTCTGCTAGTTCCTTAACTTGTTCACCATCAAACAAAAACAAATTAGAAATCCCCAATGGCAGAATATTTTCTATATATTCATCCCAAATATTCACCAAAGCCTCTAAAGGCCAAGTATCATCTTCACCTAAAATACCCAAATTATCTTTACCATCTTTAGGATTTTTTTCCCAAGTGCGTACAATTCGATATTTTACAGGTTGGTCATTTTCGATATGTTCAAAAACTAATTCAACTCTAGTTTTCTCAGTTGGTGCAGTATGACTATTAACGCACTGAGTTAGAAAATCACTATAACTCAAATTACCACGGGTAGAACATTGAGCGCGATGTCCATATAAAGCTAAGCGAATGGCATCCATTAAGGTTGTTTTTCCCCCACCATTCATCCCACCTAAGAGAATAATTGGATAAGAATTTTCTTCATCAATTTTGGGGTCAAGATTAATGACTTGACGACCACAGTAAGGACCAAAGTTTTGTAATACGAGTTCAAGAAATATCATTAATTTTATACAAGTAAATGGAATACCGGGCGAATGAAATACCAGGAGATTGATTCATACCAGGCGATTGGAAATCGCGGCTATACAATCAAAGTCCGCCTGCGCGGACTAAATATATAATTATTTTTTCAATTAACTAGGGGTTAGCTCCCATAAAGGAATTATGGATTTTTGACTATGATGTAAGGCTTGATTTCTGATATAGTGCGCTACGTTATCAATGGCATAGTGGCTAACTGTAAAAGCTCCATAACTACCTTGCCATTTAAAAAATTCTCCAGGTTTAATTTCATGAGTAATAAAATGAGAAGAGCTTCCTTTAATTTGTTTAATCACTTCAGATATGCTAACAGTAGGTGTAAAACCTGTTAATAAATGAACATGATCTTCAACGCCACCAATTACAATAACAGTACACTTTAGTTTTTCACATTCTCGAATAATTGCCGCATAAACTAATTGCTGAATATCAGGCGTAACTAGCGGTAATCTATCCCAGGTTGCCCAAACATAATGTAAATACAATCGAGTAAAATTAGATCTCATCTCTCTTTAACTCGCGAAGGCGGGTTTTGATTATGTAGCCGCGATTTCCAATCGCCTGGTGTGAATCAATCGCCCAGTGTGAATCAATCGCCCGGATTTAATTGTAGGATGAGCGTTTCCCATCCTACCGAATTTTTGTCAACTTATTGAGATATGCCGAGTTAAAATACTCATCACCTCACCAGGATTCGCAGTAGGTAGTAAAGGACTCCATTCATTAACTTGGGCAAAACCAAGCTTATATAAAGTGAAAATTGTGTTATTCACACCTGTTTTAGAACCAAAAATCACCACCTTCACAGGTTCTCTGCTGGGTTTTGTTTCTGTAGCCACACCAGAAGAAACAGACAGTGTAGGGGTTTGAAAGGTATTTGCCAAAAAGCTTTTAGTCATTTTTAATGAGATGTTTGTTGCTCAGACGAATTGTTACCTATGGGTAACAAAACTATCTTACACCTTTGGTTACCTATGGGTAACATTTACTCTGTTATGAGCCTTTGACACAATCAAGGGATGGGAAAAGCAGGTAAAGCGCTAAAACGGGTATTGGAAATCTACAGCATTAGCCAAAATCATTTAGCAGTGACTATGGGTACAGGAAGACCAAACGTTCATCGTTGGGTGAACGAGATTAGAGATCCTGTTGCTGAGACTTTGTTAGAAATTCGTGATGCACTGAAAAAAATTAATCCTAGTGCGGCGGAAGACTTTATCAGGCTTTACTTAGGTGATACTTCAGAGGATGATGAGAACCAGCCTTAAAGCGTTTCCCGCTTTTGGAATTTCCTACTTGCCCAAGTTGGCTGTTTATCACTATTACTGTCACCTTCATCCATCGCATCACCCAAAGTCAGCTGCTTGACCTTTTCCACATCACCTTGGTCAACAGCTGTTTTTAAATCGCGTTTCAAATGTGCATTTTTAATCGCTTCCTCTGGAGAACGGGAACTTGTAGCAAAACATTTTTCTAAAGTTTCATATATTCCCACACGGCGGCCTTTCTTGCGATACTGGCGTTCTGTATCCAACAACTTCGCCATCAGTTCCAAGTGCATAGCATCATCCCCGCAGATTTCCTCTAGCACCACCCACTCATCGCTACCTAGTAAACTATGGTCAGCACCAGGACGGGGGTCTTGAAAAACTTCGCCAGTCACTTCTTGATAAATGCGGGGTAAACTGTCATCAAATTCATGCTTATCTTCTAGCCAAATGCGACGAATTTCGCTCATTTCTTCTAAGGTGATTAAAGTAATATCGCGCATATTTTCCGGTGCAGTTTGCCGGATTTGAGTTTGCGCTTGTAATACTTTTCTTAGCCAATATTCGCGCCAATATTTAGTATAAGGCCCATGAATTGGTTCAACAGATAGTTCCCCATCTACATTACGTTCAAAAAGTTGAACCTCACCCCAGATCCGGCGGAAATCTCTTTTGTCTCGGTCATCTCTGATATCTAGTTCATTGCGGATATCAAGTAAAGGTTGCATCCATTCTTTTTCTTCATCATTTTGGATCATCGCCTCCATTGATTTATCCTTATTAACAATTGTGCAAACCCAGCAGCCAAATCGAGAATCACCACAGCTAGGTGTAGAAGTATCAATAACTAAAGGGCATTCATTATCTGCTGTAGCACCTCGATACATAGTGAATAAGTCTTTATTACTATGTCCCCAAGGATTTTGCCACTGATTTAGGTAAATCCAAACTTCATCAGTTCGCCAGTCTTCAATAAGAAGGTAAATTAATGAGTTAGGTCTATTGGGGTTAGTATTGATGCGATCGCGTATTCGCCATTCTCGATGTTTAGCCATTGTAGCGGCACGTTTAGTACTCTCAGCTTTACGAGTACCTAATACAAGAATTACCTCACCATTAGCTTGAATTACTTCACGAATAAAACTATCAGTAGGTTTAATCTTGAGTCTGTCAGTACACCAACGCATTCGATTTCGAGGCGCTGGGTAGCCTTTACCAATTAAGTTAACCCAAAATGTATCTTTAACTGCGGGATAAAGTAAATGGGCTTGAATTGGCATATTTTGATCTATAGCAGCAACTTTCATCTGTTCTAGAGACTTGCGTACCCAAGTTGAAACTACAGGATTTTCCACTAATGTATCAGTGGTAATGACATGAATTGGTTTCAGCCGTTTTTCTGGTGGGAGTGCTGCGATCGCATTCCAAACCAATTGCAAAGTTGCGGTACTGTCTTTACCACCCGAATAGCCCACAACCCAAGGTATCTCGTCTAAACAATACAATTCTTGAATTTCAGTAGTCAGAGTTTGAATATCATCCACTAAATCTGCTACAGTACGCGATTGCTGCTCTTTATTTTCTGGTGGTTGTGCTGTAGTCATAATTTATCTACCTCTGACAATCTGGGCTGGACTTCATCTAGATTCATCCAAATGATTTACCTACGTGGGTGCAAAAAGTTTTTAAAAACTTTACTACTAATACCCAATTTTTTAGACAATTAGACTATCCTACACTAGTTAATTTTTAAAAATTAACATGACTGACCAAAAAACTGACATTACTCAGGAATATCTAGAAAGAGAAAATAAGGATAAACAAGTACTATCTTTACTGCTAGAGCAATTTTTAGCCAAAAAAGACCAGATTCTCGTCCAAAAAACCAAAATGGGCGGTACAGAAGCTTATGTTGGTTCTGTCACCCTGGAATGGTTTGCTGGTCGTGTTCACTTTGCTTCTGGTTTACCTTTACTTCAGAAAAAGTACAACCCAGAGACTGGTAACGTCGAAATTGATGCAGATAGTATTGATGAAATTCAGCAACGCCCCATTGACTGGTCACGACAAGCACCCCTAGTACAGTATTTATCAGCACGTAAAAACCACAAATTCCCTCCTGTACTGGTAGTCATTAATAAACCCTGGGTGGATAATCCCCAAGCTGCGGAGTGGGGAAAAGAAGGAATAGCTTTAAAATCTACTACTGATTTCACGCCTTTAGATAAAGATGGTAAAGTCGGTCTGCTGAATATTTCTGAGGATGATGTCACAATTTATGCTTTAGATGGTCAACATCGATTGATGGGTGTACAAGGGTTGATGGAATTAATCAAAACTCGTAAACTTCAACGTTATAAAAAAGATAAAACTGCTGACGATAATTTTATTACAGTCAATGATTTGATAGAAAAGTGCCAAGTAGACCTGGATTATTTACAAAGTTTACCTAAAGAAAAAATTGGTATTGAATTTATCTGTGCGGTTGCGGCTGGAGAAACACGTACTCAAGCTAGACGCAGAGTTAGATCAATTTTTGTACATGTCAACTTGATGGCTGCACCTTTAACAAAAGGACAATTAGCACAGTTAAATGAAGATGATGGTTTTTCCATTGTGGCGAGAAAAATTGCTGTCACCCATCCACTTTTAGAACAACGACAAGACCGCAATCCTCGTGTTAATTGGAATAGTGCAACAGTAGCAGCAAATTCTACTGTATTAACCACTCTGCAAGCGCTTCACGATATGTCTGAACGATACTTGGGTCAAAAATTCCCCCAGTGGAAACCTTTGGAAAAAGGCTTAATTCCCATGCGTCCAGAAGATGAAGAACTAGAACAAGGAATTGCAGAATTTAGCCAGCTATTTGATTATTTAGCTGACCTTCCCAGTTATAAGCTATTAGAAGAAGAAGATACACCAGCATTACGCCGCTTTAGTTTTGAAAAAGATGGAGGAGAAGGAAATATGCTTTTCCGTCCAGTTGCACAAGTGGCTTTAGCGCAAGCTTTAGGAATTTTGGTATTTCAAAAAGGTTTTGCACTAAAAGATATTTTTAAGAAGTTGCGGAAGTTTGACCAGCAAGGCAGTTTTAGTGGTATGGAGTATCCGCAATCTTTATGGTATGGCGTTTTATATGATCCCAACAAAAAACGCATACAAGTTTCTGGACGAGAATTAGCCACAAAGTTATTAATTTACATTCTGGGTGGAATGCCAGATCAGATGGAACGTGCTGAACTGCGTAAAGCTTTAGCTGATGCGAGAACTATTGAAAATAAAACAATAGGTTTTGATGGTAACTTTGTGGAACCCAAGCAAGTAGGATTGCCACCTGTCTTGTAATTACGCCTGGAATATATTTTGGCGATGCCATTGAAGTGCTGCAATTTCTGGAAAGTATTGTTCTATGCTTGGTAGAAGTATTCTTTCACCATGAAAATCTTTCATAGGTTTAGCGTGGGGAGAAATTTCTACTAAGTTTTTACTTACAATAATTTTGTATTGCTCATTTATGGTAAACCAACCACGATCAAACGCCCAATGATGATTTTTACAAAGTGCTATTCCATTATGGATATTGCTATCATAAAATTGAGCAAATGGTTTAATATGTGCGCCATCAATAATATTTTGATTGATAGATTTATTTACTTTTAAACCACAAAAAGCACAGCGAGAATTATATACATAAACAATAGCTTTTCTAAAAAAAGAATTTCTAATTGCTGCTGTTTTTAATCCCCATCTGGGTTGATTCGTTAAATTAGTTGAATTTTTACTTAATATTTCTTTTTCTTGGTTATTAGATTGAAAATTTTGATTGATAGTTAAAATAATCCCCGTATTAGAATTAAGCCAAGTAGAAACAAGCGCATCAATTAATTCATTTCTACAAACTTCATCCTGTATTAAACTAAATAATTCCTCATCTAAATAAGCATAATCAATATCATTTCTTAGTTTAGGTATAGTTTGAGGACGACCACCATCATATTTAGAACTGTATTTAATATGCCAAAATTGACCCTTATCATTTTTTAGATGAAAAAAAGGTAAAGCAAAATCACTACCTCTAAAAGAATTTGGCGTGATTATATCCCAATAATATTTAAATGTATCGATTAAATCATCTGATATGGTAATATATCTATCTTTAATTATATTGGCTCTCCCAGACTAAATATGTTAAATTAAGAACAAAAATACCAATTGAGTAAAATCCTTCTTCTAAAATTATTGAAGTTAGTTAAGCCATAAGCCCTTCTTTTAATGAGCTTAATCTTCTGATTAA
>JADEXK010000005.1 GCA_015207155.1 Nostocales cyanobacterium LEGE 11386 | reverse complement strand
GAGTAGGGAGTAGAGAGATGGGGGGATGGGGAGAAAGAACTTAATATCAGTAATCTCCCCTTGTCCCCTTATTCCATCGCCGAGCGGAATGCAGGAGCAGGGAAGAGGCTTTGAAATCCAGCCAGCCTCTGACTTGGAGGTTCTGGAGCAGAGTTCCAAAGCGTTTCGTAGTAGAAGAAGGTTACACCTAAACCGCGTGATTGGGCAGCTCTTACCTGAGACTGAATTTGTGCCATGGGCACAGGTCTATTTCGTAGACCTGTCATAACACCGATGCCTGTGGGAATTAATTGTTGGGCTTCTTGAATTTCTGCGCGGGAAATATTATTCACGAAGCTTTGCAGATCTGGACGATATATCTGCACAATTAGCTCATCTACAATATTTTGCCGCATCCAAGCTAGCCAGTCTTGGAGTTGGAACTTGTAAGCAAAGTCGTAGTAATTAGGAGAAACAGAGAAAATCGCGTGGGGTTTTCTGGCTTTTACAGCTTGATTGAGTTGCACCATAAATGCGGTGATTTTATTTGCTCGCCAGCGCATCCATGCTTCATCTTGAGGATTGCTGGGGGGACGATTCTTGGTTTCTTGAGTATACAAGGCGACAGTATATGGATCGTAACCAAATTCATGAGGCAAACTCATATGATCATCAAACTGAATGCCATCGACGTCATATTGAGTCACAGTTTCTACAACAAGATTGGTGATAAATTGCTGTACTTGCGGATGGAAGGGATTGAGCCATACAACCTCACCAGCAGCACTAATCGAGGTTTGGCTACCATCCTGTTTTTGTGTCAGCCATTCTGGATAATTCAAGGCCAATTCTGATGTTGGAGGAGCCATGAAACCAAACTCAAACCAGGGAATCGCTAGTAGTCCTCGGCGATGCGCTTGGTTAATTAAGTCTGCGAGGATATCATGTCCATCTGAGCCTCGAAAGACAAAGGGTTGGATACCTGCACGTTGGGCCATCGCACTAGGATACATCACATAGCCAGAATTCCACACTACAGGATAGATGGTGTTGAAGTTGAGCCGCCGCAATTGAGTCATAGCTTCTTGCACCTTGGCGCGCTCCTTGAGGGTGTCAAAATCATTGTTGGTGATCCAAACCCCACGAATCTCTTGACGCGGTAATTGGGCGATCGCCGGATTTAGACTATTCAGTAGTAGTACTGTGACAAATGATATTAAGCCTAGAATTGGGAAAAAACTCTTAAGCGATCGCACAATAAAAGGTAATTTCATAGCCTTAAATGATGTGTTAGCTCTCCACGTCTGCCATATCCTTGTGTGATGAAATTTACTAGCCATATCATCTAGGAACATCTATGCTTACTAAAGGGTTTGTTAATTGGTAGTTAGTTGTTTATTCCATGCACAGCAAATATTTGCATTCGAGAAACCGAAGCAGCCTTAGCACAGTAAGATAAGTGACGTAGCTAGTCAGCGAGTAGTGCCCAATTCAGTTTTTTTTATAAATGGTAGTGACTCAATTTAAGTTTGTGTGCAGCGATATCTGACGATCAGTAAATCTGCGTCTATGGATAAACGACATACCAAATAATACTTAAATCATAGGTATTATTTATTAAAACTATTATCAAGTACAAAGCATTTCAATGGCACAATCAGATTAATTTTAGGTGAAGATAATATCTTTGCATAGTTTTGGATCAGAGCGATCGCCTTTTCTTGTAGTTAACCGAGAGTAATCTTGATTGTTGATTTAGCTTAAAGGCTGTACTGCGTCCGACTCATTGTCATTTGCTGTAAAAGCATCCTGTGGTAAGGGGATAAATTCTGATTCTTCTGGTACTTGGTCAAATCTATTTTCTTGCCAATCATGTTTAGCTTGTTCTATCCTTTCGGGGCGACTAGAAACAAAATTCCACCACTTATGACGATCTCCCACAGGTTCGCCACCGATAACCACACAGCGAGCTTGAGTATTAGTAGATATTTCTACCATACTATTTGCAGATAAGATAGCTAACTGATGTTGTTTTAGCTCCTCACCATCAACAAAAAGACCCTGCGTAACGCTATAAATTGCCCTTTCGCTATAGTCAGCCGGGAGAGTTAATTTAGCTCCAGGAGCAAAAGACAAATCGAGGTAGATTGTTGGAGAGAGGGTTTTTACTGGAGAAGTCCTTCCCCAAGCTGCTCCTGCAATGAGCGCGATCGCTACACCGTTTTCTGTCCAAGTGGGGATATCTTCAGTAGGATGATGGCGAAACCAAGGTTCAGTGTCTTCGTGTGCTTCGGGAAGAGCTACCCAAGTTTGAATAGCGTGGAGAGTGCTTTGTTTGAGGCGATCGCTTTGGGGACTTCTTTCAGAATGAACGATACCCCGTCCCGCACTCATCCAATTAACTGCACCTGGATGAATCTCTTGCACATTACCTAAACTATCCCGATGTAACAACACCCCCTCAAACAAATAAGTTACCGTAGCTAGATTAATATGAGGATGAGGTCGCACATCTACCCCTTTACCTGGAGGAAATATAGCAGGGCCCAAATGGTCGAAGAAAATAAACGGGCCGATCATCATGCGCTCATCATGGGGTAAACTGCGACGAGCTGCAAACCCTCCTAAATCTTGGATATGCGGGGTAAGTAGTTGAGAAATACTCGACATAGAACCCTCCTTTTGCCCATTTATTGTATTACAGCGTAGGTTGAAACTTCGTCCCTTGCGGGCGGTCTTTTAACGAAGTCAGACGGAAGACGGATGATCCTCTGACGAATCACAACCAAAGGAAGCAAGGGTGGGAATCCCCATCTAAATTCATTCTTCTTCCTTTTGACCCCTGCCATCTACACTACCCTGCAAGGGAACACTGTGACAATTTTCTTTCGGCACTACGATAATAATTACTACAATAAAATCATCACAAACCCAACATCTGGAGTACTGTTCGTGGGCTTATTTGATGATTTGAGTCGATTTCTGGAAAACCGTTTAGAAGAATTCTTGCGTAATAATCCACATTTGGAGTTAGAGGCGCTGTTAGAACAGCTGCGGCAGCAAGAAGAAGATACTTTAAAGTTAATTGCAGATTTACAATTGCAGGAGAAGCGATCGCAGGACGAAATTTTATCCACCGCCCAAGAAATTCAGCGATGGCATATTCGTGTGCAAAAGGCAAAAAATGCTGGTAAACAAGATTTAGCAGCCGCCGCACAAGAGAGAGAAGCAGCTCTACTGCGTGAAGGGAACCAGCGATGGGGACACATGCAAGGATTAAAAGAACGCATTGAGCAATCTAAAGAACTACTGCGGAAAATTCAGATGCGGCGACAAGAGGTGCAAGCGAAAGCAGCCGAAGCCCAAACAGTACGCGCTCAAGCTCAAACCCAGCAGCACTTAGAAACTAATGGTTGGTGGAATCCAACTAGCAGTTATTCTAGTGGATTGGATGATTTAGAAGAAAAGTTTCGTCGTTGGGAAACTCAAGATGAGTTAGAACAAATGAAGCGTAATCTGGGGAAATGATCAGTTTTCAATTATCAGTCAGTAGCCGTCATGAACTGTGTACACCAGAACATATAAAAACTCTTAGTGTCTTGGTGTCTTAGTGGTTCAAGATTTTTTTACCACCAAGGCACAAAGATACCAAGTTTTTTTCAAGTCAGATAAATTTTTGTTCGTAGTGAGCGATTTATCGCTTTGAGTAAACTTTGGGTACTCAGCACTTTTTGGTGAATTATTGAGATTTTATTTAATTTCTTAATGGAACTTTAATTCTCTGATAAATTTGATTTAAGCAAATTTAAATACCTTCTTGCTGTTTGTCTATTCGCTATTTTTTGTGATTGCCGCAGTAATTACCAACCGTTCCAAATAAGAACTGAGGCATGGAACCTAGTATATTTTTAGATGTTTTAGCTAGCCTGCAAAAGTTATTTGTAGGTTACATTCCAGCCGCCGTTTTGGGTAGTTTCGTAGGTTATTTGATAGGTATAAACACCGCAATTTATCAGGTATTAAAGCGGATATTTCAGATACCGCATAGTATCCCTCCTATAGCCTTGTTACCCATTGCACTCGTAATATTTGGAGATAACAGTGAACCTGCAACCGTAGTCATCGTTTTTCTTGGGACTCTCTGGTCTATGATCATCAATACGGCAATAGGTCTGCAACATTTTCGCAGACAAAATAATAACTTTCGCGTAGCTATCTTTCATACATTTCATGCTTTGAAAGTTGGTATTTGGGTAGCATGGTTTACAGTTATTGCCACAGAGATGTTGATAGGCCCAAAAGGACTGGGATTTCTTGCCTGGAATGCTTATAAAGCTGGTAACACCAATTACATGATTGACGCAGTATTATACATTGGTATCATAGGATTTTTGCTGGATCAGCTGCTAGATTTCGCTGGCAATCTGCTGGCGCAAATTGTCTCAGATGGGAAAAAACCCTCCTAAACTTTTGGTAAAGGTTATCTAGTACTACGGATAGCATTCTGCCAGTTAATCGTTTGTTTTGCAGAACGTTCTCCTAAGGAGCGAGTTGCTACAACTTCAATGTCAACATTAACACCAGGGCGTAGAGCGTCGTCAGGAATTTTTAGTTTACCCAAAGCTAAAATAAAACGGTTATGGTCGCGGGTTACAAGTCCGTCGGGAATTTCTCCTGCGTATTCGGTTCTATAATTGGAGAAGCCACCAAATCTATCCTGCGCCCGGAATTTCACCTGAAATTGAGTCTGAATCACGTCAGATTTTGCTGCTAAATCCACTATTTTCAAGTTCAGATTTTCCCCAGCGCCAGCAAATTCTGCCACTGCTAACCGCGTCACATCTGTTTGGGGAATTGCATGGTTCACAGTATATGTTGTGACATTAGCCTCACTTTGCGTGCTACCTTCAACCCACAAATCTTCAGGAAAAGTGATTTCTACTTGCTGGCTATCAATTAAACTCACGTTGACAGCTTGCTTGTCAAAGCTGGTGATGGGTTGTTTCTCTTGCCAAATCAATTGAAAGGTTTCTTCCCAGCGTTGTGCAAATTCCCGATATTCATCAGCAATTACAGAACCAGGGGCAAGTAGAGAAGTTGCGCCTTGGCGGAGATGCCACTTGTTTTTTGATAATTTGAATTGCTTACCTGTGAGATCAGAAATTGGTAACTTGAGAGTTGGGTTCTCGGCGGCTAGGGGTTCATTACTGTTAATAATACTCAAAGTTCCTAAACGCCCTCTACTACCATTGCTGCCAGTAATACCATTACTCCCAGACCTACCGTCATAACACCTGTAACGCTTCTTAGTACATTTATAGTCAGATTGACCAGGAGTTCCTTGGCAGGTTTCCACCTCCCAACTCCGTCTATGACATCTACAACCGACTGCACCGCTACCACCCCGACCACCTCGTCCACCTTCTCCTGGGGTTGCACGGACAAAAATTTTCCGTAAGTCTGCTAAATCAGTGTAATGAACAGTGAGAGCACCACCACTTCCGCCATCTCCTCCTCTACCCCCATTTCCTCCTGTACCACCACTTGGTGCGTAGATATCATGATGTACATTGTCAGCTTGCCTATTACAGAAAGGTTGAGAGCCAAGTCTGCCGTCTTCACCATCCTCACCATCTTGACCCGACAGGTCAAGATTTACTGATGAAGTATCAACAAAAATTATCTGACTTTGACCGTCGCGCCCATCTCTACCAGAACGCCCATCAGTACCTCTGCTGCCATCTCTGCCATAATGTTTGCTAACGCTATCGAATTTTTCATAGGCAACAGCTGGACATAAAACTGAGCCAGAGGCAGGCAAAAAGCTAGTAAATAAGCAAAATGTTAGCAGAAGTGGTAGCTTACTACCAAATTTGTGCATCAGGGTAAACTCAATCTGTGTCAACTATTGTGGACGCTGAATTTTGGAAATTTGCTCCCTAGTGTTTGAGTAAGTAGACAGTAATAAAACCAATTTAAAGGTAGAAAGACTTAATAAAAGTTCGTAGTCAGAGGCTCTAGCTCTTTAAAACCTTACTAGATAGCGATAAATCGCTCACTACGAACAAAAATTTATCTAATCCTGCATGAACTTAACTCTCTAAAATTAAAGGATCTGTTGCCAAAGTTTGTGCTGCTGTTTGCATCAGTTCCAGATCGGATTGCATCCAAGAACGTGGCTGTTGACATTGATGAGCTACCAGCAATCCCCATAATCCTTTAGGTATCAAAATTGGTACAACTAAGTTGGCGCGAACCTGGATACTACGGAGAAAATCTTGATGACAAGCGTGAATTGGTTCTAATTCAATATCAGCGATCGCTTTTACTCGTCCAGCTAAATATAGAGCAGCATACTCGTCATTAAAACAATTATCTGCTCCTGTGGAACCTAATATGGAAAATTCATCAGAACTTAATGCTTCAAAGGTCACCTGTCCTTGCCACTGCCAGTAAAAGTAATACAAAACCACACGATCAACCTGAAGTATTTCTCTAAGTTCATTCGTGGTTTGCCGAATTAATGCATTGCGATGCATTGTTCTGACAAGGCGGCTGAGGACTCTTTGCAAACCCTGTTCCGTATGACCATCTCGGCTAGGGTCAAAGTCTGAGTGAGAATGAATTTGCACCGTTCTACGATTACTAGTAGGTAAAGACTGTCAGATTTAGATAGTAATTTATCAGAACTTTACTAAGATATCATGCTGGATGAAAACCGATAATGAGGATTCTATTAGATAGAATCCTCTGAAAATTTGATGAAGTATTAAAAATACAAACTTTCCCGTTAAAAATCCCAAGTTCTTTGTAAAATTCATCATTCAAAATTAAAAATTAACAATTTTTTAAGTTTATAAGTAGAACAGCTGAAATACTTCATGCTATTCCATTTTTGATGACAAAATCCCGGTATCTCCAAGATACCGGGATTTTGATTGCTCGCGAAATAAAACTTGTGTAACCTAACGAACTGCCCCATGAGCAGAAACAGTATCAATCGGTTTCATCAAGTACAGTCGCAGAAACTGCCAGCCATGAGAGATGTAAATTGGCAGCTTCTGGAAGAATTGTAAGAATTTGGGAGTATTGGAATTAGCGATCGCCGACAACTTTTCGTTATTCTGGATACACACATCCAATCGCTGATAAAATTCTGGATTTTCTACATCCAGCATTAATGGGAAGACTCTACCTGCGTTTTCATTGGTCTTTTTAATGACATAGATGTCGTACTCTCGCGCATCTAATCCAATGGAGGCATAGAAATCCTTACGCTGGATGTCATTGAGATACATCGTGGCAAACACTGATAACAGGAAGAAGCGACTCCACAGCTTTGCCTTCCAATCATTTAACATTTGCGGCTGGGATCTCATAATCGCATCAAAGAAATCCCCATGACGGTTTTCATCCTGACACCAGTTTTCAAAGAACCGGAAAATCGGATAAATTCTATCTTCTGGATGTGCTTCTAGGTGACGATAAATGGTGATATAGCGCCAATATCCAATCTTTTCGGAAAGATAAGTAGCGTAGAAGATAAATTTTGGCTTAAAGAAGGTATAAGCACGGCTCTTGGTCAAAAAGCCTAAATCAAGCGACAGATTGAAGTCCGACATCGCTTTATTCAAAAAGCCAGCGTGACGAGCTTCATCTCGTGACATCAAGTTGAAGCACTCGGCCAAGACAGGGCTTTTGCCCTTCAAACGGCGACCGAGTTCTTTGTACAGCAAAAATCCCGAAAATTCTGCTGTGCAAGAACGTTCTAGAAATTCCACAAACAATCGGCGAGTTTCCCCGTCAATATGATCCCAGGATTGCTCAAATTCGGTATCTCGAACGAAGTGATGGCGGTTGTAGTCGGCACGGAACTCTTCGAGGATGGCTAGTAACTCGTCTTCATTGACGGAGATGTCCATCCGTGCCATTTCATCAAAATCGGTGGTGTAAAACCGGGGTGTTAACAGGGTTTCTTTTGCCGGGACTTTAATTCCTGGACGGATTTCTTCAAAGCCTGGTTTTTGGAGGGAATCTACCATGTCTCGATTGCTCTTTTATCTTTATTATCTTGAGTACACCAGAAAGCCAAGGGTAATGCTCTCACAAGGCGCAGCAGACCACAATAATTTGTTTGTATAAAATTCAGTCTACCAAGATGAAGGTGGGAAACAGTTAAGTTAAACGTTAAGAGTTGCAACAATACTTCAAGTTAGCAGAATCTATAATCGGATATTGTGAGTCATTATTTATGCATCTACCCGAGCTAATATCGTCTACTATACTGGAATTTACTGATGCTTGAATACATTAGCATAGGTATGCCCTACTTGAAAAATACCAGAGAATAAATCTATTAGTCTTTTTGGCAACTAGTCATTCGTTAACATTTTTAGTAAAACTACAATGGCAACAGGGCTATCAATGAGTAATCATTCGGATAAGCTGCAACTAGGCTGGGAGCGATTACAAAAAGCGGGAAAAGACCCAGAATTACTGGGTTATGCACTGGTTAGTTTTCACGGCGCTTTGGAAGACTATTTTCGGGACTGGCTGGCGGCAAATCATTCTCTTGATCCGGAAGAACGTGACAGAGTGCAAGACAGGCAACAAGTGCATTGGCAAGAGTTGATTGAGTTGATGCAAGACTATGGTGGTCTGAGCGATGAGGCGCGTCGTAGTATCCTCAAAGCTAACAGGCTGCGTCAGGAGGTTGCTCACGGTAATCGCTTTTTAGGCACACGCGCTGATGTTGAAGCTTATGGACGGCTTGTGCAGCAACTAATGGCAACTCCCTCTTTACCCGATGGTTATGCGGCAAACTCTGCAAATCGCAGCGCAGTTGAGGTATCCAAAGTATTTGAAACGGTGAGACAAGAAATAGATCAAAGATATGATAATCCCTTAGTTACTTCCTACTTATTGTGTGCCGTCGGGTTTTTCGGCATAGGCGGATTGCACCGTTTTTATAATGGCAAAATTGTCACGGGTGTGGTGTGGCTGTTGACTGGTGGTTTATTTGGTATGGGGCAAATAGTTGACCTATTTCTCATCCCAGGTATGGTTGACGATTACGAACGCAACTTGAGAGCAAAAGCAGGTGTATCTCCCTTGGGTGTGCCGCTTAATCAAACAGTGGTGGCTACCCAAGTCCATCGCCCAACTGGTAATCAATTGATGATTCAACTCATCGAAGTTGCAGAAACCAAGGGTGGTAAGCTCACTGTAACTCAAGGTGTGAAAGCCACAGGAGCCAGCTTTGTGGAAGTGGAAGCTGTGCTGAAGGAGATGTTCAAATCAGGTTATGTGAGAATAGACAACGACCCCATAACTGGAGCCGTCACCTACTGCTTTGATGAACTTAACTAATTTCTACCTAGCCACTTTTGACCGTTCAAACGCTGCACTAAGCCAAATACTAACAGGTCAAGTGTAATTTTGCGCTCATCGATTAAGAACGACTCAAGAGTGCTAGGTTTTTTACCTTCGTTACAAGAAAATCCCTTTTTCCCTTGGATATCTTCGTCGGGAAAATACAAGTTAAACTGGCGCTGACCATTTTGCCAACTACCGATCACTTGCCAGCATTCTTCTGCTGATTGAAAGCCAGCAATAGGCAGCTTCTGTTTAGCAAAAGACAGTTGCAAATCTTGTACACCTTGTTCTGCGATCGCCTTTTGCAAAGTTGGCAAGTAGTGCTGCTGCATAAACTCTACAAATGGCTTATCTTCCACAGCTGGAGGTTTCTCCTTTTTCGCGGCTTTAGCTGCGGCTGGGGGTTTTTCTGCCTTAGGTGGTGCAGTTTTTTGCGTGGCGGCGTTGGGGTTAACTTCTGGGTTTGCTGCTTTGGGATCTGGCGTGTTGGCAGTAGGGATATCTGTTGCTACTGGTTCGTCAGTACTGGGAGCATTTTCTTGGGCAACAGTGGGAGCCTGTTTGTCAACAGTGCTGGGAGCCACTTCTCCCGCTTGATTGTGATTTTTTTCTTCTGCCATTGCTCAGGTCAATCCTTTGTCTAGCTTTCAGAGCGTTAGCTCACCTTTTGGTAGTAAGTTATCTTCATTTTGACATAGCAGAGCTGGGCTATAGCTAGTCATGTTTAGGTGGCGACAAATTGCCAGATGAGAGTAATACCAATTCACCAAAATTAAGCAACAGATCTAAATCTGGCTTTCTTAATTTTGTCAAGCCCTTGCGGGCATAGCTGCGCTGACCATGTAGCGTGCCATAGGCCCTATTTTGAATTGGTATAACTCCTAACTTTTAACCTGTTCAGAAATCCATTGCAAGTAGGGCTGCGAACCCGCAACAATAGGTAAAGCAATTATTTCTGATACTTCGTAAGAGTGTAGTTCCCGGATTTTGGCTTCCAAAGTGGAAAATTGCGCCAAATCAGTTTTAATTAACAACTGCCACTCATACTCTTTGTGTATTTCTCCTTGCCAGGTGTAAATTGAATGGATTGGCAAAAAACTTACACAAGCAGCAAGTTTAGCTTCTACAAGGGCATTAGCAATTGTTTCTGCCTCTTGCATGTTGGCAGTTGTCACCAAGACTACACCATAATTACTAGGTATCTCCATAACCTTTAGACCATAGACAAAGAGTAGACCTGACCATCAATTAACAGTCGCGTGATGCCCTTGGCTTGTAGATGAGTACTTGCCTTATGCAACATTTTACTATCAGGAACTTTAATCACGCGATCGCGCTTGGTAGAAAAGCGTTTTGCCACTCGATGGTTATCAAACACGGGCAAAGTTTTTTGCAGGGTTTCTAGGCTAGGAATTTGCCCCAAGTCACCAAAATCCTTGAGTGGTCGAGTAATTAACTCTGAGGCTCGGTCGATGACCAGATAGCAAGTTTTTGGCAAATGTGCTGCTGACAAGGGTAAAACTTGCACAGCTGCATCACTGACTCTGCGTCTTGTAACTAAAGGTCTTGGCTCCTCTAAGTCTT
This sequence comes from Nostocales cyanobacterium LEGE 11386, assembly GCA_015207155.1. GTDB lineage: Bacteria > Cyanobacteriota > Cyanobacteriia > Cyanobacteriales > Nostocaceae > LEGE-11386. Next base: position 132,471 of record JADEXK010000005.1, on the reverse strand, counting down.
CTTCGTCTTCGTCGTAATCTTCATCGTAATCTTCGTCGTCTAAATCATCCTCTAAATCTGATAAATCCTCTGACTCATCTAGCAAATCTTCTCCCAGCATTTGGGCGATGACGGTTGCTTCAGGATGTTCATCCTTTAAAATTGGGCTGGGAATACTTGCTATTTCTGGCGGCTTCGGTTCGACAATTTCTAAGCGCTTTGCGGTTCTTAGCTTTGGTTTTTCCTCTGCTGAGGAACGTCGGCGCACTCGTCTGACTGAAGGTGCAAATTCTTCCTCATCCTCTGGATAGCTTTCTGCTTCTACAACTGTTTGTTGTGGCTCAACCTCTGGTAATTTTAGGCGAGGAATGGCTTTTTCTTGGCTTGGCTGCTCTTTCTCTGGTTCTGGCTGAGTTAACAAAGGTAGCTGTTCATAATTTACCTGTGCTCTGCCTTCAGGAGTTCGAGCAGCACGTTTGAGAGAAACGAGATATTCGTACTCGTCTTCTGGTAAGGTGCTTTTGAGCAGCCGACTAATTGTCGAGTTACTCACACCATAGTGTTCCGCCAAAGTTGAGGTTGTTTCGGCAGTTTCTCGATATAACTTCAGAATTTCTTGCTTGTCGGAATCTGTTAATTTTCTCACGGTAGACACCAAATTTTCTAAGCTCGTTTGCGCCCACGCTCTCGCCGAGTTCTGCTCAACGATGCGTCATGTTCTAAGACAGCGCCCATACCAAATAAAACTCCACTAAATACCCAAAACACTTCTAGTATCTCCCCACTTTGATAGTTTGGCCCTTGAGCATATTTAAACCACATATCTGCAATGTAGAGCGAAAACGCGGCCGCTGCAATCATTCTCCAGGACTGAGCGACTCGTCCTCCCCAAAAGGCTAGTAATAAGGTAGTAGCAATAATTAACAAAATTACATCGCTCACTACGTAAAACCAATTCAAGATGGTGGCTAGTGGCTCTGAGGGCGCGGCATGTTGCATAGAAATCCACCATGCCAATAGGCTGCCAAAGACTGCTATTGCCGACACAATTACCCATTGCCATTTTTCTAAATTAATTCGCCTGGAAGCCACAGCTAAAATCATGCCTACGCCAAGGGAAATATAAGACAGGACAAAAAATACATCGCCAATAGACACATCCGGTTCTTCATCTAAAATTAGTTCTGTGTAACCGAAAAATATCCCTCCCAGGAAATAAGAAAGCATACCTATAGCGATCGCCAGCCAAACATTCCGGCTGCTGACAATTTGCGGACTTTGCCAATTCCTCAAGCATAAAACACCTGCGCCCAAGTAAGCCAAGGCTTCAAAAATATTTGTCCCCATCACATACCAGTCAGCACGGCTTTCAACACCATCTGTGCCTGGAACTTTGGCACTAAATAACAAAAAGTATAACAGTGCCAGCACACCCCAGCCGATGCTAGCCAAGATAATGTTTTGATTGGTGAGCAGGGATTGCGAACGGGAGGAATTGTTGTCAGAGGTACTCATAGGAATTGACTATTGTAAATGCACTCGGCAGGATGTTGGTGTACAAGAATGCGTGGGTAGCGGATGCACCAGTGAACGCCAAGAGCAAATACCACTAGCCGCAGTTTTTTCCCACTTTCCATGCTATTGCCACAGTTTACTCAGTGAAGATTGATTTAGCCAACTGATAAACAGCGATCGCTCGGCTTCTGGCATATCTTGTAACCTGTCAGTAACTTGATGGGCAAAGTTAGCATTGCCAAAATAGGTTTTTCCGAGTTTATGTAGTTCTTGCAGGAAGCTAATTACATGATTTTCTTGCCAAGGAGGAAGTTTAGCCGCCTCTAGGGGGTTCGTCGTCATCAAGTGTTTGACGACCTCTGGGGAAGATGCTTCAGGAAATTGTGGCTGTCGCAAAACTTGGGCAATATCTTTCTCAAAGAGTACCGCTTGCCGAGTCCCTAAAAACTCTTCAATGTCCAGATAAACTGCTTGCAGCAGCAATAAACTGGCTTGAATATAAATACCTCGCTGGCTATGGCTACCCGTGTCACTACCTAGCTGATCTAAACGGACTTTTCCCCAAACACTAAAGCGATCGGGTTCTTCCAGCAAGACACAGGCTTTACCTCGGTGATCGGTTAATTCTCTCCACAAGGCTCTAGCTTCTTCTTCTTGGCTAGCTTTGAAGACGCTAATCAAGCGAAAGGTTTGCCCCTGATAATTGAGGATCGGCACTTGCTGATCCCGTTTTGGGTGCTGAATACTCGATATTTCAACATCCTGCCGTTTGAGAATAAACATGGCACTAGCAAATAACTCCTCACAGGGGCTTTGTGGATATGCAATCTATAATTCCGATTTGTAGCATCGCCAAGAGTGCGATTACCTAAGGTGCTATTTGGGTAAGCAGTGCGATCGCTACCTACACCAACACACAAATAAAGGAATTGACCCACAATATAGCTAATCAATGGCCTATTTGCTGCATTTTTAGTGTAAATCGCATAACTAGCGACTTGAATCATAGCCTTGCTGACCAGAAATCTGCAATTTTGATTGCTCTTGGTAGGGAGAAACGATATAATTGTACAAGTGACTCTTTTGGGAGCCACGAATTTTGTTTGGGCGCATAGCTCAGTGGATAGAGCATCCGCCTTCTAAGCGGATGGTCGCAGGTTCGAATCCTGCTGCGCCCGTTTTCCATCTTTCAAGTGAAGAGTGCTGAGTTAAAAGACCGCTCACACTTCACGTGGTATCAACCTTCTCCCGATTATCAGATTCCGCCCACGAGGGGCAGGGCATTTACCGAGTGAGAGAGTGCAGAGTACTCTTTTTCTTACTCAGCACTCAGTACTCAGCACTCAGCACCAGCACTCAGCACTCAGAAAGGCACTCAGCACTGAGTTAAGGTGAACCGATTAAACAAATCCGCTAACACTACATTAGAAAACAAAAATCCTTGGGGATCACTCAAACGCAACCTTTCTCCTAGCACTTCTACCCAACCTTTCTCAAAATACACTCGTAAACACTGGCGAATCTCCTCGACTTGCGCTTCCCCAAACTTCTCTGCCAACATTACCAAACTCACACCTTCTGCCAAACGTAACCCCAACATCAAGGTTTCTAACAAAACTTCTTCTGGGGGCGTGGCTGGGCAATCAATCACAGCACCAGCTTGCACCCACTGGTAATACTCAAGAGTCTTACGCGGACGAGTGAAGCGTTTTCCCTGGATATAACTCGCTGCACCCATGCCAAAGCCATAATAAGGGCGGTTTTCCCAATAAACTCGATTATGCCGACATTGATGTCCAGGAAGAGCATAGTTGGAAATTTCATAATGGTCATAACCTGCATTAGTTAAAACTTGCTGTCCCATTTGGTACATTTGCACCGTGATTTCATCCGTTGGCAAAGGATGATCACCAGGTTTGTAGTAACGACCAAAAGCAGTCCCCGGTTCAATGGTTAGGTCATAAATGGAGATGTGAGTTGGCATCAGCGCCACGGCTTGATTTAAAGAATCCTGCCATTGATCTAGCGATTGATGCGGTAAACCGGAAATCAAGTCTAAGCTAAATTCGGCAATTTCGACTTGGTGGATTAATTCCACAGATGACAAAATATCTGCAACTGAGTGCGATCGCCCCGCAACTTGCAATAATTCTGCTTGAAAGGCTTGTACACCCAAACTTACCCGGTTCACGCCAGCGCTACGGTAGCCTGATATATGTGCTAAATCAAACGTACCTGGGTCTACTTCCAAAGAAATTTCTACTCCAGAAGCAATGCCAAAATGTCTCTCTAGCGTTGCCAAGATCCGTTGTAACTGCTCTATTGAAAGTAACGAAGGAGTCCCACCACCAAAGAAAATTGTCTTCAAAGGTTGACCTAAAGCTGGTGTGATGGCAATTTCTGCACACAAAGTTTCAACATATTGGCTGATAGTACCAGATGTTTCTCCCCGCAGGCGATCGCCAATCACAGACACAGGGAAATCACAATAAAAACACCGCCGTCTGCAAAAGGGAATATGTACATAAGCAGAACTGGCAATGCCAGAAACATTAACGCTTTGACTCATTATTTTAGAAAGAATTAATTAATCCAATTGAGAATTAGAAACAGTGAAAATAAATAGTTTTTTTACAAGTTTTTATCGTTTTACAACAAAATCGTGAAAAATATTAAGAGAAAACACTTTAGTTATAATATTTGCAGATATTCCCTGCTTAAACCCCTAGTGTAAGTCAATATTGATTAATCTTCTTTACCGAGGACATAAAAAATACTTGACTTTATTGGGTCACACAATCGCAGGAAAACAACACAACTATGCTGGATGCTATTATCATTCTCTCATTTATCCTAGCTGCGGCGGGAATAGGGTTCTACAGCATTGAACTACTACCCGATGGCTCGCTAGATGGGGTAACAAACTTAGAAGCTTTACGCTTAGTTGTTGCCGTCTTTGCCGCTATTATTGGCGGTGCAGTAGGACTGAGTTTTCAGACTTCATATCGTCGTCTAGAAACACAAGTCCGAGAAATGCCTCTGGAAATGATTTTAACTCGTGCCATTGGCTTAGTCATCGGGCTATTGTTAGCGAACCTAATGCTGGCTCCATTATTTTTGCTACCCATCCCGGCGGATTTTGGCTTTATTAAGCCACTAGTGGCAGTCGTCGGTAGTATTCTACTTGCTGTGACTGGGATGAATTTAGCAGATACCCACGGACGAGGTTTATTGCGGTTCATTAATCCCAACACAGTGGAAACAATGGTTGTGGAAGGAACACTAAAACCTGCTCATACCAAAGTTTTAGATACTAGTTGTATTATTGATGGTCGCATTGAAGCACTACTAGAAACAGGGTTTTTGGAAGGGCAAATTATTGTGCCACAATTTGTCTTGCAGGAATTACAACAAGTAGCCGATGCCAGCAAAGACCAAAAGCGGGTACGGGGACGGCGCGGATTAGAGATTCTCAACCGGATTAAGAAAGATTACCCTGAGCGCATCTTGATTAATCCTGTGGATTATGAAGATATTGCCACAGTAGATGCAAAATTGGTGCGGTTTGCCCAAGAAATCAACGGGACATTGCTTACCAACGATTACAACTTATCTAAAGTTGCTAGTGTACAAAAAGTACCTGTGTTGAATGTCAATGATTTAGTCAATGCTGTGCGTTCTACTTACTTACCTGGTGATAATCTTGACCTAAAGATTCTCAAGGAAGGCAAAGAACCGAGTCAAGGGGTTGGCTATTTAGACGATGGCACAATGGTTGTTGTTGAGGAAGGTAGTAGTTACGTAGGTGGTGAAGTGCGCGTAGTAGTTACCAGTGCTTTGCAAACCTCCGCCGGACGGATGATTTTTGCCAAACCCCAAGCTTCAGCGTTGGCGTGAGGGAAATGTCAGGTGCAATTAAAGTTAAATTGTGCGATCGGTGCAGTCAACCTGCACCGATTTTGTATGAGATGGTGTCTGCCAAGTCATCGTATAAGACACAGTCTATATTGGGAATTACTCTAGCTGCTGCGTCTACAGTCCCTAAAACCAGGACTAAAGTCCTGACTACGAACAAACATTTTTTATTACTGACTACAGCTTTCGTTGCTTAATGGGTTGGGCTGGATTACCTGCATAAACGATCATCGGCTCTAAGGAACGCCCGGTAACTCCACCTAAGGCTAGCACGGCTCCGTGACCAACAGTAACTCCAGGGCCAATTACTGACTTGGCTGCAATCCAACTACTTTGCTGAATATAAATTGGGGCAGTAATTAGTTGAAAATGGGGATGATTCCAGTCATGATTTCCGGTGCAGAGATAAACGTTTTGGGACAGGCAAACATGACTTTCTATAGTGACATGAGCGAGGTTGTCTATCCAAGTATTTTCTCCAATCCAAACATAATCGCCAATAGTTAACCTCCAGGGAAACTTCACTCGCACTCCAGGCTTAATGCGAACACCTTGACCAATTTGGGCCCCAAATAAACGCAGGACAAAAACCTTGAAAGCTGAAATGGGGAATAAGCGATTTTCTACTAATGGAGATCCTAAAAAGTACCATAAAAATTGTTTCCAATAGGGCGCACCTGGAGTATAATTCCCAAGCGTGTATTTATCTAAACGCATATTACGGTTCATCAATAATAGTTTTAAAACTTGCTCCTGTACGACCTGTAAAAACCCAAACAAGAGAGCGAACAACATCACGAACGATGCGGATGGTGGATTCTTCGGGGTGCTTGGATGGCACAGAAATCGGCGTGAAGGCAATACCTTGGCTACCCAGGACAATGATCGCGATCGCCTTGGCTCTAGGCATGTGAAAATCGGAAGTAATGAGATAGAGGTGTTGAATTTGCCGTTGTTTAAAGTCAGCAACGAGGCTAGTGAAGTTGGTAACTGTGTCAATAGCACGCATGTCAATATTTACTTGTGTATCAGGTATATTTACAGCTTGAAAAGTTTTACGTGTTTGCTTGAGGTTGGGAGGAGAAGACACCCAGATATCTAAAGATGGATACCAACGAGCTAGTTCAGCAGCCGATTTTTCTCTAGCTGGCTCGCCACCTAAGATAAAAAATGCTTGGGGTTGGGGTGCTTGGTTAATTGCGATCGCTAACCGTACTGGAATGATTAGTAGTAGTGAAAAAATAAACCCTGTTATCGCTAAAAACCAGTATTTTTTAAGTTTGCGGCGATCATACCACTTCACGATAGTCTAATTTCCTTCTGTAGATTAACTTAAATATTATTTAAATTATCAATTTGATATTTTTCTAACTTATTGTAAATTTATTCTGCATCCTCATGTTTTTTCCTAACTATTTTTGTTGTTTTTTAGTTTTTTGACATTTATGAGGATTTATTTTATCATCATTTAGTTAATCAATTTTTAAGCATTTATTACATAAAGATTATCCTTAAAAACAGTGTTACAAGAATACTTGTTATCAGCAAATAAAGTTGATAGATGGAATGAAGATATTCTGGTTTGTAAAATCCAAAATGTAACACCAGCTATCGCAGCAAATAGTTATTACTTTGGCAATCCAGAATGGGCAAACAATTATTTTTTAGCCTGTCACAGGGATCAAGAATTTATCAATTTATGGCAGGCAGTTATTGGTAATTGGCAAGGAAAAATTGTTGTGGACATCGGTTGTGGTCCTGGCAATGTCTATGCATCATTGAAGGAAAGTTGCGGTGAACCTCGGCTATTAATTGGCGTAGATGTATCTCACGGCGCACTGAAAATGGCTCAAACTATTGGTTATACCCCTATTTTGGCAGATGCCCAAAATCTGCCATTTATTTCTGGTTTTGCCGATATTGTGATAGCTAACGCCTGCTTACATCATTGTGACGATATGGCAAAAGTATTGGCGGAAGCGGCACGCTTAGTTTGTCCTGGCGGATTGTTAATCACAGATCATGATCCTCAACGCACTGCCTATCAATTGCGAGGTTTAGGTCTCCTGCTTTGGCAAGCACGGCTGCCAATATATCGGCAGTTCAGAAGGGGTGGACATTCTACCAATGAGGAACAGTACTGGAGTTTAGCAACGGAAGTACATCACAAACCTGGTGATGGTGTAACACCTGAACTATACCATGAGGTACTAGAACCGCTTGGGTTTAAAGTTAACCTATATCCTCATAACCACACAGTGGGAGCAGAGGTGCTGAAGGGCAATTATGGACGATCTTTTTGGAAGTGCCGTCTAGCTCAGAAATTATCAGGGATAAATCCTGACTTACCAGAGGCAGCATTATCGTTATTTTGTGTTGCAACCCGTAAAGCCTGATACTAAATACTTCTAATTTCTTAACCTCTATGGCAGTATGATGATCCTGCATCCAAAGCTAACGGATGAGAGGCTTGCGATCGCCGTGAAGGATATAGGCAGATAACATAGCCGACTTACAGCAATTTGTAATAGTTGGGTATGAGCCTCATCAATCAACTAATGGATAGAATTATGTCATATATCAAATTAAATTGAGTGCATGATTAATAATAACGTTTTGGTCAATTTTTGATTCTAACTCTTCTACTTCATATCTTCCTTCTTCTACTTCTAAAGATGCATTATCTAAAGCTGATGGATAAGCTTCTTCAAAAACTAATCGCAATTCTTCTGATGTTAAGTAATAGCCTCCTGACTTACGGCGTTTATTTTTTATCTGAATTTCCCGAACACAATTGCGAATTGATACATCCCAAGACCGAGTTGTTCGATGCTCGGCTTGTTGCTTGATGAGATGTAGTAGCAAGACTTTAGCATAGTTGCGGATATTATTAATTTTATCTTCACGGCTCATTTCTTCTAGTTCTTCGACAATAGCCAAGGCTTCCGTGATGTTACCTTGTAACAATAAAGATTTTAAGGTGAGTATTTCTTCCATAAACATTCAATACGGTTGACGGTTGAAGGCTGAATGCTTACCCCAATTCCCAATTCTGTAGAACATGGGGCTTTAGCCCAATATTCCCATACAGTTCAGTTAATGATAATTGTAGGTGGGGTTAAGCGACAGCGCAACTCAATCGATTCTTGATCGTGTTGCATCTCCTTCCATAAAGCCAACTGTTGACTACTGAAAAATTACGAATTAAACTCATTTACCCAGAGTAATAATGTCTTGATAAACTGAAAGCATTTTGGCGGCTACACTATCCCATGTATAATTTTCTAGGATAAATTGACGGGCGCGATCGCCCATTTCTTTTGCTTGCAGAGGTTGTTTCAGCAGATCAATTAATGCATTAGCAATTTGGTCAGCATTAATATCAACAACACTAGCCACCTCAGCCGCCGCCGCTTCAGGAAAATTACAGCCTGTAGTAATCACACAGGGTAATCCAGCCGCCATACCTTCGAGTACAGATATACTGAATCCTTCAGAATAGGAAGGAGCAACATAGATATTAGCAGCTGCTAATGCTGCGTATTTAATTTCTCCTGTGAGCATTCCCGTGAAGGTGACAGCATCGCTACATCCTGCGGTGCTAAAGTAGTTCTGCGCGGTGGGTAGGAATCCTATGTTGTCTGGCCCGGCAATAATTAAATGAATTTCGGGAAATTGTTGCTGTGCTTGAGCAAAAGCAGTGGCTAATAAATCTAATCCTTTTTTTGGGTCAATGCGACCCAAAAATAATAACAGTGTTTTGTTGCGAGTATGAGGAAACTCTCGATAAAAAAGCTCAGGTTCGGGTAATACTTTTAAATCTTTTTGGTAAATCCCATTGGGAATTACTATTAGAGGTGCTTTCAGTTTAAGTGCTTTTAACCGATTAGCTTCTGTCGATGCCAACATTTGGATAGCACTAGCACGTTGGAGAGATGGTTTTTCTAGTAAAGAAAAGTAAAAACGCTTCTTACTTGCTTTATAAGCTAGTGCCCAAGGTTCTAACATCCCATGAGGGGTCATGATATATGGTATTTGATATAGCTGACAAGCCCAATGAGCAGGTAATACAGGGTAAGAAAAAATTGCGTTGGTGTGTACTAATTCATAATTAGTGACATGCTGAAATAACCAACGAGTCAGAGACAAACTAATTTTATAATCGAGAAAATCCCAGTAGGGAAAATATTTAATTCGATAATACTTATTAGTAATCCAGGATAAAGTTGGAACATCTAACTGGGTAGAACCATTAGCATTAGTGGCTACAATGTCTACATTAACACCCAGATTACCTAATGCTTCAGCCAACTCTATTACGCTCTTAGTTGTACCACCATAAATAGGGCCAAGAGCAGGAATTACCATCAGAATTTTCATAATTAATTAGCGATGTGCTAAAGCGTATTCAACTGCCTGCATTAAGCCTTGAGCGAAGTAATCTGGAGAAAAATTTTGAATATGTTTCCAGGAGGCTTGACCCATTGCTTGTAAGTCCACTTCTTTGGAGCTAATCTTGACCATGAGTTGCGTTAGCTCTTGCTGGTTTTCAGGATCAAAGCCAAACCCGTTAATACCTTCCAGAACTAAGTCCTCAAAACAGCCACAACGGTTAGACACAAGAACAGGTAACCCTGCTGCCATTGCTTCGTTGACAACTAATCCCCATTGCTCCTGAATACTGGCATGTATAAAGCAAGTTGCATGAGCGAAGTAAGGTAAAAGTTCATCCTGTTGGAGAAATCCAGGTAAATGGACATAATCTTTGATTCCCTGAGTAGTAATTTCCTCTTCTATGCGCGGACGCAGTTCCCCATCACCGCAAAGAATCAAATCCCATGCATTAGCACCTGCTATTTGACGATAAGCAGCATATGCTAAGAGCAGAAATAGTAAGTTTTTTTTGCTAACAAATCTATTAATAGCTAGAAAATAAGGTTTCTTTAAAGGCGTGGAAAGTTGCCTAATCTTATTAGGGTTAAAAACCTCGTTTCCCACTATATCATAGCCAAGAAAGATAGAATTAGCTGTCATGCCTAGTTCAATTAAATAGTGCTTGTGTACTTGCCCTCCCACCAAAGCTGATTGGTATAACTTGAGGAACTGACTTTTAAAGGACTCACGCCAAAATGCTCTAGAAATATCGTCTTTTTTCGACTCAGATAAAAGAATTAAAGCTGGTTTATTGGTAAAAAAACTTAAACTTAAGGCAATTTGTTGCACTTCTGGTCTAGCATAGCCCAAGAGACATAAAACATCTACGTTATGACGTAAAACAAAATTGATAACAGCTACAGTAATTTTCCAAGGTGAAATATCAAGGTACTTTCTGCCAGAAAAAAGAACTTGATGATTGAGTTCATCAAAGTTTTTTACAACCCAATCAGATGAATTCACTTCGCCACAAACATCAGAAATAGATAGGCAAATTAGTTGACAATTATGATTATCTTGATGAAATGCTTTAGCTCTGGCAATATGATATTTACTCCAAATAGGTTGCAGCCAAGCGACTTTAGTCATATTAGTATTAAACTTTATTTTTAATAAAAGAAACTGCTATTTTAAATATTTTGCAGCATTTTAATCAGATTATTTTTTTGTGACTGAATTTCGCTAATTTTCGATTTGATTTCCATAGATAATTGTTGATGAGTATCATAAACATTTTGAGCGATCGCAATTAGAGAATTAGGGGTGATTTCATCTATAGAAATTAAATAGTCTTGTAAAGATAGCATTTTCATAATTCCTTCGGTTTTTTTCTGGTATGATATGGCTACAACTGGTCTAGCAGAAAGAAGAGCAAAAATATTAGAATGCATCCGACTGCCAATCAGAAAAAGTGATTTACTCAGTAAATAGATCAGTTCGTCTGGATGTAAATCATCTTCAATAACACGAGCAGCCCCATCAGAAATATCTTCAACTTCTTGCAAAATGCCAATATCTCCATTTCCGTCTTTTGATGAATTACCAATTTGCCTTACTAGAAACATTGGTAAACCATATTTATGGTAGAAATATTTAGCTGATTCTGCTAATGAGAATATATATTTTTCATGGCTTTTCTGAGGGTTTGGAGAATTAGGAAAATGCCAATCAACAGCAGTACAAGCAATAAATTTTCCTGCTTCTATTGCAATTAATTTTTTAGCAATAGGATATGAGACATCCATTGCATGATAAAAAGCTAAATCTGGTACTTGAAAAAGTTTATGCTTAGGAATGCTCAATGAATTTACATAATTGTATGATTCTGATTCTCTGACAAAAATTAGTTCAGCTTTACTTATGCATTTGGTAAATAAATTTTGCAGTGGGAGGTTATTAATTTTTTCTATACTTTGAGGAGCAAATATAATTTTTTTGTTACATGATACTAATAGCCAAAGATTGACTAGATTAGATATAAAAGAGGGATGAGAATAATCCCAATAACCTCCCGGGCACATAACTATTAAATCAGCAGAGCTAATAATCTGAAGATAAGGTTCATAAACTTTCAATAAATTAAAAAGAAATTTAAATTTGGCAAGAACTGCTATTTTGAAAAGTCCAGTTATAATTTCCAAATTTCTCCACAATTTATTACGCTTGAAAGAAGTTTCTAGACGCGAACACCATATAACTTCAGGAAAAACAGCACTTTGGCTTTCAGGATCACGAGTAATTGCGTAAATTGTAGAATCAGGAAACGCCAGTTTTAATATTTCGATAATTTCAGATACAAGTATCCAATCTCCTTTGTTCTGAGTACCAAATACATGAGAAATTACAATTTTCATATTTTTAAAAATATATAGTTAATGTTTTTTTAGTTAACAATCTTTATAATAGCTATTAATAATAACGTGTAAAACGTGTAATAGTTTTTTTGCCATCATAAATATACATTTTTACTAGAATTAAGAATAAAGAATTAAATACTAAATTAGTCGCGAAAAAAAGATATGTACCGTGAGTAATGATCCAATGCATCTGGTAAATCAGACTAATATATATAATCCGACTAAAAGAATTGCCATAGTAGCGAGAAGAAATCCATAAATTCTTAAAAAAGTAAGCTAAAAAAGCAAATATTAAGCAGCCAAAATAGCCAAACTCTAGGAAAGAATCCCCAATTCCTGTAGTAGTAGAACCAGTGGGAATTTGATAACCTGTAAATTCAAATAATTTTGCAGATAAGTTAGTTGTTCCTGTGTTGATATAAAGTGAAGATTTAAATTCCTGTCCAACTATTTGTCCGGGAACAAATTGAAAGACCAAGCCATTCCAATAGCCAGATCCATATCCATATTCATCTTCACTCTTGACATACTCCATAATTATTGCAGCATTTCTCAATTCTAAAACTTTGCCTTGCATTATATAATCTAGTCCTGACATTAAGTCACTGACAGATAAATTTCCCGTGAACAGTTTCTCCCAAATTCCAAATCTTAATATACCAAAAAGTGGTATTAAGAATATACCTAAAAGGATGACGCTAGCTACTAATAATCTAGGAGGTAAAATTCTTTTTTCAAAAAACAAACTTAATGCAAATATCAAAATTAATCCCGCAGTGGGACTACGACGACCACCAAGAATAATTGTATATAAAATAGGAGATAAAGTTAAAAGTAAATAATTTATCTTACTTCCTCTGGGTTTTCTTATCACAGATTGAAGTAAAATAACTAGACCTATATAAAAGGTTTGCCTAAAAAAATATATAATCGTACTCGGACCAGTCCAATTACCCACAGAATTAGTCTGTGGTGTAACAATGAACAATAACGCGTTACAAAGACTACCAAAAGCTATTAATAATATTCCGGCATGTAATAATTTTTTTTCGTCAAAAGGAAATTCTAATTTTTTGATCAACTTAAGGTTAGCGTTCCCAGAATATCCTATCCAGCACATAGCAGCACAAAGGGAAGACATAATTAGTACATTTTGTACAGCCTGAGGACTAGCTAACCCTGGTTTAAAAACCAAGCTTACTGCTTGTGGCAAGATGAATGATGTAAACACTCCTCCCATATAAAATGGGAATTGATAAATTCTTTCAGATTTTAAAATTCCCCATACCAAAAGTCCTATACAAATAATAATTAGTAAATCAAGATAAATTTGACTCATTTTAATGAATAACTATTACTTGTGATGATATTGAAAAGTTTCAGCATTTATTTTCTATTACTGATTTAAGTCGTTTTTCATTGTCCTTGTAAAGGTGATGAAGGTGTTCAAATCTATTACTATCAAATTTAATTATGAAAGAATGAAAAATATTAATTAAAGTATTAGCAATTGAATTTGCACAACGAATTGGCAGAATATAACCATCTATCCCATTTCTGATAACAGAACCAGCATTGTGAGTTGTAACTACAGGTAGTCCCCAACTTAAGGCTTCATAGGTCACCATTGCTGAACCTTCACATATAGAAGGCAACACAAATACATCTGCCCAAGCGTATAATTCTGCCATGTGCGATCGTGGCACTCTTCCCATAAAATGACAAACATCGCTATACTCAGTCATCAGTTCAGGTTGAATACTTATACCGCCTGCGGCTTTACAAGTAAAAGGTATTTTTCCATGCAGTTGCTTTAAAGCCTCTAGTAAGTAAGGAATGCCTTTTCGTAGACCAACTTCCCCAGCAAATAAAATTCTCAATCCATCTCCTCGCTCCTTTGGTGTGCTGCGCTGAGAAAATTTTTGTAATGATTGACTTTCTTTAATACGCCCTAAAGATACCACAGTAATTTTGTTTACATCAACACCTCTCGCTATCAAGGAATCTTTGACAAATTGAGAACCGCAAATAATATGGTCAGCTAAATCTTGCTCTTGTTGCTCTCTCTGGACTAAATTTAAATCAGCATCACTAACTGTAAACGGCGAATTTGACCAACCTTGCCAAATATTTTCTTCTTCTAAAAGTAATTGATGTACTAATGATCGTTCTGCTAATGTTTGGTCAAGGATACATCTCATACCTTTTTGTTTAGCATACTGAAAAAGTTCTAAAGATGCTCCGTTAAAGCCATAAATTACATTAGCCTTGCCCAAACCTCTTTGCAGAATCTTCCGACTAAATTCTTTATTTGCCCAAACGAATATAGAAGAGAGGTCTTCTCCTTGTGCCTGTTTTAATTTCTGAGCATATTGGTATCCGAACCAGGGGAAATGAATAATTTTTGAATTATTTAGAGAAGGTTCATATCTATCTATAGCTTTTTTAACGATATTAGGTAATTTATTAAATACACTTGGTTGCTTAAATAGACTAAGCATTGGTATATTACCAGCGTAAAAATCTGTGTAAAGAGTTTCTAAAATGCCCCATTTATTCAATAATAAAGGTTCTTGATAATGCTTTCTAGCACCTAGTTGTGCGATGATAACTCTAGTATCTGACATAATTATTTTTAATAAATTGCTAAATTTAAATTAAGCTATGTTTAAGCAGGTCAGTAAGATAACAAAAATTATGTTTTACATCGCATTGAAATGTGAGCAGTTATTTGTAAGTAGAAAGTTTTAATAAAAGAAAAGTTTGTAGTCAGAGGCTCTAGCCCTTTAAAACTTTGCAAGAGAGCGATAAATCGCTCACTACGAACAAAACTTGATTTTACATTTAATTATGTCTACCTACTTATTAATCTTTTGTATGCGCCAGGCAGTCACGAAACATTTGTAAATAATCTGGGGACAAACTTTTCCAGCTAAATTTTTGCCTGACATATTCTCTACGTTCAATTCTGCTTTCTAAGGCTGGCGATCGCTCCAGCAGTTCAGCTAAAGCTTGACTCATAGCACCAGGCTTTGACAAATCAGCGAATATCGCTTTTTCTGCCAATACATACCTCATTACTGGGTGGTCATTGACAATACAGGGAAGACCATGAATCATGGCTTCTAGATAGACTCTGCCAAATCCCTCCTTCAGGGAACCAAGAACAAATATATCAGCCGCTTGGTAGTATTTAGCGACTTGTTCATAAGGTACTGAGCGAGCAGTAAAACCTTCTTTACCTAACTTTTGGGTTGCTAAATCAATAATAGGAGGGCTGTTAGCGTCCATGTGTCCTAACATGATTAAGTAAGGACGAGGTTCAGGTAAGGCCGCTATTTCCTCAACTACATAGTCCATGCGCTTATGTGTAGCACTAATCCAACCGACGCTGATAATAATGGGGCGATCGCTAGGTAAGCCTAGTTGTTGTTTAATATTTTGCCTTTCTTCATGATTTAGCAGTGAATGACCCTCTGGTACATTGATCCCGTAAGGAACCAGAAAATGCTTTGAGGGAGCCTCCCCAGCTTTTAAAGCTTGTTCCCTGTAAAATGGAGCTACTTGCTGAACATAATCGGTTCTCACAAAAGGTGGACTACAAGGGCCTCCATTTGAGAAGAGCAACCGATAAGGCACACCAATCTGCTTACGCCACCAATAGAGTTGAAAACCTAGATTAGAATCGCTGTAGAAAATGATATCTGGCTGACCCTTTTTAATATGGTAAACAAAGGGTAGGAAAGAAGATAACTGTTCAACTACATAGCCATTACGCTTGATCAATTGTCCCAAAAAAGGTGCTATTTTTCCGTTGCGATGTAAATTCCATAATTTATGTTCGTCTAGTTTTTCTTCTCCCGCACCTTTGAATAGCTCAATTTGTAGTCCTTCAGTACCATGTAGTCCATTGAAACATTCACGTGCAAAGGTTTCTATACCTCTGTTGATGATACCCACACCGGTGCAGGCAAGATATACTTTTATACTTTTGCTCATATTGGTGCGTTTATGTATATTATGTATGTAAAATATTTTTAATTATATTTGTCTAGCTTCATAACTAATAGTAGTTAATTACTATTAGTTCCATATTCTAATTTCTGTCTTCACCTTCTTCAAGAAAAGATAATGCAATAATTTGCCAACTTTAATTAAAAAATAAATATCACGACTACTAGAAGTTCCATAAATATTAATCCAATTACCTGTTTTTTCAGACCATCCTACATTCTTCCATTTAATACCTTTAAGTAAATTGAAAACACGCCCATTGCCTTGACAAAAAATTGACCCGGCATTTGGATATTTAATATCCTGATATAAAATTGACCATTCTAATCGTTGTTTTCGTTTTTCTTCCCCAACTTCACTGGGTTGAAAAGGAAGATTAAAACATGCTTCTAGTATTATCCAGTCTTCGTGTTTGTGAAATATTGAACTTCTATATGAAAAAGAACATTCATCTTTTGTTAACGTTTTTATTTCGGAACCATCAAAATATTTTACATGAGTTAAAAAATCCGATACATACAAATTTTTATCTACCCATGTACCAGCATTCATGAAAATAGCACCTCCGATTGTTCCTGGTACAGAGCTAAGAAACTCATTACCATACAGATTATTTTTAATTGAAAATTTAATAAACGATTGAAGACTAACACCAGCACCAACTCGAATTTGATTTTGATTAGTTAAAGTGATGTGGTTACAGCACTTATTCAGTTTTATTACATAACCTCTAACACCATCATCACTTACTAAAATATTAGAACCATTACCCAAAACTCTGAATGATGTATTATTTGCTCGACAATACTCAATTTCTTTAAATAATTCCTCTAAGGTTTCGGGTATAAGTAACACATCAGCTGGCCCACCCACTTTAAATGTAGTGTGTTTACTTAAATGTTCAGAAAAAAGCTTCATATTATAAAACACCTTAGTTATTTTGTTTTATCTTGCCTGATTGAGCAATACTAGAATTAAGAGCATGATGCAGAAAGTCAATTGAACTTTTTTTATGAATTTCGATTAATTTTAATGTATTTATTTGTGATTTGTCGGATTGCACTTGCATTAAAATTGGTAATATTTTATCTGTTTGAGTAACAACTCTATGTTGCACTTCAAAAGTATTAGTTAAAAAATCCAGTTTGTTTTTCTTACCAGAAGTAATTTCAATGACAAAATTACAATTATATTTCAGGCAAAAAATCGTACCATGAAAAGTATTAGTAAAAATGAATTCTGCATCTTGAAACAGCTTTAATATTTTAAATGGGCTCATATCAGTGTATGATTCGTTTGCCCATGACTGTTTTGATCCTATTACAATTGTCTTTAAATTTTTACTTTGAGAAAATTCTAAAATTTCTTTTCTTCTCTCATCAGAAATCGTATTTGCATAAATAAGAAAAAACTTTGTTGCTTTTCTCTGATTAGATGATTTGGGTGGGTTTATTTCATCATCAAAACTGTAGAGGAAAGTTGGATCTAAGCAAACAGAGGAAACTTTTTCTGGAAAAATTTTTTTAAGAATAGATTGAGAATTAGCATCTCTTACTGATACGAAGTCTATATCATTTATGGCCGACTGGACTACATTCGGTAAAGTATTATCATCATTTATGTGTCCAAAACTAGGAGCATAAGATATTTTCTTAATTCCATGTATTCCCATTCCGAAAAATATGGGTGTTAACTTAAAGAAATAATTTTCATAATTCCATATTTCATCACTACCAAATATTAATGCATCATATTTTTTCAGATGTGAGCTAGATGGTTTCAATATAAATCGGGAAAGTTTTAAATAACGATATTGAAAAAATAAATATTTCAGAATTGATTTTAGTTCTAAAATTCTTTTTAAACCTTTATTTCTATAGATACAGGATGTTATTTCCTTCTTGATAGCAGCGAAATTGAGATAATTTACTACTTGAACATCATATCCAGTTTTATTTAACAACATTTGGAGCGCATAAACTTGTAGAAAAGCTCCAGGGTTAATGGCTGTATGATAAGTAACAATACCTATTTTCATTTTTTAATTCCTAATAATCAATCTACTTTTAAGTTTTTGATAATTGTTATAATTACTCAATAATTATTTGAATTTACTTACTATAATGAGCTTTCATGAAGTTCTCTAATGAGTAATTGATTGACTTCCTCGGAAATTGGCTGTGGTTGCGTATCATCCGAAAATGTAGGACGAGTACGGTCTAATATTGGCAGAATGGAAGCATGAACCAATCGCTGTACAAACCGAATATGTGGTGGTTTCAAGTGGTTAGTAAACTGATAGCGAGGTAAATCTGTACCTGGTTGCCAATATTGCAATTCAGGCTTGTCATTGCTCACAATGTACTTACGCCAATCTGATTCTGACCAATGATGTCGCTCTGGTCTTGACCAATTTTGACGATTAGTTGCATCAGCCATCATAATTGCTCGTAAACGATAGCGGCGAGCTAACTGAACAGGGTCACGATGGGGATAATGTCGAATTGGTAATCTTTCCCGGGACACAAACCCTGCATTAATAGGAAAAGAGCAGGTTTCAGGCCATTTCATGGTGCTGCGATAACGACACAAACGGGGTTCGCTATAGTAACTAGGTGTAAAATAGCGCCGACGTTCCTCGATTGGACGTTGGCGATCCTTGAGAGTTTCTTCACCCCTTTCCCATGCAGCTAATTCCGTTGCAGTGAATTGAAAATCGTAATATTGGTGATAAACAATTGTTTCATGGGGTCGTAAGTAAGTTTTCACAAATTCAGGTGGAGTAATGTGGTGAAATTCATCAGCATCAACTCTCAAAAACCAATCACCATCTTGCATTTGTTCACGGGCAATGTGGAACATGTAACCACGCAATTTAGTTTCAGAAAAATACACTGGTTCTTTACGAATTGGTTTAATGCGCTTATTATGAGCAGCTATGTCTAAAACAATTTCCCATGTATCATCAACACTACCAGTATCAAATACATATATAGAGTCAGCCCATGTTAGAAGTCGCTCAATACATTGTCCAATAATATCTGCTTCATCTCGGATAGGCAGCAAAGCATGAAATTTCATAATTTAATTACTGAAAATAAGATTCAATTTCTAGTAAAGGAACACATTCTCTTTGTTTGAGCATCCGATATAGTCGGAAGCAGTCTGAATTAACTGGAGAGCGCATAGTAGAATCAGTTAAAATTAATTTAAAGCCTTGAAAAAATCCCTTAAGCATATTCATTGGACGTTTAATCTTAATACCATAAACTATTCCTTTGACAGATGTACCTAGCAGGTAGGGCAAAAGATATTCTATTGATGCGTTGCAATAAAGAAAAAGAATATCATTTTGTCGGCCAAATACATCGGCTCTAACTGACACTCTGTTAGGTGGCTGAAGATGATAAATAGGATCAGATGTTCCTAAGCGGACAAAAAATTTATTTTTTAAAAGACGAATACATAAGTCTCCTTCTTCTCCCATATAGAAAAAAAATTCCCGGTATCCCCCAGCTTTCAAAAAAGCTGACTTTAGAACAGCATGAGCAGCCGCGACATAAGCATGAGTCAAATATATTTGGGACTGGTCTGGAGCTTGAGTATTTACTTTATCACTCTTAAGGATATTGCAAAAAGGAATAGCAACGGCTCCAACATTCTTATGATCAAATTCTGCTAAGGTTTGTTCGACAGTGTATGGAGATTGAAGAATAGAATCATCGTCTAGGGGAAAAACTATTTCTGTATTTGATAGTTCTACTCCTAGGTTACGGTGATAACAAGGCCCTCTATTTTCCAAGGAGCGATGATACTCAATTTCAGGAAATTCTTTAGACAGCATTTCCTC
Organism: Nostocales cyanobacterium LEGE 11386; assembly: GCA_015207155.1. GTDB lineage: Bacteria > Cyanobacteriota > Cyanobacteriia > Cyanobacteriales > Nostocaceae > LEGE-11386. The sequence continues at coordinate 112,407 of JADEXK010000005.1, read as the reverse complement.
AGTACCATCTGTAGACGCATCATCCATTACTAGGATTTTAACTGGAATACTTTGATTTTGAGCCGCATGAATAGCCTGACGCAAAATCTCACGCCGATTATGAGTTGTAAACACAATTGTGGCTGCTGGTAGCATACAATTTACTTTACTGCTCGTAGCAGTCTATTTGCCTACTGATTCAGGTTGCTTAAACTCGAAAGTTTAATAAAATCTTGACTCATCAATTGAAGTTAATCAGGTTGATCACAGAGTAAATTTAGTTTTGCTACAGGTTGGATTTTCAACTAGTTTTTATTAGTGATTGCACAAGTAAGACACCCAAGCTTTTTTTAAAACTGAATAAGAATATCGCTCAAAATAAAATCTTTGTAACTGAGCTTGGTCAATTTCACCTTGAGCTAATTTATATGCCATCTGTTTAACAGCAGATACAAACACAGGTATTTTGCCAGAAGATTGATTTTCGTCTGCCGGCGATTCGGTCATATTGTCAATATCTGCATAAACTCTGGCTTGACTTGTTTTCCAACGTTCAGGAGCAACTATTAACACATTTGGGTTATCAACACCGTAATCAGGGATTCCACCAACTCCATAAGCTACAAAAGGTACTCCACAAGCCATTGATTCTAAAAGTACTAAAGGCGCTCCCTCAGCGCCAATAGTGGGTAGTAAAGTCATATCGTAACTACTGATTAAATCAACATATGCTTGCCCATCAGGATATCTCCCAAAAAATTTAACGCGATCGCCTATCCCTTGAGATGAAATATATTCTCGAATTAGGTCTTCCTCTGGCCCACTACCATGAATGTGCAACTCATCGAGTACATCTTTGAGACATTCCCATTGTTGCACTAGCCAGAATGACTGCTTATGTGGTGCAAGGCGACTAAAAAGGGCTGCTTTAGCTTTTCCTAGTTCCACAGTTCTAGAGATAGGTTTAGGTAAACAAGCAGTCAATTCTAAAGGTTCTGGTATCGCTGCAACTGCTGCAATTTGTTTTTTCCAGCCAAAGCTTTCTGCAAAATTTGCGGCTACAGTTGGTGATTGTCCTACTACTTCATCAAAGCACCACCTTGCTACCCAACGAGAGTTACGCCAACTACGGACAAAACCTGACATCACTTCATAAAAAATTTTTTTAGTTCGTCGGCTGGTAAATAGAGGAGGAAGAAATAAGTTCCACCCAGTACCAACAACCAGATAAATATCTGGAGAAAACTTTCTCACTGTTGATATAATTTTTGCTAAATTTAGGATGCTAAATACAAAGTTTTTTTTCCTGGACTGACTGTGAAACGAAATAAAATTAACATTATTACTCTTAAAAGATTGTATATCTTGTAAATCTACAGGTGATGGCGTCTGACTTGTGATGGAAACAACTAAAACTTCACATACCTCTTCTCCTAATGCTCTAGATAACCATTTCAAATGAGTTTGTATACCACCTTTTGACACTAATGTACCTGCAAGCAAAATTTTCATTTTTTTGATTATGGATTTAAACTTTTAACTAATGGTATAGCTTGCTCGTCAACAGATATCTGAGATTTGTACAAAGACCAATACTTACCTTGAAGTGCTAATAGTTCTTGATGGGTTCCCTGCTCTGCTACTTCACCCTGATTCATGACAACTATTTTGTTCGCTTTTTCTATTGTGGAAAGGCGATGAGCAATTACAATTACAGTGCGATCGCGACTGACTTCCTCAATTGCTTTTTGCACTATGCGCTCAGAATTTGAATCTAAGGCACTAGTTGCTTCATCAAGAATTAAAATGTCGGGATCGCGCAAAATAGCCCTAGCAATAGCTATTCTCTGCCTTTGTCCACCAGATAACCTTGCACCGCGATCGCCTGTAATAGTATCGAATCCTTGTGGCAATTTCTGAATAAAGTCGTAAGCATAAGCTTTCTTAGCAGCTGCAATAATTTCTAACTCCGTCGCATCTGGACATCCATAGGCAATATTTTCGCGAATTGAAGAATGAAATAAGAATGTTTCTTGACTGACCATTGCAATGGAGTTGCGCCAAGAAGCAATTTGGTATTCTCTCAAGTCAATTCCATCAATTTTGATACTTCCAGCATCAGGATCATGAAATCTCATCACCAAATCAGCTAGAGTTGATTTACCGCTACCTGATGAACCAACGAGGGCAGTTATTGTGCCTTTTTCCACATTAAAATTTATTCTCTTAAGGGTTGGTTCTGTATTAGTAGGAAAAGTAAAAGTAACATTTTCAAAATTTATTCCTGATACCAAACCTTTGTAAGGCTTCTGACCATCTAGTAGATGTAAGCTTTCAGTAGATGAAATAAAATTATAAATAGATTCTAAGCTACCTGATAATAACGCTAGCTGTGACCGCAAACTATTAAGATGATTAATTCGCGGTATCATTCGCAATAATGTATAAGTGTAAGCTAGCAATAAGGATAACCCCCCCTCTCCCGTAGCCGAAACCACGCTTGCCCCTATACCAAGAAGCAATAAAAGTAGAGTGATTCCTGCTGTTTCAGTTAGAGGAACTATTGCTGATTTATATTTAAAAGCTCCAAGTTCAGCCTCATAGCGTTTTTCTAAAAATCTGTCAGCATTTTCTAGCTCTCTGAATTCAGAATTAAACGATTTAATCACTCGAATTCCACTCAGCAAATCTGTGATAAATGAAGAAAATTCATCAATTGATTTAGCTGCTTTGCGTCCGTAGATGCGAACAGAGTTTAATATCGATTTCAGGAATAGAGATACTAATAATAAAGTTATTACAGAAATAATTGTTAATAGAGGTGATAAGGCAACCAGTACAGCTATAAGTATAAAAATCATTAGCAATTCTCTAATGATTTCTATGAGGTTAGCAGATAAAATCTCACTACGTTGAGCTTGTTCATTCACATAACTCAATAAGTTACCTATATTTGACTGATTATAGAATGATATCTCTAATTTTAAAAAGCGTTCAATGCAATATTTACGAATGAAAACACCGATTTTGAGTTGTAATTTATTGATAGTAATATTTGAATAGTACAAACAAATGTTTTTAATAACTGTTAGAATCAAAAAAAATATTACCAATATTAGAAAATGCCATTTACCAGGGAAGTTAGCATATATTTTTATTATTTCTTGAATAAATACTGATGATTGATTGTTAACAGATACATCACCCTCTATTGTTTGGATAACTAGCATGACAAGAGGAGTAGAAAATCCCTCTAAAATAGAGGTAAAAAATGCTAATCCTAAGGCTTGAATTGCCAGATATCGCTGAGTATTAATTAAACTAATTAAAATTTTGACCGTTTTTGTTTGCAGCATTGCTTGCTAGGTACTATCTGAATCTGAAACTTTTATTTTAATTTGGTGTCTGAATTCTTAAAGTGTTAACCTATAAGCGTTGCCAGATTAAAAGCTGTTGTCCATGAGATTTTATAGGCTTGGCAGCTAAGTTTAGTCCTACTGAGTTTAAAGAATCAGATATTTCATGATGAAGTTCTTCAGAAGCCTCATGCAGTTCCATAAAAATTAAGTTTACCTGCTTGAAGATATCTATATGAGAACGCACAAATGCAAACTCACCTCCTTCAATATCGATTTTCATCAGGTCAATAATTCGATTTCCTACTATTTCCTGTATATCAATAAATGGCACCTGAAAAGGTTTTGCTCCTTTGCTATAAGCTAGACCTGTGGAAAGATAATTTTTAGGTTTCACCCAAAGCTTTTCACTACCTGATTTTTCCCCTAACAGCCCTTGTTTAATTTGTACTCTATAATTAAGATCCATATCTGATATGTTTTGTTTAATAATCGGCAATAGATATGGATTTGGTTCAATCAAAATGTATTCAGTATCAACACTAGCAAATTTACTCTGAAAACAAATATCTGCTAGAATTGTGAAATGTCCGCAATGCGCTCCACAGTCTAAGACTAACTTAGGACATTCATGAATATATTGAAATAATTGCCAGTAAAATGGATGACAAAAAACATCTTTAAAGCTTGCTACTTCATATTTATTTTTAAGTGCTGTTTTTTTATTAGGTTGAAAATTAAACTCACAAGTAATCCAATTTGCTAAACGCCTGTACAGAAAGAAAGGAATGCTCATACTTTTATTTATTCACAAATTTAAAAGCGTTAGAATTTTTATATCTAACGAACCTTACAGACCCGCGATTATACTTTCCTATAGAGAGGTTTCACCGATAATTTAGTTACATCGTTTACCCGCTTGCCAAAGCTATTGCGCAGCTAGCCTTAGTTTGTAGGTGCGATCGCCTTGTGTTAACTGGTGACTCTCAATCACTAAAAAACTCTTGAGATAAAGCTAATTTCGCTGTAAGCTTTTTCACTTTTTATGGATTATATTAATACCTATCTTACTTTTTCATCGCTTTTTCAAAATCATCTGTAGTGTTACACAAAAACTCAGGATTTAATATTTCTGCAATGCTATAAGGACAAGTCTCAAAAAAACTAGCTAAACTTAATCCTGTTTCTGCTGAAGCTTCCCGTCGAGCATTACGATAAGCCTTGGGTAAAGTATCAGGAATGTATTGCTGTAAACTAGGCTTTTCTGCTAACAAATCCCGTAAATCATCTCTTTGGTTAGCAATAGTGGTAAACCAACTTATAGAACGTTTTGTAGGCTGATGTTGCCACTTGAGTAAATGAGCTAGTAAAACTACTAAGCGGTTTTTTAACTCACTTTTCTCTCTAATACCCATAGAATCTAACTCTTCGGCCAGGTTTTCCCAGTCTAAAGCTGTTATATCCCGACTAGTTAAGGCTAACTGCTGCTGATTTATCCAAGCTAAAAAGTCTGTTTCGTAGAGAGATGAGTCAAACATAAAACTTTTGTATTCTCATAATATTTAATTATATCAGCCCTCTTAAAAGCTAAAAACTACTATGAACTGCTACAGTCTCAAACCCCGATTTCTTGAAGAAGTTGGGGTTGTTTGGGATATTTTTGTTCGTAAATCATTTAGGATTACTATAAATATCACTAAATTATTGATACTTAACCCACAAATTTAAAATCGTTGATGCTATGCTGATTTAACACTCGTGAATGTCGGCGGGTAAATTCGCCCACGGTAGGATTACCTTTAGGATCAACTACTCCTGTTACTTGCTGCCACAGTTCTTGTGGCGCTAACGCAACTTCATAAGTACGCTCATTGACTTTGCGGACGTGATACCACTTTGTTTGCTGGCATTGTTCACACCAGAAAGCTTCTAGCCATTCCCCTTCTATAGGAACTGCGGTTTGGTTTGCTACTAACATTAAGGCATTTCGACGACTCATACCTCGTTGCTGTAACTGACCTGGCTGGTCGGCAAACAGTTGATATTTCTGACTTACACTATCTAAATAGCAGCCATGAACTGGGCAGTAGATAGCCCGTTTTTTAGAACGTTTTCGATTTCGGTCACACCTTCTCTGCAATTTGCCCTCCTAATGTAAATGCACGTAAAAAATGAACAGGAAGGTTACTTTGGAGGGACTGAGATCAAATGACCATCGAAGCCCAACTCCTAAAAAAAACTACAACAATAATATTTAATTACTGTGGTGAGTGTGCTTTTATGCTACAAGTTTTGTCCAAGAAAATTGTTACTTCCTTGTAGTATGACAAATATAGTGAGATAAGTATTTGCCATACTACAAAGATTTACTTGAATAATTATCTAGATGAGTTATATTTTTATTGAAAATAACACCTCTTGATAAGTTAATTTATACCATGTAGTGCAATATTTGAATGAAATTTCTTGAAGTTTATTTGAACTTCTCAAATGTAAATATTTCAACATATTTACTTTATATTGCTTGGATACATAGTGACCACTTCATCAGTCATGATTGCCTGCTGCAAAACTTCAAGGTACTGTTGAGAAATTACCTTAGGGGTGAAGTGCGATCGCAAATACTGATGACCTGCCATACCCATTTTTTCCCCTAGTTGTTGATCACGACTAAGTAAGCGAATGAATTGGGCTAAACCGTGACTATCGCCATTGTCGAATGTACCGCCACAGTTAGCTTCAGACATGAGTTGCCTTAAGTATGAATAAGGTGAACAAATTACTGCCAATGGTCTTCCAGATGCTAAAGCTGAGTAAAGCTTGCTAGGAACAACTAAACTCTCTGTAGAAGCATCTACACTAACTAGTGACAAGTCGCAAGCTGTGAGTGAGTAAGGCAGTACCTCTTTGTCTTGGTATGGTAAGAAGGTAAAATTTTCCAGTCCTAATTGTTCTACTTCCTGAATTAATTGATCACGTTTAGCGCCACCACCAATACAGACAAACTGGATGGGTTCATCTTTTAGTTCCTTTGCAGCTTCTAAGATGGTGTCAATATCATGACAGCGACCCATATTCCCGGAGTAAAGTACGGTAAATTTGTTGACCAAGTTGTACTTCCAAGCAAACCAGTTTTCTTTCTTGGCAATGGGAACAATTAACTCTGGATTGGCCCAACTATGAATCACAGAAATCTTATGTGCCACTTGTGGACAACTCGCTATTACCTGCTGTTTCATTGCTGGACTTAAAACTATAATGCTTTTGGCGTTGAGCCAAACTCTTCTGTTGATGGCGCGCCACATTCGCACCAACCAGCTACGCTTGGAGACTACTCCTAGGGCGATCGCAATATCGGGGTACAGATCATAAAGGATGCAGACATAGGGCAATCGAAGCAAAATATTCGCCAAATATCCGATCACTGGTAAAAATGGGGGCGCTGTGGTCACTAACATTAAATTATTCCGACGCGCCGCTCTCAGCAGATATAGTGCAGCCCGCAAAGTATACAGGACACCATTGACTGCTTTACCACGAATCCTCCCCGGCCAGAGTTGGGCAGTGCGCGATCGCTGAATTTTAGTTCGACCCGACCGTTCAAATGCTGGAGCAGTATGAGACCGAAACGCATATCCCGGCTGACTTGTAAAAACTTCTATATCCACTCCTTGTTGACCTAACTGTTTTACCAGTTCCTCTATTAATTGCCCTGTAGCTGCATAGTCTGGCGGGAAAAACTGTGTGACTACAGATAATTTAATCAATTTTTGCGTCTTTAAAGAATACTTATTCTTCGTTTCTAACCGAGTAGAAATGGATTGCAATAATTTTTTTTGATTAATCCATTCATCAAGTCCCATCGGCTCTATCCTAATCTTTGGAGTTTTTATACATGTAAATTACGTATATCACTGAATTAATCAAGCCATTAATTTGTATATAAAATTTTGCAGGATCTAATACATATCAGATCCGGTTTACTGTAATAACCAACTGGCATATCAATGCTTTTTAGGACTTGCAAATAAATGTGCAAACCTAATACCAATACAGCCAATTAATACGCTATTTATTTAAACCTTCAAGCAAAATTATTTGTAGCAAGGAACACAAAAATGATGAGAAATTCCCAATAATCACAAACAGCTTTCCACTTTGGCTTAGGAGCTAACTGATACATCCCACTGGTTTTAAATCAGATTCTCCGCACTCGCAATGATTGAACTTAATGGCAGTAATTCGTTTTTTTTTCACTTTATTAGTTTTTTTTGGTTATTTGTGACTACACCTAATTTTTTACTGGAGTGTTACAGTCAGAAAATTTGGTTACGTGTATTTTCGCAACCCTAGAATATCATGTTTCAATGTTATCTAAATTGCTTTACTAAAAATTTATCTTACTTTGTCATTTCTTAGTCTAAACACCCAAAATCTTTATATAATGAACATCAGAGGATAAAATTTTATTATTTAAAAATCTTTCTTAGTAGTATAAAGTAATATGAATAAGTTGCTATACCCAACAGAGAAATGCCTGTTTGAGGCAAAATATGTAAAGTACCAAAGCTAAAATTTGTTACCTTAGAGGAAGCAACTACGCGTATACTAGCCTGGCGATCGCCCACAGTTGTTCACCGTGGGCGAATTCTGTGGAAACTCTGACAAAATACTCAATCCTCATTGCAGGTACACTCAATGCAGGGATGAGAGCAGAGCCAAAATTATACTGGAGAACTGAAGAAAATATTATAGACTTTTGTTTAGTCAGAATGAAGCAAGCAAAAATGTTAATTCTTTCTAAAGAGATTGACTTCTGTATGCGTGAAGCAACTTGATGGATAATTAGTTCATCCCATAAATTTCAGTTCCTTTCCGTCATCTTCAGCTATTAGTCAAGAAATAAATTTCTGGGCAGTATATTCAATGTATATGAAGAAATATAAATCAACTGTAGTGGCGTGTCTAGTCTAAAATGTTGCATAAACAAATGATTGTGGGGTGGGCATCTTGCCCGCCCAGAACAGGCAAAATGCCTGTTCCACAAAATCATCATGAACCATTTTAGGCTTGTCAGTCCAATAGTTTAAGATATTAGCACCGACTTACTTATCTGCAATATCTGAGAAAAACAGTCTCAGAAATGCCCTCACTATATTTGTGATAATTGGCGACAAGATAATATTAATTATTCTGTATAATTATTTATCGTATACAAGACTTTTTAATTCCTGAAATCAGCTTTTTAAAGCTTTCATATAAATTCCACCTAATACACTACCAAGTATGAATAAATGATGAAGAATAATTCTTCTCAATTCTCAAGCTCAAATAACGACAATAACTTTGGATCAGCATTTCCTCAGACTCATGCTTTTTCCATGGCTGAAGGGGAAGCAGGTGACGGTAATTTTTCAGAATTGCTGAATGTTGTCAGGCGACGAGCGCTAGTCATTACAGGGGTAAGTATTGCTGTGATGACTACTGTGATTGCTAACTTAATGCTAAATCCAAAGCAACCAGAATATGAAAGCTCTTTTCAGATGTTAGTAGAACCTTTGGATGACGAAAGAGTAAATATTGTCCAAGATTCCAATACTAGTAGTAGTAAGTCTACACTTGATTACAATAGTCAAATTCAGGTTCTCAAAAGTCCGGAAATGCTAGGGAAGATAATTAGGGATTTACAAACTACTTATTCAGATCTCACTTATAGTTCTCTGATTAACTCTTTAAGGATTGCTCAGTTAGATGAAACCAAAATTATCAGAGTTACTTATCGAGCGCAAGAGCCAAATCAAGCTCAAGCCGTATTAGATAAAATTGCTCAAGAGTTTCTCGAATACAGTCAGGAGAAGCGGCAAACAAAGCTACGTCAGGGTACTCAGTTTGTTGATAAAGAACTGCCAAATCTACAAAATCGAGTTGATAATCTGCAAAAAGAACTGCAAATTTTCCGACAAAAATATGACTTGAACACCCCAGAAAACCAGGCAACTTCACTAGCCAGTCAAGCCGCAGGATTATCTCAACAAAGAGGAGTGATTAATCTGCAATTGGCACAGGTGCGTGCTAATTTGGAAATTCTCCAGGGACAAAATGGCCGGGTCACAGTGTTAAATAGTTCTCCTCTGTACCAGCAATTACTTACTCAAATTCGGCAATTGGATATTCAAATTGCTACAGAGTCAGTTCGTTTGCAGGATGCTAACCCAACTCTCCAAACATTAAAAGAAAAGCGAGCCAGTTTATTGCCTCTGCTACAAGAAGAGTCACAGCGCGCTTTAGATACAAAATCGGCAGAGTTATTAACTCAGCTGCAGAATTTAGAGGTACAAAGTCAAGAACTAACTAAAATAGAACAGAGGCTGGAACAACGACGGCAGCAATTACCAGTTTTAGCAAGACAATATACTGAAATACAGCGCCAATTACAGGTAGCAACCGACAGCTTGAATCGCTTTCTCTCCACTCGCGAAGAACTTCAAATTCAGATATCCCAGACAGAATTGGGTTGGCAGTTAATTCAAGCACCTTATAAGCCAGTAGTACCTGTTGCTTCTTCAGATGTCATACGTAGTTTTTTCATAGGATTAGTTGCCAGTATAGTTTTGGGAATTGGTATAGCTTTACTAATAGAAAAATTTGATAATACTTACCATAATGTTAATGCTCTGAAGGAGAAAATCAGACTGCCGTTATTGGGTAACATTCCCTTTGAAAAGCAATTGCAAAGTAGCCAAACCCAAGCTGCAACTAAAAAAACTCCCCTAGTCAAAGTACCAAATTCCCTGGCTGAAGATAGTTCAAGTCTAGCTGTAGTCACTGATGAAGAACACACTCAACTTGCCCAAGAATTTTTAGAAGCTGTGCGGGTACTTCATACAAATATTCAATTACTCAGTTCTGATCGCCAGATTCGCTCAATTATTATTAGTTCAGCTCTACCTGGTGATGGTAAATCGACAATTGCTTTTCATCTAGCTCAAACAGCCTCAGCAATGGGACGACGAGTACTACTAGTAGATGCTGATCTTCGCCAACCTGTAATTCATAACCTAGCAAAATTAAATAACCTGTGGGGATTGAGTAATTTAATTTCTACGAACTTGCCAATCACAGATGCGATTCGTCCACTACCCTCTATGAACCAATTATCTGTGCTAACTGCTGGCCCTATACCGCCTGACCCTACAAAGTTACTCTCTTCCGAAAAGATTCAGCGATTGATGGCAGAGTTTCATAGCACCTTTGATTTAGTAATTTATGATGCTCCTCCTGTATTAGGACTAGCTGATGCTAGCCTGCTAGCACCCCACACAGATGGTATTTTAATGGTGGTGAAGATGGACAAAACAGATTCATCGATGCTCAAACAAGCTTTAGATAGTCTCAAGACTTCTCGGTTGAATGTTTTAGGTATAGTTGGTAACGGGCAAAAAAATAATTATAGTGCTTATTATTATCACTAATTTGCATTTATCAGCTCCCCGAATTCTTCAAGAATTCGGGGAGCTTGTGGGCTGTTAAAAAGTAATATTACTGAATACTCTAATTAAATCAGGTCAGGGAACACGGTTTTCAGCTAGAGGAAGTATCCTCATATTTAGCGTTATCCAAAATTCTTAAACTAAATTTCCTTCAGTTTTTTTACCACTGTGGGAAAATCGTTTTTTGAGAACTGCTCCAACGCCTAAGCCAAGACCTATACCCAAGTGAGTTATGGGTTCAGGTACGGGTACAGGTACAGCTGTTGCTGTCAGAGAAATTCCACCTGCCGCAGTAGACCCCGATTGAGTTCCGGTGATTCCACCCGTGGCGATCGTTCGGCCATCGAACTTAAATTCCCCAGTGATTCCTTCTAAAGTCACAGATATGACATTATTACCAAACACACTTCTAGTAAATGTACCACCTGTGAGGTCAAAGCTCAGATCAGCTGTCGTGCCATCGAAAGTATACTCGCCGAAACTAATGTAGTTAGAAAAACTACCACCGGGCTGATTACCAACGAATGAATATGTGTTGGTGGCTGATGCTAAGGCTTCGTTTCTCACTAAACTCAAATTTTGCACAGTAACTGAGCTACCTGCCAGACTAGGCGCAAAAGTGAGAAAATCACCACTAATAGCATTAACTACAGGATTACCAATCCAATTAAAATGAGTTGTTGCAGTATTACCAAGAGCAGGATTACCTAAATCTACAGTTCCCTCAAGTGATAGAGTACCGTCGAGAGTAACCGCAAATGCAGCAGAAGGAGCCAAGGCTACGGCTGTCATGGTTGTAGCAGCCAACGTAGCCCCAAGGCATAGAGAGCTAAATTTGCTCATTATATTAAAGTCCTTGTTTGTTTGGATAAAGCACATATTTTTTATTACCAATTATTTCCAGAATCAGCTTTATTAGCTAATAACTATTAATTATGCAATTAGCTTGATAATTGCTTATTGGCAAATAATTCGGTATATACGTACTTAAGTATAAATATCGCAAATTTGCATAACTTTTACAATACAAAAATGATTTGCTTATTCAAAGTTTAAAAAAGATATAATTTTCAACTGTAATTTGTTCAACTTTATCTCTGCTTTATATTTCTCACGAGAGAGAATTATCAACACTAAAATTCAACTTTTCATGACAAGCAAATATGAAGAAGCGATCGCAGTGACTAGAATTGCTTCCTGGCGATCGCAATGATAATATATATGATATTTATTTCCTAAAGGACAATATTTATCAACTATTTCAACAGAACTTAAGCTTTTCTTCTCGCCCAGACAGTTCCTTTCCAAAGACTAATAAATAAAGCTGCGGATACTAAAGCTCCCAAATTCCATTTCACAGAACTTTTAAACAATCTTAGTCTGCCAGAAGCCTTAGTTGCTGCTGTTTGGGTCTTAATTCGTTGCTTAGACTGAGCGAGTTCTGAAAGAATTTGGTCTTTTATTTCCTGTGGATTTCGTCCCTCTAATGAGCGATTTTGGCTAGTGAGAAAATTCTCTATTTCAGTGGGAGTGGCTTGCTTTAATTGATTTTCAACCTGTTCGATTTGCGACACTTGTTGAGTGGATTGAGTATTAACTTGATTTACATTGGTATTATGCAAACGGATAGTATTAACGATGCCCCAAGGGATTGTTAATATAAATAATAAACCCACTAACAAAGTCAAGTAAGACAAGAGAGCCACAAACCTAGTTTCCCATACACCCCTCTTGTCTCGCTTACCTGAGAATACAAACACTAACCCAATTAATGGTACAGCCACCTTCTCAACAAGCTGACCCATTGTTTGAAATTCCCAAGCAGGATTCATAAAATTGGGTGGAATAAACATCTCAACTAAGTCAAAAAATGCTAGTAGTAATAGACCATAACCAACCAATCGCAAAAGTTGAATCAGTTCTAGTGAAGACTCTATAGACTTGACTGATTTATTTAACTTTGAAAGCTCTGCGTCAACTACTTGAGTAATATCAAATTCTGGTGTAATTTTAGACATGGTATTGATACAAAATGTTATGTGTAAGTGAATTTAAGGCTGAGGAAACCGAGACTGCCACCACTGATACCAAGGAACCCAAGCCTTTTCGAGAACTTGGTAAGTAGCTTCCGGGGAAGAATCCTTTAAAGGCATGGACAAATGTGCCCAAAGACAGCGCCTGTCTGGAAATGGAGATTGACCTAAGACAATAGGTATTAAGCGGTCAAACCGCAAGTCGTTGAGATAGCGATTGTTTCTAAACTGTACGTGAGTGAAAGTGCTGCCGCCTCGTGGATTGATGCAGGCGCTTAAATAGGCTCGTTGCTCATGTACCCCAAGACCGTAGTAACCTATCCCAGCTTGCTGACGCATCATCCCCGGAGATTGAATGGCAAGGTATCGCTGGATGAGTGAGTTAATATCTGCGTTATAAAGATTATCTAAATAACGCATTTCAATGTCTAGTAATAGATCATTTTTAACATACTGGTAGTGCTTGTGTACTATTAGTTCTTCAGTTTCATTAGTAGATGCTTTTGTAGTAGGTACTACATTGAATCGCCATTCGGGTAAAGGTACTTCTTCAGTAAAAACAAAGATGTTATTGTTTGGTTTACCCAAATTGGGAAAGAACAATAATCTTCCCAAAGCTAATATTCCCATACTTAGGGTTAAAGCCAAAAGTGAACCCCGGATTTTGTTATAAAACATCACTTTTAGGAACCTAAAATACTTTGGTCTTCTTGTTGATTCATACTCAGTAAAAACCAGCAAAAACCACAGAGAAGTAAAGCAGAAATCATGGAAAATATTAGAGAGCCATCCCCATCATGCCAGTAATTAAATGCTTGACTATCGCCTTGATTGACTAGAATAGCCATCAGAGCAACCCGCAGTGCGTTGACGATAAATCCTAAGATAATAGCTACCACTGGGACTAAAATTTTTTGCTTCCACTTGAGATTAAATATGAAAATAAACAGTATGCCCAAGCTGAACATATCTAGCATTGTTGCCATTCCAGAACAAGCCCCATAGACTTTTACAGCAGATGTGGCAAAAGTAATAATAGTCCCAGAAAGTTTTACTGTAAAGCCTGTATACCAAAGAATTGCAGTAGAAAGTTTAGCAGTTACTGGTGATATATCTAGATAATTAGATAATGCATATATTAGGGTACGTGTGCTGAGAAAAATCATGGCGATCAATTCTATCCGGTATTGCCTTAATCCCTTGAATCCAGATGCTAAAAAAGCCAGCCCTAACCCAGACATTACAGGTGAAAATAAAGAAAATACAACAAAGTTTATCTGATTTTGGCTACTAATAAACACACATGCCAGTAGTAATAAACCCAAAATCGTAGCAGGTAATCCGCTTTCAAACTTTAATTTTTGACGTTTTTCCTTCAGCGAAAGACATATTAAAATGAAGAAGGCAGAATTTATATAAAAATTTATGATAATGCCAGATTTCCAGATTAAAAATAAATTGATAATTATTAAACTAGTCCCTATTCCTAACAGGAAAAATTCAATCTTGTTAATTGATGCTGATTTAGCAGTTAACCGCATAATCTTAATAGTTACTGGAAGAATTTTTAATTTTCGTTACATACACAAATTAATTATCTGATATCTTGCACCTGCCTTATCTGCCACCAAGAAATTAATTTCTTAGCTAATAGCCCAAGTCCACCAAAGTAGAGTAAAGTCTATGCCACACCAAGGGTTTGGTCATCTAAAGATGACTTTTGCTATACAGCCTTATATTTCAAACCTATAGCGGTTTTTGATGCTGGCGCAAGATATAACTTATACTTACGTATGTATCGTGTTAAATTTATATCCTATTATTAGGAAAGCAAATTCGCAAGAGTTTGTTAGTAAAGTATTGGTGAAATCTGAGTCACTTAGTATGATTTTGCGATGAAGTACTACTTGCTGCTATCAAGAGATAAAATGCCTGTTGTAAAAAATATATTTTGCAGTAGTATTTTAAACCACATCTGCCGTTAAATCTGCGAACAAAATACAGTTATTAGGCATATGATATACTGTTACAGCATACCAACTAGTTGTGCGCCAATAAAATAAACACACTTGAGACAAATTTTGTTACCAAGTTAATAGAATTAAATATTTTCAAGCGATAATTTCTTGAGAAATCACCTGTGGAAATTTAGCATCCTTCTCCTGACTGTTCACAAGCACCAATACTCACCCAGCTACTAGAACCATCGGCCCAATGTTCTTTTTTCCAAATGGGGGCATTGTGTTTGAGGGTGTCAATCGCATAGCGGCAAGCTGCAAATGCTTCACTACGATGAGGACAACCTACCGCGACTAATACGCTAATTTCTCCAACAGACAAACGTCCAATACGATGATATATCACCACTCGATTCACATCAGACCAAGAGGAACGAATATCAGCAGCAATTTGATAGAAAACTCGTAACGCCATCGTTTCATACGCTTGATATTCTAAGGAGACCACAGGTTGTCCATCGGTTTGATTGCGAACCATTCCACTCATCACCACGACTGCACCATTGGCTGGGTCATTGGTTTTGGCATAGATTTCTTCAAGCGACAATGGCGCAAATGTAATGGCAAAACTATCTTCGGCTTTTGGTTTAATCGCAGTAGCAAGTGTATTTGTCATCATTGAGTTCATAATTATCTGGCTTCAGTATGTATAGGACTTAAATATATTGTCCTTGAACAAAGCCCTACTACCCTGTATTAAGAAATTTTAAGAATCAAAGTAATGTGAGCAGCAACTACTCTTAAACTTAGACTTTCGTATTTTTTCAGAAATCATGGTTTGTCTTAGCCATGATGCCGTTCTCCAAAAAGCCCCTTCGCTCTTCCCTCTTGAGGAGGCTCTCAAGTTTCTGATTTTACATATTTTAATTTATACAAATTCAAAAAAATATGTAATTCAAGTATACAAGGAATTTTTCTACTATTACTAATTTAAGTTATCAAAATAAAATATCAATAATGACATAAATTTAAGATAAATTAAGTAAATCTACACATATAAGTAAATCTTTCTGTCATCCTCCTTAAGACATATTACTATAATTGTAATTAAAGTTATGTGCTGACACTTTTTAAATAATTACGATAGTGACTTTTGCAGATCAAGTGCAGTCAAGACTTAACTGACCAGGAAGCAATTTTTTTGTTTGGGCTACCAATTATTCAGATGCGTTGTAAATTATATGGTACTTGAAAACAGACTTATAACAGGCATCACTTTAGCGATATCACCCCTATACTTTCCAACTTCATAAATTGAGAGCAGCGCAATTAACAAGAGGGCAAGTTGTAATTCAGTCATAGTAGGAAAAATTTCATGAAATCTTCTGTGTGTAATCATGAAGTAGCAAGGATTGAGGCTCTCTATCAGTATCAGATTCTCGACTCTGCGCCAGAACAAGCATTCGATGATTTGGTGTTCTTAGCCGCGCAGATTTGTGATGCACCCATAGCTTTAATTAATTTGCTTGACACCAATCGTCAGTGGTTCAAAGCAAAAGTAGGGTTGGATATACGGGAAATGCCTATAGATATTGGTTTTTGTAGGCTTTGCATCCAGCAAAAAGATATTTTAATTATTCCTGACACTTTAGCAGATGAGCAGTATGCCACAAATGTCGTAGTTACTTCAGAACCTTATGTAAGATTTTATGTTGGCGTACCTTTGATAGTAGCAGGAGGGCAGGCGATCGCCACTCTGTGCGTAGTAGATCGCATATCACGCCAAATCACACCAAAACAACTAAAGGCGTTGCAATCGATTAGCCGCCTCATCATCAAACAACTAGAGATGCGGCGTAGCTTGCTCGAACTAACGAGTATACAATCAGAGTATAAAGAAACACCAAAAATATTATGTCACAGTGAATCTACCTTTTTAGTCGTAGACACTGATATTACCCAAAAACAAGAATTAGAACAGCAATTTTTGCGCGCTCAACGCATGGAAAGTATTGGGACTCTGGCCAGTGGTATTGCCCATGACTTAAATAATGTATTATCACCAATTTTGATGTCAGTACAACTGCTGCAAAGCAAATGCCGCGATCGCAACACTCAACAGATTTTATCAATAATCGAAAATAATACAAAACGTGGTACTAATTTAGTAAAACAAGTGCTGTCATTTGTGCAAGGTATCGAAGGCGACTTCCCCGGAAAACCCGCTCCAAATATCCGCAATGTGATTCAAATTAAGCATTTGATTTTAGAAATCCAACAAATTGTGCAACAAACATTTCCCCAATCAATTGTCCTCTCTACAGAAATTCAGCCAAATTTATTACCAATTCGTGGTGACAGCACACAACTCTATCAGGTACTGATTAATTTGTGTCTCAATGCTCGTGATGCTATGCCCGACGGTGGCAATTTAACAATATCTGCTGAGAATATTTTTATTGATGAAAATCATGCTAAAACTAACCTTGATGCTAAAGTTGGTTCTTACATTTGTCTGACAGTTACTGATACTGGTTTAGGCATCAGTGGTGAAATAATAGACAAAATTTTTGACCCCTTTTTCACAACCAAAGAATTTGGTAAAGGTACGGGACTAGGACTTTCTACAGTCATGGGAATTGTCAAAGGACATGGTGGTTTGATCACAGTATCGAGTTGTGTAGGCAAAGGTACACAATTTCAGGTATATTTACCTCACTCAGTGCTTCCTTCCTGAGTGCTTCCTTCCTGAGTGCTTCCTTCCTGAGTGCTTCCTTCCTGAGTGCTGAGTGCTGAGTAAGAAAAAGGGCGTTGCTGAATAAAGATATGAATTTGTCTCACGTAAAGTCGCAAAGGCGCAAAGTTACAAAGAAAAAGAAAAGTAATTTTGGCATTTCATATTCCAATTCAGCAATGCCAGAAAAAGAGTGCTTCCTTCCTGAGTGCTTCCTTCCTGAGTAAGAAAAAGAGTGCTTCCTTCCTGAGTGCTTCCTTCCTGAGAGGTTGTTTGAAAAGTCTAAATTAATACCTGCCCTGGCGATTAGAAATCGCGGCTATACAGGCGAAACCCACCTTCGTGGGTTTGAAAGACTTGATTTTGTGTTAGTCCGCGCAGGCGGACTTAGTTTGTGTAGTAGCGAATTATATTCGCCCAACACTTTTCAAACATGCTCTGAGTAAGAAAAAGAGTGCTTCCTTCCTGAGTGCAACTATTTTGGTAATGCCATGGAAGCATTAGCAAAATAGTGGCAGTATCAAGATAAAATAGGGTAGCTATTATCAAGATGATGATGCCAAATTATGGATGGAGAAACTACCATTCATGCACCATACAATTATTATGATTCCACAACTACCTGCGATCGCCATCGGTGGATTGGTAACAAATGAGTACTTACTGATAGTTCAGGCATCTTTACAGCCAGCTTTTTGCCTGAAACCTAGACAGCACAGGAATTATTGAAAATCTCATAATTTATCACTTATTGACTAATGACCAATCAAGACTCTGCCCTGATTTTGGTTGTAGATGATAATGATTTTACTCGAATGCAGCTGTGTTATCTGATAAAACAAGCCGGATATCAGGTGGCAGAAGCAAGGAATGGTTTTGAGGCGCTTGCTATCTATACTCACCTACACCCAGATATAGTACTGCTGGATGCCATAATGCCAGTGATGGATGGCTTTAGCTGCTGCGCTAAGTTGCAAACACTCCCCGATGGGGAAAACACACTGATATTAATGATCACTGCACTTTACGATCAAGCCTCTGTAGAGCAAGCTTTCGCTGTAGGTGCAACCGATTTTATCACCAAGCCAATTCAGTGGCCAGTATTGTCTCAAAGACTCCGCCGTCTTCTGGAAGCCAAGCGGGCAATCCGGGAATTACGACAACAAACTGAAGCAGCACAGTTGCGAGAAGCACAACTGAGGATGGCATTAGAGGCAGCCCACATGGGTATTTGGAACTGGAACCTCTTAACCAAACAAATTACTTGGTCGGATACCCTAGAGGCGCTTTATGGTAAGTCAAAAGGCTCTTTTGATGGCACTTACGAAGCTTTCATTAATTGTGTTCATCCTCAAGATCAGAATTTCGTCAGGTATGCGGATCAACAAGCAATTCAAGCAGGGATAGACTATGAAATTGAATTTCGTGTTGTTCTTGCCGATGGTAGCATTCGCTGGTTAGCCAGCAAAGGAGTAGTCTTTCGTGATGCTGCTGGGGTGGCTGTACAGATGTGTGGGGTAGATATTGATATTACCAAACGCAAGCAAGCAGAAGAAGCACTAGAGATTCAAGCCAATCAACAAGCTGTTGTCGCTCAACTCAGTCAAAAAGCCCTAGCTGGCACAGATTTGACTACACTGATGAATTCGTGTGTGACGCTTGTTGCTCAGTGTCTGAGGGTGGAATATTGCAAAATTTTGGAACTGCTACCAGATGGCGACGCCTTACTACTACGGGCGGGAGTAGGCTGGCACTCTGGTTTGGTGGGACAAGCAAGTGTCAGCACCGACGTCAATTCGCAAGCTGGCTACACCTTACTTTCCCAGGAACCAGTGATTGTCGGTAATCTTCGTCAAGAAACGCGATTTAGTGGCCCACCATTGCTACATGAGCATCAAGTGATTGGTGGCATAAGTGTGGTAATTCATGGTAAAGAAAGCCCTTTTGGCGTTTTAGGGGCACATACAACTAGACAGCATACCTTTACTAAAGATGATATTTATTTTCTCCAAGCTATTGCCAATGTCTTAGCCACAGCTATTGAGCGTCAACGAGTCGAAGATGCACTCAAAACAAGTGAAGAACGTTGGCAATTGGCTGTGCGGGGTAACAATGATGGCATTTGGGACTGGAACCTGAAAACGAATGAAGTATTTTTCTCGAAGCGCTGGAAGGAAATGCTTGGTTACGAAGACTACGAGGTTTCCAACAATTTATATGAATGGACAAACAGAATACATCCAGATAATCTTGATGCGGTAAGAAAAGCAATTACTGAACACTGTGCTAAAAAAACTTTATTTTATACTAGCGAGCATCAAGTTCAGTGTAAGGATGGCTCTTACAAGTGGATTTTAAATCGCGGTCAGGCTGTGTGGGATGAAAATGGTAAAGTAGTGCGAATGATTGGTGGGATGATGGATATTAGCGAACGGCGAGCCGCACTGCGCGAACTCAAACAAGTACAAGCAGAATTAGAACGCCAAAACTTGCGATCGCAATTATTCGCTGATATCACTTTAAAAATTCGCAAGTCTTTACAAATCGATGAAATTCTCGAAACCAGCGTTACAGAAGTACAAAAGCTCCTACATGCAGACCGTGTATTAATCTTGCGGCTACGAGCCAATGGTGCTTATGTTGTCTTGAAAGAAGCAGTAGTCCCTGGATTACCCGTGGTGCTGGGACAGGATATTACCGATGCTTCTTTGCGGGAAGGTTACATTGAGCAATATCGTCAGGGGCGAATTAGCGCTATTACTGATATAGAACAGGCTGCACTCCACCCTGCTTATATCAAATGGCTGCAACAATTTGATGTTAAAGCCAACCTGATCGTCCCAGTTTTCCGCGAAAATCAACTTTGGGGGTTGTTAATTGCCCATCAGTGCGCCCATCCCCGTCAGTGGACGAACTGGGAAATTGAACTGTTGCGACAACTGGCAGATCAAATAGGTGTGGCTTTAGACCAAAGCTCGATTTTAGATAAAGAAACTCGTCAACGGCAAGAACTCGCTCGTTCTAATCAAGAATTGCAGCAATTTGCCTTTATCGCCTCTCATGATTTACAAGAGCCATTACGTAAAATTACAACTTTCAGTGAGCGACTGAAAACTACCTGTGGCAACAACTTAAGTGAACAAGGACACGATTATCTAGAACGGATGCAAAATGCAGCCTTCCGGATGCAGACTTTAATTAAGGATTTATTGACACTTTCACGAGTTACCACTAGGGCACAGCCTTTTGTCTCCGTGAATTTGGCCCAGATAGCACAAGAGGTATTGTCTGATTTAGAAGTAAGTATTCAGCAAACAAATGGACAGGTAGAAATAGGTGATTTACCCACTATTAAAGCTGATCCCTTACAGATGCGCCAACTGTTGCAAAATCTCATTGGCAACGCGCTCAAGTTCCACCGCCCCCATGTACCGCCTGTTGTCAAAGTTTACAGTCAACTTTTCCACAATCAATCAGATAAAGTTTCTGTTGCTGCGGAAACTTGCCAAGTCATTGTAGAAGATAATGGTATTGGTTTTGCAGAAAAGTTTGTTGATCGCATTTTTAACATTTTTCAACGTTTACATGGTCACAGAGAATACAAAGGTACAGGTATGGGTTTAGCTATCTGCCGGAAAATTGTTGAACGACATCACGGAAGTATTTCAGCACAAAGTGAACCAGGACAAGGCACAAAATTTATTGTCAAATTGCCGATTAATTACCATTCTTAATTTTTCTTCCTGCGGAGGGATTATATCAAGACGGTAAAATGGGATCTTCATTCTACAAAGATATTCTAAGAATTTGTTGCAATTTCATACTGAATTTGTATTAATAAGTAATGTAAAGGAGAAGATACAGAGTGAAAGATGGGCAAACAACCATCACAATCTTAATGGCTGATGATGATGAAGATGACAGAATGTTAGTTCGTGAGGCATTGGCAGAAAGTCAATTACCAATCGATTTGTATATTGTGAGCAATGGTGAGGAGTTACTAGATTATTTGTATAACCGTGGTCAATATACTGACAAAACTATAGCCCCACGACCGAGATTAATTTTGTTAGATTTAAACATGCCCAAAAAAGACGGTTTGGAAGTGCTAAGAGACATTAAAACAGACCCATCTCTACGGCATATTCCCGTTATAGTACTGACAACCTCAGGGGCAGAAGAAGATGTTTATCATACCTATGATTTAGGCGCAAATTCTTTCATCATCAAGCCTGTGACGTTTGCCTCTTTAGTTGAAGTGATGCAGAGCGTAGGAAAATACTGGTTTGAAATAGTGGAATTGCCACTAGAAGCTTTGGGAGGCAGAAATGAACAAAAACCCAATCAGAGTTCTGTTAGTTGATGATGATGAAGATGATTACATTTTAACTCGTGATTGGTTCGGGGAATTTCAGTTTGCCGGCTGTGAGTTGGAATGGGTAGATACTTATGAAGCTGCAAAAGAGGCGATCGCTCACAATAATCATGATATCTATCTTGTAGACTACCGATTAGGAATACACAATGGTTTAGAACTCTTGCGCGAAGCCATCGCCAACGGCTGCTCCTCCCCCATGATTTTATTAACTGGTCAGGGAGATTGGGAAATCGACCTAGAAGCCATGAAAGCAGGCGCAGCAGATTATCTTGAAAAAAGCCAGTTAAATGCGCCTTTACTCGAGCGTTCTATCCGTTACGCAATGGAGCGCAAACAAACAGAACAAAAAATCCGCGAGCAAGCTGCTTTACTTGATATTGCCACCGATGCCATTTTTGTGCATGATTTAGACGATCCAGTTTTATTTTGGAATAAAGCGGCGGAGAGTTTATACGGTTGGAAAAAAGAAGAGGCGATTGGTAAAAAAACACAAGATTTGTGGCATGAGAAAAATGAACCTCTATTACAAGCAGCATTCAACTATCTGATGAAAAATGGTTCCTGGGAGGGAGAGTTACATCAAAGAACCAAATCAGGTAAAGACATTATTGTCGAAAGTCGTTGGACATTAGTCCGCGACTTCGGTAACAAACCAAAGTCTATCTTAGTTGTTAATACTGATATTACGCAAAAAAAACAATTAGAAGCCCAATTTCTCCGCACCCAACGATTAGAAAGTATTGGCACTTTAGCAAGCGGTATCGCCCACGACCTCAACAATGTTCTGGCTCCAATTTTGATGACAGCGCAACTTTTAGAGTCAAAAATCAATGATGAGCGCTCTCGGCAATTACTGCCGATATTGATTTCCAATGCTAAACGTGGAGCCAATTTAGTCAAGCAAGTATTATCTTTTACTCGTGGACTGGAAGGAGAACGCACCCTTTTACAACTAAAACACTTAATTATCGAAGTTCAGCAAATTATTAAAGAAACCTTTCCCAAGTCAATAGAAATTACTACTCGGATGCCACAAAACTTGTGGACAGTATCTGGTGATGCTACCCAACTACATCAAGTACTGATGAATCTATGTGTTAATGCTCGTGATGCGATGCCTAATGGTGGGACTTTAAAAATATCAGCTGAAAATCTTTTAGTTGATGAAAATTACACCAAAATGAACATTGATGCCAAAGTTGGTTCCTATGTTGTAATTACTGTTATCGATACGGGAATAGGTATTCCACCAGAAATATTAGATCGGATATTTGAGCCATTTTTTACCACTAAAGAACTTGGTAAAGGCACTGGGCTAGGGCTTTCTACAGTACTGGGTATTATTAAAAGCCATGGCGGTTTTGTCAATGTATACAGCGAGCAGGGAAAAGGTAGCCACTTTAAAGTTTATTTGCCAGCACAAGAGGCAGCAGAAACCATAGAAGAAGTAGAACAGTACTTACCTCAAGGTAATGGTGAATTGATTTTGGTTGTAGATGACGAAGTTGCCATTCGCGATATTACCAAAACATCTTTAGAAAGTCATAACTACAAAGCAATCACAGCCAGTGATGGTATTGAAGCTATAGCTTTATATGTGGAACATCGAGATGAAATATCTCTTGTTTTAACGGATATGGTCATGCCATCTATGGATGGCATGACAACTATCCGGACATTGCAAAAAATTAATCCGAGTGTCAAAATTATCGCCGTCAGTGGACTGGTAACAAGTGATAAGGTCAACGCAGCTTATGATGTTGGCATCAAAGCTTTTTTATCCAAACCCTACACAGCTAATCAGTTATTACAAACTATTAGCACTGTTAAAGGTAAGGAGTAGGGAGTGGGAACAGGCAAAGAATCCTAAAGATCCCCGACTTCTTCAAGAAGTCGGGGATCTGAGCCTCTACGCGATCGCGTCAGCCAAATATTGCTCAAGTTCTTTATCAGCAGCAGCCGCCTGATATTTGATTTCGTTCAAGTGTTTATCAGTTTTTAGGGCGGTACTAATACCCATTACTACTCTCTAGTAGCTGATTAATCTCCCATCAATTCCACGGCATCTCTGCCATCCCAATCTTGTAAGTAAACTTTAACTACTTCTTCTTTGGCGGTAGGCAATTGCTTGCCAATGAAATCTGGGTGAATTGGTAATTCTCGATGACCTCTATCTACTAAAACAGCTAAACGAATCACTTCTGGTCTACCATACTCGGTGACAGCATTTAACGCAGCGCGAATCGTCCGACCTTTGAAAATCACATCATCTACCAGCACCACTGTTTTTCCTGTGAGATCAAAAGGAATGTTGGTTTTTGCTGGAGTTCTTAAGCCAATTTGGTCAAGATCATCTCGATAAAATGTAATGTCTAATGCTCCCACCGCTACGGTGACATCTTCAAGAGTTTCAATTTGGCGTGCTAACAACTCGGCTAATACCACCCCTCTCGTATAAATACCGAGAAGTACTAGTTGGGATAAATCACGCGTCCTTTCTACAATCTGAGAGGCTAGGCGAGTTAAGGTACGGCGGAGATCTTCAGATGAGAGAATTTCGACTACTTTGGCAGACATAGTTTAGATAGGGAATAGAGGACAGGGGATAGGGGATAAGAGAAGAAAAGAATCTGATAGTCTGTTTGGATGCAGAGTAGTGGTAATTTAATTTTTAGACTGACCTAGATATATATTAGTTTTTTCTCCTCTGCACCTCTGCACCTCTGCTACCTGTTTAGGCTTATTGAGAGTATAGCGATCGCTAACCACAATAAAAAGCAATATCGCGTCAGTTGCAGGGCACTTTGAATAGATTTTGGAGTGATGGGATAAATTGCATCTCCTAGTAAGGGTTTTAGCTTGGCTACTCCGTGATACCAATTTTTACCTCCCATTTGCACGCCCAAAATCGCAGCATAAGCACACTCACTCCAGCCAGAGTTGGGACTAGGATCAGTAACTGCATCTCGTCGGCAAATTCGCCAAACATGCACGGGTTTACCCGATACAATTGCCAAGGTGATTACTGTTAAGCGACAAGGTAGCCAAGTTAAGCAATCTTCTAACCTAGCACTGAACCACCCCAAATAAGTATAGGGTGCTTCTCGATAGCCCACCATTGAATCAAGGGTACTACTGGCTTTGTATGCCAAAGCTAAAGGAGTTGGGCCTACACCTGGTAAACAAGCACCAACAATTGCATAAAAAAGTGGCGCCATGACTCCATCAGTAGCATTTTCTGTGACTGTTTCTAATACGGCTCGCAAAATTTCTGGTTCTGAGAGGTTTTGTGTATCTCGACCAACATAATTACTTAAAATATGACGCGCTTCCCCTACATCTCCTCCTGTTAAAGGTTGTAAAACAGCTTCGGCTGCTGCGCGCAGACTTCTCAAAGCAAAACAACTAGCTAAAAGAATGCTTTCTAAGATAATTCCCAATAATGGATGCAGCCATTTGGCAGTTTGAATTATTAACCAGCCGATACAACCGCTACCAATTATTAGGATCATGCCTAATGTAATTCCAGCTATCCGTTGTGTTAAAGAACTCTGACAAACTTGCCCAAAAAATTTTATCAGGTGAGAAATTACCCGACCCATAACTTGCACTGGATGAGGCCAACCCCAAGGATCACCAATCAAGTAATCTAAAAGTGCAGCAACAATAAAAACGACTGCTAATGTCATTTGTCTGATCTGTGACCCCTAATAACCAATAGACATCTGCAAAAATTAAATCTGCTTTTTGCCAAACCCTTGTAGAGAGGTTCCATAGAAAAATCTCTATATTCTTTGTCAAAGATGACTAATAATCAATAACTAAACAACAAAGCTAGCTTCTTCCCCAAGCGAAGCTTGCCAACTACGAGCATCATAATAGAGATCTGCAAGAGTAATACTGTACAAAGCTTCTTTCAGTTTTTGGTTGAGTCTCTGCCAAAGAGTAAAGGTTACCCAATCTTCAGTTTGTGCTGGCGTGGGAGTGTGATGAGGTAAATGAGTAATAGTTTCGCCAACAGCCTCCAAAATTTGTCCTATAGAAATTTGTGCAGGTTTTCGTGCTAGTTGGTAACCGCCAATGCTACCCCGAATTGATTTCACTAATCCAGCACGACGCATTTCTATTAGCAATTTCTCTAGGTAAGGTGCTGGGATATCTTGGCGTTTAGCGATCGCTCTTACAGGTGCAGGCCCATAACTTGGCTGTAAGCTCAAATCTAGTAACGCCTTCACACTGTAATGTCCTCTGGTAGTTAGTTTCATGCTGACAAGCTTTGTTGATTGATCAGTTGTTTTCTATTGACCACTGACCTGTAAATAATGACTCAGGGATCAGTTTTGCTTATCATCCTCTGCTTTGATTATCAAGTTGACCAAATAGACGACTTTTTCGCACAGCTTTAGGAAACTTAAACAAATATAGTCTAGCAGTGATTCACAAACTATATATAGTTATCAGCATTCTAAAAAATAGATTGTTTTGACAATATTGATAATTGTGCAACAATTTTGTCTATCAGTGTAATATACTTGGCAAGGCTGAGATAAAAACTAAAGGATTCTGTTCTTATTAGCTCAATGTCAGCTAAAATAAAATCGATTCAACTACTTCAACCATTCATTTTCTATCTAAGTTGATGCCTAAACAGAAAAAAATAGAACCGCTAGTCGGTGAAGAACTGCTCAAAAAAGTCAAAGAGCTAGAGAACCTTAGCAAAGAAGAAAAGGCCAAGCAGTGCGGCTACTATACCGTTACCAAAAATGGTATAGAGCGCGTCAATATGATGAAATTTTTAAATGCCCTCATTGACGCCGAAGGCATTCAATTGGACAGTACACCCAGTGCTAATGGACGGGGTGGACGCAGCGCTAGCTATAGAATTAGTGTGCAATCAAATGGTAACTTACTGATAGGTTCAGCTTATACAAAACAGATGAATCTTAAACCAGGAGATGAGTTTCTCATCACCTTAGGGAAAAAGCACATTCGTCTCAGGCAAGTAGATGCAGATGAGAAGGAAGAGCTTGAAGTCATAGAAGCCACAGCTTCATAAGTTGTCAGTTGTCAGTTGTCAGTTGTTGATTTTTCCACTGACTACTGACTAATGACCAATAACTAATGACTAAAGTATTGAAGTGCCTTGCGCGTTACTGCCAAACTGCATGTTAAGGCAATTTGCTCCCGTTCTAGCAAGCCTAAAATCCGCTCATGGTTATCTCGTGCGACCACAGGTAACTGATGTAAACCTCGCAGTGTCATGCGGTCTAAAGCTTCAGATAACAACTCATCCCGCCAAGCATAGAGAATTTCGGTAGTACAAATATCGATGACAGTTTGATGGGATAAATTAATCTGAATTTCAGTTGAGGAATTCGGATAATTTTGCCATAGAGAAAGAACTTGGTTAATATCTTCTAAAGACACAATACCAATTAATTGTTCTGCTTGATCAATTACTAAAGCACTACGACAGCGATCGCGTGTCATTTCCATAGCAGCTTCTAACACTCCTAAGGTTGCAGGCAATTTTTTTGGGCAAGGTAGCATAGCATCTTCTACCAAGATTTGCTGCACAATTTCTGCTTGTTTATCTTTCAATTCAGCAAGACCAATTTGTTGCAGATTAGAATTAGAGTTAAAGTTTGGCTTAATCCGCTCTATGAGCCACACACTTAAACCCACTGCTGCCATTAAAGGTAAAACAATCCGGTAATCACGGGTTAATTCAAATAGCATCAAAATCGCTGTTAACGGCGCTCTCACACTCGCAGCTAAAACTGCTGCCATACCTACCATTGCATAAGCTGGGGGAGCCGCCATCAGTTCACCAACAGCCGGAAATACAAGGGTGACAATTTTGGCATAAGCAGATCCAAACGAAGCACCTAAAAACATTGCTGGTGCAAATAAACCACCCACAAAACCACTACCAGCACTGATGGCAGTCATCACCAGCTTGACAACCAACAAGACAACTAATAGGTGCAAAGAAAACTCCACATCCTGAAGCATGGCTTCCACAGTTTCATAACCAATACCTAAAATTTGCGGGAATCGCCAAGCTACTGCACCGAGGATAATGCCACCAATTAGGGGATGAATGGGTTTAGGAATGCGTCCCAAAAAGTCAAACCCCGGAATTAAACCAGCAAAGCCGCTCTTGGCCAAACGCACTGATTGTGTATAAGTTAGAGAAACTAAACTTGCCCCTAAACCCAAACCCAGATAAAGCGGTAATTCCAAAAGACTGCGGACTTGGTAAACAGGTAAAGCAAAAGCAGGTTGCGCCCCCAAACCAATTTGAGCAATTAATGCCGCTACGACTGCGGCTAAAAGAACTACACTCACAGCAGAAGTGGCAAAAGATGTTGCCCCCATCACCACTTCGAGAGCAAAAAATACTCCCGCAATGGGAGCATTAAATCCAGCCGCTAACCCAGCCGCAGCGCCAGCACCTAAAAGTAATCGCTGTCGCTCTTGAGATACTTTCAGGATTACAGACAATAGCATCCCAAAATTTGCCCCAATTTCTACACTTGGCCCCTCAGATCCCAAAGAAGCACCACTCCCCAAAGAAACAGAAGCAGCCAGCATCTTCGTCACTGGTCGTAATTGTTGCTTAATTTCTGTTCCTTGGGAGGCAGCAATTAAAGATGAAAGGCCAGGGCCAAAATCTTGAGCATACCAGCGCATTAATCCAACAATTAATCCACCCAGTATGGGCACAAAAGCTAAAGTCCAAGCACCCCAGACACTAATTGCACTCATAAAATTTGCCAGCATCAGGTGATGAATCAGCTCGATCAAATAGTGAAACGTGACTACACCCATTCCAGTACCACCGCCAATTAGTAAGGCTAAAAATAGCACAACAGTTTCTGGGGATAGTTGAAAACGGTTAATGAGGTGCGTTAAACGAGCAGAAGATGTAGGAAGGGTAGGTTGTTCCGTTACCTTCCTTAGTTCGGTGGGAGGCAAGAGAGTCATGGAGAGGCGGGGTAAATGTAAGAAAAAATTTAAATTTTTACCTGTTATTTCACATTGTGAGCCATTCTTTATCAACCAGACAAGTAAATTTGACTTGATAGCTTTACAAAGCTTTGGTTAAAAAACATTCTTTGGCTCAAAATTTTTATCATAGGAATGGTTAAATAGGAGAGAATTAATAATTAATGGTCAACAATCGCTAGTTAAGATGCGAGGAAATGCAAATTTATTATCTGTAGATAAAATATAGGATCTGTGAACTTAGCGGACGCACTATAGGCCAAAAGTAAACAGGAGCCATCCTCACTCAAATCTAGCTATACTCGTGTTGCGACCTGAAAAAGTGCTAAGTGCCTTTCTAAGTACTGAGTAAGAATACTACTAGTTCGCCAAACAAACTTTGCGGAGTTTGTAGTGATTGCTCTCAGCCTTCAAGCCCAGGACTAAAGTCCTGACTACGAACTTATTGACCGACTACTCAGCATTCCTTCAAGATTCAATATTGTATAGCTATTGTTATAGAGCGCATAAATGGACTAGGCGGACGAGGTAAATGAATATACACACCTTTGATAATCATTATGTTAGTTGCCCAATTTGCCAAAGAAATGCCAAGCACAGACAAGCCAAGACATACATTGGCTTGTTTAGCTGTCCTTATTGTCAGCAAAGACTAGTAGTCTGTCGCAGTGGCCATTATGTGCGCGATCCGTTTACGCTCAAACAAATAATGATATGTTCGGCACTACGCCGTCAAAGCAGTCCTTTAGCTAGAATTATACGAGATTTTATCCTGATCAAGCGTCCTGTATTAAGCTTGGCTGTGGGGGTTGCTATTTTCGTAGGCATGATGACTATAACTGAGCAAAGCACAAACTACGACCAGCAACTTCCCACAACGGAGGAAATTAAAGAAGGGGAATAGGGAGTGGAAGGGGACGAGGGGACAAGGGGACAAGGGGTCATGAACAAAAGTAAAATACTTCCTCATCTCCCTCATCTTCCTCATCTCCCTCATCTTCCTTACAACCGATTAGTATCTTTTGTAATCAGTGTCCAATCTTGAGCTTGATCAATCAACTTCATTGATTCTAGTTGGAGTTTTTTGATATCAGATGCATTCAGTAGGAAGTAGGGTTGTGCAGTGTAGTGCCAATAATATTGCAGTTCACCAACAGTAGCGGGAATAATGGTGCGATCGCTATAAAAATCTAATGAGGGTCGATGGTAGGGAAAAGATGTATAAATCTTCCTCACAGTGGGATCTGCTCGCGATATCATGGCAGCAACTGGTTTAACCGGATAGGCTTCCCATAATTCCCAAGCCCAGTAGTTAGATTTCATCAACAGCAATAGCGAAATATAACTTCCCCAAAACAAAATTTTCAGGAATTGCCCGTCGCCTCGTTCTGCCAAGATGGCTGCTAACGTCATAGTTAAAGCTACGGCTGCAAAAATTAGCTGTAAGTCGGTTGTTGGTTCTGAACCGCCACTAAAGTAAATGCTACTAGCAGAAGCTACCACAGCCAGTATCGATAAACCAGCCACCCAAGTACGTGGATAGGACGAGAAGATCGGCAAATTTTCTGTCTCTGCTAACTGGGCACCAAAAGCCAAGGCTAAACTGGGATAAATCGGGAAGATGTACCAAGGAAGTTTTGTGCCCATGCAGGAAATAATTAGCAAATAAACACTACTCCATACCAGTAGGAGTTTAGCCCAGCTCAGGTTGCGATTTTCCCAGATTAAGCGCAAAGTTTGGGGTAAAAAAACTAACCAAGGCCATGTCCATTTGAGAATTTCCAGGATGTAGTACCAGGGTTGTGCAGACTTGCTGTCAGCAACTGTCCCTATGCGGCTGAGGGATTGATTGATCAAGCCTACCTGGATAAAACTGTGACCATAATGGATCAGTTGGGCGCTATACCAAGCAGCTACAGGTAAAACACCAATTAAGATGGCTACCCACAGATAATAATTGGTGAGCAATCTTGGTGTATCCCAAAACAGAAATACAATTACAACTGCACCTAGAAATATGCCTAATAGCCCTTGAGTAAGGCAAATTAACCCAAAACCGATGCCAATACCAAGGCAATAACGTAAATCACGGCGCGATCGCAATACGCACAACATCATCACCATCAAAAAACTTACCACTGCCCCGTCCAAAATCGCCAATCTTCCATGACGCACTACGGGCAGCATTGTCAGGTAAATCAAGGCACTATATATAGCTGCCCAACGTTGACGAAATAGTTCTCGCCCAATGCAATACAGCAATGGTACGGATATCGCTGTTAAAATTGAGCCGGGTAAGCGTGTTGTCCATTCATTCACGCCGCCTAAGGAATAAGCCCCAGCAATTAGCCAATGCATTAGGGGAGGTTTGTGATGATAAGGTTCACCTCCTAACGTCGGGTAAAGCCATCGCATGGAATCTGGTGGGGCACTCCAAATTTCTCGGGCAACTTGGGCGAGGGTACCTTCATCCCAATCTTGCAGTGGTAATCCCCCTAGATTAATACTAAACAGCAACAATGCTCCCAAAAGTAGCACTATTAGCCATACCCGATCAATCCATTTGCTAACTGCGCGATGCTGTTTTTCTAGATGACCCCAAATAAAGCTTCCTTCTTGCATATTCTATGATAATCATTTTACTTGCTGGTTTGATTACATAGAGACCAAAGTGAATCTCTAATGCTGCCACCCAGTAACAACATGTGTTCCTACAATTGCTAAGTTCCCAGGTTAGCTCAATTTTCTCTGGACAGCGATAATTTCTTGGAGAAATTTGCCTGAGTTTTTTCAATTTTTTTAACAATCATTCTTTGATAAAAATGATACAAATAAGACCAACCAGGATGTGTTAACCACTTATTGAGGAATTTGTTAATGAGTTTACCTTTTATCTTAGATATAACGATTGGGTTAATTTTTATTTACTTAATTTTAAGCTTGTTAGCTTCCGAGATTCAGGAATTGATTACTACGGTTTTACAGTGGCGTGCTGTCCACTTAAAAAAGTCAATTGAAGTACTGATAGCAGGTGATGTAACTAAATCAGAAGATGACAGCGTGATCAACCTGGTTAATGATTTATACAACCATCCTTTACTAAAAAGTGTTAATCAAGAAGCAAAAGGATTCTTAACGACTTTACCTCGCAAGTTGGTTTGGTTCTTATCATCTCTTCCAGTAAGATTTTCCTTATCTGGAGAAAAAAGAACTAAAAGTATTTTTGGATATACACAAGATGAGAAAGGAAATATCAACGATGACCAAATTAAACACAGCGCACCGTCTTATATTCCTGGGGAAACTTTTGCTACCACTTTACTAGATACGTTGGGAATACCAATACTTGTGCAAAAATTAACTGAATCAAGGTTTATCAATTTTAAAGATGAACAATTACATGAAATACAAAGTATTTTATTAAAATTTCATAATCAGGTAAATAATATTGATGACCATGTAACTAAGTTTTCAGTTGAAATCCACCAAGAATTTACAGTCATTATTGAACAAAGTTTTGCAAAAATTGTTGAAGATTTCCAAAATAACAAGACCGACTTAGTAACTAGCATGAGTCGCATGGCACAAAGTCTTGATAGATACATAGAAGTCTTTCAGTCAGATATACCAGAAGATGAATTTGCTATTAAAACATTACAAAGGCTGAGATTTTGCCGACAAGACTTATTTGATAATATTGAACAGACTATTTCTCTCAAAGGCTTACGTCCTAATATTAACGAAGTTGTGCAATTAATTAATATAGGTAGTGATGTTCACCAAGGTTTTGTCAACGAATTTCAAGACCAAAATAGTGAAGCCTATAAAACCTTTCAATACTTTAGTGAAAAACTCCAAGATTTTAGACAAAAGCTGCCGCAATCTGTAGTAACCAACATGGCGATGTTAGCCAAGCGTGCCCAAACAAAAGCTAAAACTACAGAAGAAGGAATTTATATATTACAACGAGAAATAGAAAATACGTTTGATAAATCAATGGATCGGGCTGCTGGCGTTTACAGAAGAAATGCCAAAGGAGTAGCACTTTTAATTGGTTTTGGCATTGCAATTATTGCCAATGCTGATGCATTTCATATTGCCAGCAGATTATCAAAAGATTCTTCTGTACGTATTGCCATTGTTAATAATGCTGGACAAATAGTGCAACAAAATACTAATAATCCATCCGGAGATTTAGAGCTTTTGAAAAAGCAAACTGAACAAGTTTTAGCAGATGTTGCCTTACCAATTGGTTGGACTACAATTAATTTAGAACAGCAAATTGATTGGAATTTAGGCAAAAAGAATCACTTCTCATTCTGGAAAAGTTTAACTATGATTTTTGGCTGGTTTGTCAGTGGTATTGCGATTTCGATGGGTGCGCCCTTTTGGTTTGATTTACTTGGTAAAGTTGTCAATGTCCGTAATGCAGGTAAACCCCCTGCATCTTCTAGTAAAGACCAGGATGGGAAGTAGGCTAATGTTAAGTTCGTAGTTCGTAGTCAGCGGCTCTAGCCCTTTTTTGAACCCTACGCGGTAAGCGCAGCCATGCCCGTCAGGGCTTTACACTACAAACTTTTGAGTGAAACTAAAAAATAAATATCACTCGCAAGTCCCATTCTTGATTTTGACGAAGAATTTCAATTTGTTTAATAAATTCTCGAAAATAAAATCTGCGTTCAGCTTCTGACAAGTCTAACCAAAATTGTGGAATTGAAACCGCTTGAGCAACAGAACGTAAGTTCACCGGGGGAAGAGTTGCTAGTTTTGCTTGGAGTTGAGAAATTTCTGTACGGAGTTTGTAAGCCCTTAACTTTGCTGTTTCCGCATCCAAAATTCCAGTTTCCACTAAAGCGGGTAACTGCTGGAGTATTTCTTGCTGTCGGGCGATCGCTTCCCCTAAACTATTTTTAATGGCATCCAATTGAGGAAAATTCATCCCTGCTACCGCCAGAGGTAAATCACGACAAACAATTGCAATAGTCTGTTTTAATACTTCTTGGTAAGCAATAGCCCGACACTTGGGACGATTTACACAGTTAATAGGACGTAAATAAAGATACTCTTTGTCTTGAGAACGCTGGGTAACACGGGTAACTGTCATATTTGACTGACACTCACTACAGACAACCAACCCAGCTAAAGAACGCGGCGCACTCGCACTCCGAGATGGTAAACGACTGTTACGGCGAAGAATTCGGTCAACTTGAGCAGCTTCTTCCCTAGAAATTATGGGAATATGGGTGTCAGAAATGATTTCATGATTAAGATAAGCTGTATCACCACGATACACAGGATTAGATAGCCAACGCCGCCCAGTGGTGACAGAAATTTTCTTACCGTATTTTTTCGCCAAGTAACGCACAGCCTCCCGCAGGGAACCGTAGAGTAAAAAGTGTTCAAAAAAATCTTTGACCACTGGAGAAGTACTGCGGTCAATTATGTACTTATCTTTACTACGCCGATAACCATAGGGAGTTTTACCTGGGGGAGGTGAGGACTCAAGACGACTACGGGCGTGTCCTTGGCGAATGCGACGACTACGCTGCTGACGTTGGATTTCTTGTAATAATTTCAACAAATCAGCACGGACTTGAGAATTTTCTGAGGTGTAGGGTTGTTCAGTAGCAATTACCATTACCCCCATTGCTTCGAGTTCATTCAAGCGATCGCTGACTTCTTCTACAGTATCCCCCAATTCTTCCAAGCGACGGATCAGCAGATAATCTGCTGGTTCAGTTTTACAGTCTCTCAATAATTGTTGTAATTGCGTTCGTGCTGCGCGCCCAAAAGATTCTCGCTTACCCAAATCTTGATAAACCCGATCCACCTCCCATCCCCAATCATCTTGATCAGGAAAAGGTTCTAGTAAAGGGTCACTGTAAGTGTAAGCGATGATTTTCATTAGTCATTAGTTATTAGTTATTCCCCCACTCCCTACTCTTCCCCCTGATTTCAGTTATGGAATTTAACTCAGCATTACTGATGCTGACTCAGTTCGATAACATTTCCATCCGGATCTTGAGTAAAGAGGGCCGCGCGACCAGAAGCACTCGCTTGGATAGGATAATTTTGCTCAAGTAACTCTTGTTTAGCAAGATCCAAATCAGCAACAGAAAAAGCAACGTGGGGGTTACGTCCCCATTTTTCGTTGGGGTTTTCGGTAGGGACAGTAGTTGCAACTATCAGGTGAATTTGATGGTTACCGACTTGATACCATGCACCAGGATATTTTAGGGAACGATTGATTTTAGCTAATCCCAATACTTGTCCATAAAAATATTCGGATTTTTCTAAGTCAGTCACGAGAATCGCTGTGTGGAGAGTTTGAGTAATCTGCATTATGTGTCTGTGTTTTAGTCAACCAACTTTGATTAATTTTAATTCTGCGACTGTCCATAGCTTGGATAAATAAATCTGTGGGCAATGCCTCTTCTACAGGCAAAACACCAGGTTTTTTGAGTTTACCTTCTAGTAAGAGTTGGGCGATGCTACCAGTACCACACCCAGCAGCCACCGCCGTGTTTTCATGCACTAAAGTTGCACAATAAATAGCTGTTTCACCATTTTTTTGTCCTGTAACTTCTGAACGCACTGCTACTCCAATCCCACTGAAATTATTGGTAACATCTGTCATCAAATGACTGACATGAGACAAAAATTCAATCATGTAACGACGCTGCATTAACCACTTTGGGAAAATGTGTGCAGCAATCCAAGTTAAATGATTGTAAAAGTCAGGAATCGAGCCAAACTTGGTAACTACAGTTTTAACTAATGGGAATGTATGGGGTATTGTAAAGGTTTCTGGCATATCAAACCAGTAAACTCCACTTTTTCCATAGGGAGGTGGGAAATCAACTACTTCTCTTGCACTGTAAGGCTTGATTAGCTGCCATTTTCCATCAATCCAAGCTGCAAAAGGATGCTGCAATCCTAAAAAAGTTGTCCGCATGACTGTAACGCCAGCACCACCAGAACCAGATACTAAATAACTTAAATGTATTTTTTCAGGTTGGTCAAATTGCTCTATACACTGACGTACCATGCTGTTAGAAATTCCCGGAAAAATGCCAGTATTAATAATTGCCGTTACCCCAGCCGCAACGGCTTGTTGATGATAATTTAACGCCTTGCTCGTATAAGAACGATGGTCACTGACATCTATATAGTTAACGCCTTGTTCAATGCAGATTTTCAGAACATTAGCATCCCGGTAATGAAACGGGCCAGCACAATGGATGACTAAATCGACATGAGCGATCGCCTCTCTCAATTTATCAACTTCCGCCAAGTCCAACACCAAAAACTGCACTTTTTCGCCCAAAGACGAGCTGACAACCCTTCCGGTCTCTGGGGAACGTCCAGTGATTGTAATTTGTGCCTGCGTATGAGTAGCTATATCCTGGGCCACACTGCTACCAATCCGCCCTCTGCCACCAAGTATCAAAATACGGTCTGTCATTACTCCAGTATAGGCAACACTAACCTTTATTGGAGCAGTTTTTCATTCTATTGCCATCGGTTACAAGTATGACTTGCCTACTAGTTAAAGTACGACTGTTGACGCTCCCCGCATTCCGCTACGCTTCATACGGGGATTCTTGCTTCACTGAGCAACCTTGCCTAGACTTGTTGCCAAATCTGGGTAGAGGGTCATCTCTCCACAAGCGTTAAAAGTTTCGGTGCGCCCCACCGTACTTAAGTCGTAATTAGTTTGTTTCAGTGCCTTATTCAAGATGTTAATTGCAGCATTCAAATCTCTGTCCAAAACACATCCACATTGACAAATGTGGGTACGAACCGATAGAGATTTTCTCACAACTTCACCACATGATGAACAGTTTTGACTTGTGAATTTTGGGTCAACAGGTACAACAACTCGACCATATATTTTCCCAAAATATTCTAGCCATTGAGTGAACAACGACCATGAAACGTCGCCAATAGACTTCGCAAGCTTGCTATTCTTAACCATGTTTTTTACTTGTAGTTTCTCGTACGCCACAAGGTCGTTAGACCTTACCACGCATAATGCTTGCTTAATTGCATTATCTTTACGCTGACGCGAAACTTTCAAGTGTTTTCTACCAAGACGGTTAATAGCTTTCTTGCGATTACTAGAACCCTTCTTTTTACGACTGACTTGTTTTTGAAGACGTTTTAATGCCTTCTCTGACTTGCGTAAATATCTAGGGTTCTCTACTGTATTACCCTGCGAGTCAGTATAGAAGTGATTCAGTCCAACGTCTAAACCTATGGTTTTACCTGTTGGTTGAGTATCTATATTACGTTCTGCGTCTACACAAAATTGAACATAGTAACCATCTGAACGTTTAACTATCCTGACTCGCTTAATTTGTTTTATTTGGTAAAAATGTAAATCCCAAGTCCCTATTAACTTCAATTGACCAATATTACATTTATCTGTGAATTTAATGTACTTGCGGTCATCTGAAAGTTTCCAGCCGCTAAGTTTATATTCAACTGAGCGATTATTTTTTTTAAACCTGGGATATCCTTTTTTACCCGGAATTTTAGCTTTGCAATTGTCGAAAAATTTCTTAATTGCAAATGCTGTTCTTTCTGCTGCTGCTTGTCTTGCCGAAGAATTCAACTTATCAGCAAAGTCAAACTCGTTGGCTATAACAGCAGTGTATTTATTCAAGTCGTAAGGCTTAACATTTGAATTGTCCATCCAAAACCGCAAGCACTTATTACGGATGAATTTAGTAATCCGCAATGCTTCATCTATCTGTTGATATTGTCGCAAAGTGCCTTTGGCTTTGAACTCAAAAACAATCATCGTTTTTACCTCTTCGACCTGAAAGGATTGTATAGTATTTTAGGGAACAAGACAATCCCTAAAATTGTTAAACGCTCAACTATCCCTTTCACTGTTCTTGCTCCGCAAGAAATTATTCAAGGAATGTTTCGCGTTTAACTGCCTTTCATCCCCAAGTGCAACGAAGTGGAACTTGGGGTCTTCTCGGCAAATTAGATAAATACTGGTAAGTTTTGGTCTAATATTCAGTACTTGTCTCTCCCCCTTGAGAAATCGGCTGAATATGAGCATGTGTCATCAAAATGCCGCTATTTGCTTCAGATGTCAAGCAAAGTCAATTTTTCTCTTCCTCATATCTTGCACCAGGCGACTGGAAGTCGCGGCTACACAGGCCAAACCCGCCTACGCGGGTTAAAACCCTTGATTTTCCGTGAGTCCGCGCAGGCGGACTTAGTTTGTATAGCCGCGTTCGCGGAGCGTGCCGGAGGCTCTTTTCTAATCGCCAGGGCTAGGTGCAAGATGTCAGCTTCCCTTTTCATGACTTTTTCAGCAAACCCTAAGTAGATACTTACTGCTAATAAATTACTTTCAAAAAACCCCAACTTTATCTAATCTTTCCCAGGGAAGTTCCATATCATCTCTGCCTACATGACCATAGGCGGCAAGTTTTCTATAAAAACCACCTTTAGTTAAAGAAGGTAAATGTCTTAAATTAAACTGTTTAATAATACCTGCAAGGCGGAAATCAAAATGCTTTTCTAAAATAGTTGTGATTTCTTCATCAGAAATTTTGCCTGTACCAAAAGTTTCTACTTGGACACTGACAGGTCTAGATAAGCCAATAGAGTAACTTAACTGTACTTCACATTCATCAGCTAGTTTTGCCGCCACCACATTTTTAGCCGCATAACGAGCGACATATGCGCCTACTCTATCTATCCTAATGGGGTCTTTTCCACTCAAAGCCGAACCGCTATGTTTAGAGTATTCACCATAAGTATCTATGGCGTTTTTTCTCCCTGTTAACCCAGAATGCATCGCCGGCCCACCTCTAATGAATGGCCCATCAGGATTAATGAATATTCTGGTCTTTTCATCTGGTTTTATTTCTTCATCTTCAAAGACAGGATAAATTACAGCTTCTCGAATATCATTTTGTAATTGCGGAAAATTTGGTTTTGATTCTTTATTCTGACTAGCAATTACTGTAATGCTATGAATTCTATGGGGACGGCGATTTTTATATTCAACTCCTACTTGAGTTTTGCCATCAGGAGTAAGATAAGGCAGAATTTTTTGGCGTTTGACTGCACTAATTTGCTTGGCAAGTTTGTGTGCTAGCCATATTGGTAGTGGCATCAAATTATAAGTTTGATTACAAGCAAAACCAAACACTGTTACTTGATTGGTAACAGTAATTTGCTCTATTTCTGCATCAGATAATTTTTTTTCATCAAACAAATGACTAGGATCTGGTGGCAATTCTGTGAGGCTTGTCAAAATACTACAGGTCTTACCATTAAAGTTAGACTGTTCATAACCAACCTGATTAATAACTTGTCTAGCTATATTCGTGAAATCTACATTGGTGTTAGGTTCAAATCTAGCCGCTATAAAAACAATGCCTGTAGACACCACAGATTCTGTTATTACTCTAGCGTAGGGGTCTTGTTGTAAAAAACGATCCACGATCGCATCACTAATTTGATCACAAAGTTTATCAGGATGCCCCTCAGTCACAGATTCAGATGTAAACATGAAGTCTTTTTTCATAAATTTCACCTCAATTATGAGACTTCTACTCTACTAAGTAGGATTTTCTCTACTTTTCCTGCTTACTTTGTGTACTTTGCGGTTTGTTCTCTTACCCCTGATAATTAATACAATTAACCAGTAGCATTTTGAGGGATAAATCCCTCACTAGGGGCTTGATTCTTAGTACCTTCATTAATTAATAAAGGCAACAAAGCACCACCACCAATTACAGCAGTATCCACAAAACTAATCGGGGTAATCTTTAATAAATTCCTCAGTGGTGGAATAGCTACAGCTAGAAGTTGGATGGCAAAAGAACCTGTAATAGCTGCATTTAAGTAGGGATTATTTGGTAATTTGTCTTGACTAAATATGCTGTGTGTTTCCGAACGGCAGCTAATTGTGTGTAGTAGTTGCCCAGTTGTTAGCGTCATACAAGCCACAGTACTGGCCCTAGCCCCAATGCCATATCTGAGGATGGCATAACCATAGGCGGCTAGAGTACTTGCAGATAGTATTGCTGACTCAAAAATAATTCTGCCAAAGTCAGAGTTTTTGATGATTGGTTCATTTGGGTTGCGGGGTGGCTGACTTAATACGTCAGGTTCTGGTGCTTCCATCGCTAGAGACAAACCAGGGAAAATGTCGCTGACTAAATTCAGCCACAGCAGTTGGATGGCATTTAAGGGTTCACCTAAATTACATGCTGTACCGATGGTCATCACCATGATTTCGCTGAGGTTGGTGGCTAGGAGGAAATGCACAGATTTTCTGATGTTGTTGTAAATTGTCCGTCCCCGACTGACGGCAATGATCATGGTTTCCAGTCTGTCATCTTCCAAGACAATATCTGCAACTTCACGCGCTACGTCGGTTCCTCCTTGGCCCATTGCCACACCGACTTGTGCCACCTTCAGCGCCGGTGCATCGTTAATACCATCACCGGTCATGGCGACTACTTTGCCTGCTGCTTGCAAAGCTTGGACAATTTGCAGTTTATTACTAGGGCTAATTCGGGCAAAAATATTTACTTTGTCACTGAGTGCTGTTAGTGCTTCAGGTGTGAGATTGTTGAGGTTGGTGGAATCAAGAATTTCTAGTTGGGGATTTCGACTCAAATTTAATTCTTTAGCGATCGCATAAGCAGTTGGGCTTTGATCTCCGGTAATCATCACTGTATCAATGCCAGCTTGATGAAAGTCCGCTATTAATTCTTTTGCACCTTTTCTGATAGGGTCTGTCATCCCTACCAAACCCAGCCATGTCAGGTCTGATTCGTGATTATTGCCGTTGTAACTTTGATCAATATAGCTGTAGGCTACACCCAGCACCCGTAGTGCCTGACCCGCCATGCGATCGTTTTCAATTTCTATCGTCCGTCTGTC
The DNA here is from genome assembly GCA_015207155.1 of Nostocales cyanobacterium LEGE 11386. Lineage (GTDB taxonomy): Bacteria > Cyanobacteriota > Cyanobacteriia > Cyanobacteriales > Nostocaceae > LEGE-11386. The sequence goes on along the minus strand of JADEXK010000005.1, from coordinate 71,543 downwards.
TTCTGCTGTGAAAGGCAGTACTTGTCCATTTTTCAGCCACCATTGGCATATCTGCATAATTTCGGCGGGATTACCTTTGACAGCAATCAACTTGTGATCATCGTCAGTCTGATGAATTGTACTCATAAGATTACGGTTTTCCGATCGCAGGTTGGTTTGCTGCAATTGATACTTTTCTCTTAGGGCGATGACATCTACCCCAACATTAATTGCTGTGTAAATCAGGGCGTTTTCTGTTGCTGAACCTGTGACTACATACTCACCATTATTTTGTCGGCTGACTTCACTTTCGTTACATAGAACCGATATATGAATCAGCTTTAATAGTTCATCGTTGGTATAAGGGTTAATCTTCTCTTCCCCAGCCAGCAATTCACCGTTAGATACTGTAATGTGTTGAGTGTTTGTCTGGATCTCCACCACTGACATTTTGTTTTCTGTAATTGTCCCGGTTTTATCCAGACAAATTGTCTGTACTGAACCCAAGGCTTCCACCGCGCTGAGACTGCGGACGAGGACGTTATTCTTCCTCATATCTCGGATGCCTAAAGCTAAAGTTGTAGTTGCAATTGTCGGTAATCCTTCCGGAACCGCCGCCACCGCCAGGGATATACATGATTGCAGCATTGCCAGTAAACCATATCCCCGCAGGACTCCCAAACCAAAGACAAAACTGCAAATTCCCATGCCAATTAACACCAGTTGACTACCTACCTCGTCTAGTTGTCTTTCTAGAGGTGTGTCTGTGGCAATAGCTTCGCCAACTAGTTGTTGAATTTTGCCCATTTCGGTAAATTTGCCTGTGGCTACAACCACAGCCAATCCTTGACCGCCAGTGACTAAAGTCCCCTGATAAACCATATTCAGGCGATCGGCGATCGCTATATTTTCCACAGACAGAGATCCAGTAGTTTTTGTGATGGGAATACTCTCGCCAGTGAGGGCAGATTCATCAATACTTAAGTTATCTGCCTCAATTAGTCGGGCATCTGCTGCTACATAACTACCTGGTTTGAGAAATAATATGTCTCCTATGACCACATCTTCTGTAGGGATTTCTATTTGCTGGCTATCTCTAATTACCCAAGTTGATGTTTGTTCCTGACTTTTGAGAGAGTAAATAATTCTGGCTGATTGGGTTTCTGTGGTGTAACCAATTACAGCATTGAGACCAACAACCCCCATAATCACGACAGCATCCATCATGCCGCCGGTAATTAAAGAAATTCCCGCAGCTGCCCCAAGTAAAGCTACTGGTAGAGATTTGAACTGGTCAATTAAAATCTGCCAATAGGAACGCGTCGCTACTTCAGCTAAAATATTGGGGCCATATTTAGTTAAATTTACTATGGCAGACTCACTAGATAAGCCTGAGATTTTTGAAGTATTTAATGACTTTAGTACACTCTCTGCTGTCATTAAATGCCAATTCTCTCTTTTTTGCTCTTGGGCATTAACAACAGATAATTTCGATTTTTTGAGATTTTTCGATAATTTATTTACCTGAGATAACCCACTCTTTTTTTGATAATCTTTGACAGCTTGATCAATTAGTGATGATATTTGATGAATGCTATTTTGTCTTTTAAAATAAACTAGAATATTACTCGTTAAAGAGTTAGCAGCAACGTAAATTATTTCTGGGTTATTCGCGAGCGATCGCTCTAAGTATTTTTGTAAAGATGGTGAGTGATAAAGTTCTTTTACTTTGTATCTCGCTCTCCCTTTAACACTAGTATGTATTGCTTGAATCACAGCAAGTTTTGCTCCTTTAATGCCCCTAAAACATCGCTGGGCTATAATTTATATGCTTAATTTAATTATAGTTATCAGACTGAAACTTCCGAATCTCTATACTATTAAAACTTGTAAATTTTCAGCCTATGATATTTTTAGCTAATCTCTAGGTAAGTTTGATAACCGTAACTCATATTCCTTGTTAAGTTTGACAAAAGTATCAAAGGTAAACCATGCCAATACATACCAGGGAATTTCTTCAAGTTGTAGTCCCTGCTTTAGCAACTGTCGGATAGTAAACAAACCCAACACTACAGGAACTAGCAACCGCAAATCTGCCACACCGTTTGTCATTCTACTGACATCACTGTTGAAGTCAGACATGACATTGAGAAAATCCTGAGCTACTTCAGATTTACCATCTGTTAAATATTGTTGAGTAGTTCTAGAATCAACTTTTTCCCGCCTTTCTTTCGTGAAATAGGTATTGACTTCTGCTGCCACATTTGCAAATACATCTTCCGCTTCCATGATTGCTTGTTGCAACCTTTCAGACAAAGCCATACCCTCTCTAATAGTAGTTTTGACTACAGGCTGTTTTACAGCTTCAGCAACAGGGATAATCAGAGGTGAACAAATTATTGCTGTGAGACTGTCAACAATTTCTGGCAAATCAATTGTAGATGTCATTTGCAAATATTCTTCAAGAATAAGGAATCAACCTACAAGCGTAATTACATCTATCTCTATTTTCATCAGCCGAAAGTTACAGAAACAGTGTAAAAGAAGCGGAGGGAGAGAGAAGTTATATTATTACTCTCTCCTATTCCCGTTCGACTATGCTCACGGCAAGCCCGCTCTCCTATATTTCTATGGTTATACATTAGAGAAATACTGTTAGCAAAATTCCATCTCTAGAGTCACGTTATTGACAAGAAAAACCCTTAATACTGAATAAAGAGCTTTACTAGCTCTTGTAGACAATGATTACTCTGGAAAACAAAATAAATGACAACTTCTACAGACCGTGATCAACAAGTTCAACAGCTACGTGAAATAATTGCCGATATTAACTGTGGCATGTTCACCACAATTGACCAAAATGGCAACTTACACAGTTGTCCCATGTGCAAAAGTGGTGAAATTAGCTCTGATGGCGCACTTTGGTTTTTTACTTATGCACATTCTCAGAAAGTGACTGATATTCAACACCATCAACAGGTCAATGTGAGTTTTACGTCACCTGATCAGCAGCAATACATTTCCATATCAGGTACAGCACAACTAGTGAGAGACCGCAACAAGATGCAAGAACATTGGCAGCCAGAACTTCACACTTGGTTGCCCAAAGGACTAGATGAACCCGATATTATTTTGCTTAAGGTGAATATGAACAAAGCTGATTACTGGGATAGTTTATCAACCATTCATCCACAAATAATTGAGTTGAATCCCACATCCACAGTTTCTCGTACTAAATAATGCTTATGCCTTACCAAGAAATTGAGGACTTACCAGATATAGTCAAAGACAACTTACCTAAACACGGCCAAGAAATTTTTCGGGCTGCATTTAATAGCGCTGAAGAAGAATACAAAGAAGAAGAGCGCGCCTTTCGTGTTGCTTGGAGTGCAGTCAAGCGCGTTTACAAAAAACAAAAAGGCAGAATAGCTTTTAGTAGTGCTAAGTGCTGAGTAGCACTCTATAAATAGATGCAATCTTCCTTGTAAAAAATAAGTTCTTTCTTAAGTTAGAAGCTGGACAAAATACTAGCAGTTATTTTGCTTAGTAGCAGTAGTAGTAAATGAATTATCCTGGGAAATTTCAAATCTGAAAGCAATAGACTTGATTGCTCAAATTTATTTGCTGGAAATTTGCAAGCTTCCCAGGTTACTTAACTCTGCTCAAAGTAGCAACTATATGATCACAGCAAGGTGATGTATTTGGTTGCTGCTGGATTAAAAATTTTGTCGCCTCAATTTAATACATATTTTAAGTTTGAAGTAAATACCCCCAGAATAGCTGGTTATGAATTACCTTGTTGCAGTCTTACCAGACCGAATCCAAGCAGAAACCGCCTACTCAGCACTAGAAACCGAAAACTTGCCTACCTCACAAGTTCATATTTTGGGCAAGGGTTATCAAAGTGCTGATGAATTTGGACTCATTGATCCAAATAAACAAGCCAGTAAACAAGTCAATAAGCTCATTTACTGGCTCATACCTTTTGGATTTTTAGCAGGTTTTGCTTTCAATTTACTTACGGGAATCGATATTCTTCCTCAAACTACCGCATTTGCTAATCATCTTATTGGTGGTTTATTAGGCGCTGCATCGGGTGCTTTAGGAGCTTATTTAATTGGCGGAGGAGTTGGTTTAACAGTTGGTAGTGGTGATGCTTTGTCTTACCGTAATCGTCTAAATGCTGGCAAATACCTGATTGTGGTTACCGGAAATGAAGACTTAATCCGCCAAGCTACTCGCATCCTGCGTCAATTTGAACCGGAAAATATTCAAGGATATACAGATTATCAAACTGGTTGATTGACCTCATACAAGATTCAAAGAACCTTCTCTGGTGTAGCGTCCCATCAGTTCTACTGCCTCTAAAACGTGACCTTTCATTGCTGCTAGCATTTCAGCTTTAGTCACTCCGGCTGGTAAACCTAGCAATTGATCAAGGGCATAAAGTTTGAAGAAGTAGCGATGAGTACCGCTAGGTGGACAGGGGCCGCCATAACCTAACTGACCAAAATCATTTTTTCCTTGCACTCCACCACTGGGAAGATGAGGTTCTTGTGTTATGCCTTCTGGTAGGTGGCGCAAATTAGCAGGTAAGTCATAGACAACCCAATGAGTAAAAGTTTGTTTCGGTGCATCGGGGTCTTCCATTAGCAGTGCAAAACTCACTGTACCGGCGGGTGGACTGTCCCAACTTAAAGGTGGGGAAATATCATTACCATCGCAGGTGTATTTAAAGGGGATTGTACTGCCAATGAAAAAAGCCAGGCTTTGAAGTTCCATGTGCGATTAGTTGCTGTTTATTAAGTATGGATTTTGCTCACGCAGAGGAGCCACTGCGCCCTGCGGGTCTCCCGACTTCTAGCAAGTGGCGTGCGCTCCAGACGCATAGAGTCAGAAGTGAGAAAGTTGATCGTCATTGGTCTCTACCTGCTGCTTCGCAATGCTGGTTTAAGCGTTCAGCTATCTCCACGGCGGCAATAATCAATTGCTGTTCCATTTGTCCACAACCTGCCTCATCACTGACTTTTGGGTAAATGTGGGGATTGGATAGCATGGCTGCAAGTAACTGAGATGCAGTTTGTTTTAATTCATTAACTTGTGAGTTCACACGCTTATTTCCTCCAGTCTAATGGTGGTTCAATTAAGGTTTGATCAGACTTGCCAGCACGAACACCTGGTTTATCAACAATCTTGACGGTGCTGGCTTGGGGGCCTTCTTCGCCCTGTTCTAGGGCAAAGTGCACACCAGTGCCAATTTCTAAGCGTTCAAAGCCGTCATGCAATACGCTATTGCGGTGGAAGTAGATTTCTTGACCATCCAAAGTTTTCAGAAAGCCATAGCCTTGATCTCGAAACAGCTTGGTAACAAGTGCAGTTGTTTCCTGAGCCTGTTCATGACTTTGGGAGCGATCGCTTTCATGCTGGCGCTGATTTAGTTTAATGAGTTGCTGACGAGCGGCATTAAAGGCATCCCGAATCACTGCATCTAAAGGGTCATATTGGTTACTCTCACCCGGATTGCTTTCTGCCACAATTTCGTGACCCGGTGGTACTGTAATATCAATTCGCACTCGGTAAGGAGAACCACTACGGGGGCGATCGTGTGTCTTTTCTATTGCTATATGGCAACTATTAATGTAATTACAAACATGCTCTAATTTGGCAATTTTTTCATTAACTAAGGCTGCAATCGCATTTGTTTTCTCGACATTGCGATAGGTGATTTCTGGTGGAATTTTCATATTTTCGTCAAAATTTAAATAAGCAACAGCCAAAAGTAATTTCGCGTATGCTAACTAGCTCTCAGGTGATGTTCGTCTAACTCAGCACTTTTAATGGTTGATGATTTGTTGCTTTTGCTAGTAAGTCGCGGACTTCATCATCTGTAGTTTGGGGAAAATCTTCATACCACAAACCAACACTATAAAAGGGGCTAGGTGTGGCCGCACAGACTATATCGTCTACCGCTTGTGCCAACTCTTGGCAGGTTTCGGTTGCAGCCACCGGCACTGCAATCACAATCCGAGCGGGTTGCTCTCGCCGCACGGCAGCCACAGCAGCCCACATGGTGGCACCAGTTGCTAAACCATCATCTACCAAAATAACTGTGCGTCCCCGTAAATCAGGGAAAGGGCGATCGCCTCGATAAAGCTGTTCTCGACGTTCTAACTCTCGTTCTTCTTGCACTGCTACTCTGGCAATTGTCTCATCGGAGATATTCGCCTGATTGACGATGTATTCATTAATTATCCGCACGCTACCCGAAGCGGGCCCAATTCCGGGGAGCTTCGCTAACGCCCCCATTGCTAATTCTTCTTGCTCTGGTACACCTAATTTACGTGCCACAAGTACATCCAAGGGGGCATTTAACGCTTTGGCAACTTCAAAAGCAACGGGTACACCACCCCTGGGCAGTCCTAAGACTATTACATCTGAGCGATTAGCATAATCTGCTAACTCCCCAGCCAAAAATTGACCTGCGGCTGTTCGGTTTTTAAATAGCATGGTGTCACGCTCCTGATTTTGTCTCAGAAATGTGCATTTAAGCGATAACACACATTTGTCCTTTACTTTCTGCCTCAAGTAAAGGATTGAATTCTGATGACTGTTTTTATCTTCTCAATAGATCCTAGAAAGCTATGCATTGTCTGTCCTCTGACTAACGAGGCGATATAGCCGATTTATTGTTCTATCTAATGGAGGAGTTACTGATTTTGTAACAAATTCTGTAACAGCAATGTGATTTTAACTGGCATTCGTCTAGATTGAGGAAAAATCTCCGGGAAATCCCTGAATGAAGGGGTAATTTTGTTCAAAGATATACGTGATTATCAAATTCTATTTCTGGGCTTGTTCCTTGTCTTGGGAATTGCTACAAGGGATTGGACACTGCGTCCAGAATTAATCGGAGTAGCGATCGCCACTTGTTTATGCACTCAGTGGCTATTGTCACTAGTCAAGACCAAGATGATGAGATGGCAAGACCAAGAGCAAGTTATTTCTCTGAGTCTCCGCAGTGCCTTAATTACCTCATTGGGACTGAGCCTACTTTTGCGGTCTGACCATTGGACAACAATGGCTTTAGCCGCCGCTAGTGCGATCGCTAGCAAATTTCTGTTGCAAGTTAATCATAAGCATTTTTTCAATCCTGCCAATTTTGGGATGATTACTGCCTTAGTTTTGACCCCCGATGCTTGGGTTTCACCAGGACAGTGGGGCGAAGAATGGTGGTATGGATTGTTATTTGTGGGGGCTGGCGGCATGATTTTACAAAGAATTGGTCGCTGGGACACTACGGCCGCTTTTTTAAGTACCTACTCGTTACTAGAAGCAATTCGCAATCTTTGCTTGGGTTGGACTTGGGATGTTTATTGGCATCGCTTGATGAGTGGATCTTTGCTGTTATTTGCTTTGTTTATGGTCACCGATCCCCGGTCAATCCCCAATAGCCAATTTGGGCGTGTAGTTTGGTCAGCATGTATCGCCATTTTGACATTTATTCTGCGGAATTATTTCTTTATTTCCACCGCAGTTTTCTGGGCATTGTTCGCCCTAGCTCCCTTGACTATCTTACTAGATGTTCTTTGGTCAGCCCCACGATTTGCCTGGTTGGGGAAGCAGGGGGATAACTCTTTAATCAGTACTTAAATAATAAGGTATAAAAAATGAAGCGATTTCAATTGTTCATGCCTTTACTCGTAGTAGTTATATCTGTGTTGTGCTTTGCACCAGCAGCTTGGGCATTCTGTGGATTTTATGTTGCCAAAGCTGATGCCAAATTATATAACAAAGCTTCTCAGGTGATAATTGCACGAAATAGCGATCGCACCATCTTGACAACGGCTAACGACTTCCAAGGTGAAGTTAAAGATTTTGCCATGGTAGTACCTGTACCCACAATATTGCAAAAAGAGCAAGTTCGTGTTGCTCAACCCAAAATAATTGAGCGCCTGGATGCTTTTAGTGCGCCGCGATTAGTAGAGTATTTCGATGCAGATCCTTGTGCCCCAGCAGTTTACGAATCTATCATGCCTCAAGCAGCACCTAGTCCAACAGCAAGATCGGCTGGGAGTAGGAGAGACAGTGATGCTAACTTGGGTGTCACGGTGGAGGCACGTTTTAATGTTGGTGAATACGACATTGTGATTCTGAGTGCTAAAGAATCTGGTGGTTTAGAAACTTGGCTCAACCGCAATGGCTATAAAATTCCGCGAGGAGCAAAACAATTACTTAAGCCTTATATTCGCTCTTCAATGAAATTCTTTGTTGCCAAAGTCAACTTAGATAAATTTGAGCAATCAGGTTATCAATTCCTCCGTCCTCTGCAAATTTCTTATCAGTCACCCAAATTCATGTTGCCAATTCGTTTGGGGATGATTAATGCCACCTCTGAACAGGATTTGATTGTCTACATTCTCTCGCCCAAAGGTCAGGCAGAAATCACCAACTACCGCACAGTGAAAATTCCTACTAATGCCAACATTCCTATATTTATAAAAGATGAATTTAGCAATTTCTACAAGTCCATGTTTCAAACTTCTTATACAAAAGAAGATAAGAAAGTCGCCTTTCTAGAATATGCCTGGGATATGGGTAATTGTGACCCCTGTTCCGCCGACCCCTTGAACCGAGAAGAAATGCAGCAAGCAGGCGTATTTTGGCTTGATGATAATTCAGCAAGTATGCCAAATTCCCCTGGCTTTCGTCGGCCATTTCCTACTAGCAATGTTTTCATTACTCGTCTGCATATCCGTTACACCCGTGATAAATTCCCAGAAGATCCAATTTTTCAAGAAACTTCTAATCGCCAGTCATTTCAGGGGCGTTATATCTTACAACATCCGTTTACAGGTGATCTGAATTGTCAGTCAGGCAGAGAATACCAACGGTCTTTACCCAAGCGTTTTGAACAAGAAGCCCAGACTCTAGCCAAGCTAACGAACTGGAAGATCCAAGACATTCGCCAAAAAATGAAGTTAAATATGGGTAATTTGACCAATTCTTGGTGGCAAAATTTCTGAATCTTGGCTAAATTTATAGTCCAATTACAGTTTAATAAAAATTTGGGGTTGGGGAAATTAAACATGAGACAATATCACGACACAAGGTATTTTTCTAGACCTTGATTTCATGCAAAATACCAAGATATCATTGCTTTCTTCGCCCAGTCCCAAATCGTCATGGTTGAATTCGATGCCCAACTACGTAACTTAGTTGCCCAAGCCTGTGGACACCCACCTGGAAGCCCTCAGCGTCAAAAGCTGCTGACACAAATTATTCGCCTAACTGCCAGTAGACTTTGGCGGGAAAGTACTCCTTACTATCAAGATGCACTGCAACAAACTTGGTTGTATTTCTGCCGCAACGTTTGTGATGGTTTGACAGGTCAAACTTACGATTCTAGCTATGGCAGTGTCATAACTTGGTTGAATGCTTATCTAAAACGTAGACTACAAGATTTTTATCTAGACCAGCAAAAAACACAAGCTACAACCGTTTCTGTCAAGCTGCATCAGTTTAAGTCGGGTGAAAGTAGCGAAACCATTGATCCAGTAGATAATTTGCCAGCTAATCCCCAAGCACCTCCCATTTTAGAAAACTTGGAAATATGGGCTAAGACAGACTCAGATGGAGAACTACGTAGTACTTGCATTAAAGGACACCCAGAGGTGAATTGTCAGGTGTTAATCCTCAAACGCCTACCCCCAGAAGTTAGCTGGAAAGATTTATCCATAGAATTTGGGCTGCCAATTCCGACTTTAAGCAGTTTTTATCAGCGTCAGTGCCTACCACGTTTACGTAAATTTGCTGAGTTGGAGGGCTTGTTGTAGATCCATGACTAAAGCAACTAGGGTTTGTTGTCCAAATTCTGGAGTGAGAAACCGAAAGAAAAAAGGTAAGACGTTTTTGCCTTTGTACTTCCTGATAGCTTTACTGTGTATCCTGAGTTCACCCGTGCTGGCAAACATGCCGATCGCCCTTAACGAATCATCTCCAGCGATCGCTGCTGTCAATTCTGCCCCAGCATCCCATTTGCAACAAGGTAAAACCTTATACGATGCCGGGCGGTTTGCGGAAGCAGTACAGATATTACAGCAAGCAGCACAGGAATACCAGCAACAGGGAGATCACCTGAGACAAGCTACAACCTTGAGCAATTTATCCCTAGCTTATCAACAACTAGGTGCTTGGACTGAGGCACAACAGGCAATTACAGACAGCTTGAATTTGTTGAGAGGACAGGAAAAAAACCCACATCTGACAATACTTGCTCAATCGTTAGATATTCAAGGTCGTCTGCAACTAGCTACAGGACAGACACAAGCAGCTTTAAAAACATGGCAGCAGACAGCAGAAATTTACCAGCAAGTAAAAAATCAAAATGGCGTAGTGCGATCGCACATCAATCAAGCACAGGCGTGGCGGACTCAAGGATTTTACCGTCGGGCTGTAGAAATCCTCGAAGCGGCAACTGAGCAATTAAAATCTCAACCAGACTCCCTAGAAAAAGCAGTAGGATTGCGATCGCTCGGTGATGCCCTTTTAGTAGCGGGGAATCGTGAAAAATCCCAAGTTGCCCTCAAAGAAAGTTTAGATATTGCTCAACGCCTACAATCCAGTACCGACATCGGAGCCAGCCTGTTGAGTTTAGGGAACAACGCTTTAGCACAGCAGCAAAAACAACAGGCAATCACTTACTATGAACAAACAGTTCAACTATCCTCCTCGCCCCTAACAAAAGTCCAAGCGCAACTCAATCACCTCAGTTTGCTCATTGAAGATCGAAAACTAGCAGAAGTTGCAACTTTACTACCTTCAATTCAATCCCAACTCAAAGAGCTACCCCCCAGCCGTGGTGCAATTTACGCCCAGATTAACTTTGCACAAAGTCTGATGAAAGTGCTGTTAGCGGAAGCGGGGCGTTTAGCCCGTGCTGAGTACCGAGTGCTGAGTACTCAAGATTTAGCAAAATTACTCGCCACTTCCGTCCAACAATCGCGTAGTTTGGGCGACCAGCAAGCAGAAGCTCATGCACTTTTGAGTTTGGGTAGTTTGTACGAGCAAACTCAGCAGTGGTCAGAGGCGCAAAAGCTGACCCAGCAGGCATTAAGTTTAGCTCAGGCGAATAACGCCCTGGAAATTGCTTATCGCTCGGAGTGGCAGTTAGGTAGATTACTTTGGGTACAAAAAGACATAAAGGGCGCGATCGCCGCTTATGATGCTGCTACGGCAACTCTCAAATCTCTCCGCAGTGACTTAGTAGCAGTTAATCAAAATGTGCAATTCAATTTTCGGGATAGTGTCGAACCAATATATCGCCAATCAGTAGATTTACTACTACACTCTCAAGCAGGAAAACTGGATGAAAAAACTTTAGATAAAGCCCGGCACAGAATTGAGGCATTACAATTGGCAGAATTAGATAACTTCTTTCGAGAAGCTTGTCTACAAGGTAATACAGTATCTATAGATCAAGTAGTAGAACAAGATAATACAACTGCTGCCATCCTTTACCCAATTATTCTCCCCGAACAAATCCAGGTAATTGTCAAAATTCCCCATAAACCTCTACAGCATTACAGTACCAACATTAATCAAACAGAAGTAGATCAAGTTTTAACAAAACTGCGAAATCATCTGGTTAATCCTGCTGCTACCAACGCCATCAAAACCCAATCACAACAAGTTTACAACTGGCTGATTCAACCCATTGAGTCGGAATTGTCAGCCAGTAAAGTGAATACCTTAGTATTTGTCCTAGATGGAGCGTTACGTAATTTACCCATGGCTGCACTCTACGATGGGCAAAAATACTTAATTGAAAAATATGCGATCGCCCTCAGCGTCGGTCTGCAACTCCAAAACCCCAAACCCCTACTACCACAAAAACTCAAAGCTTTAACTGCCGGGCTAACTCAGCCACCAGATGATTTCCCCAATTTTTCACCCTTGCCTGCCATCAAGTCTGAAGTTAATTCCATTGCCAGGGCTGGAGTCTCAATCACCAGTCTGCTAGATCAGCAGTTCACCCGCAAGGCACTGGAAAAGCATGTGAATGCTACTTCATTCAATGTAGTGCATCTGGCAACTCATGGTCAGTTTAGTTCTAGCGCTGAGAAAACCTTTATCTTGGCTGCCGATGGCGCGATCAATGTTACACAATTTGATAGTCTGCTTCGCAGTCGGGATGATACTCAACTGCAAGCTGTAGAACTATTAGTTTTGAGTGCTTGCCAAACAGCAACAGGAGACAACCGTGCAGCCCTGGGGCTAGCGGGAGCAGCAGTACGAGCAGGGGCACGTAGTACCTTGGCTTCTTTGTGGCAGATTGATGATGAATCTACAGCCTTGTTTGTTGGTGATTTCTATCGAGAACTTCAGAAAGGTAATGTCACCAAAGCCGCAGCATTGCGCCATGCTCAACTCCAACTACTACAACATCCTAATTACAGGGCACCAAGCTTTTGGTCTACCTATGTGTTAATTGGTAATTGGTTGTGATTGTGGCACGGTGTATGGGAGAGGCGAAAAAGTCTTTACCTCTTTGGTAAAACTTCAATTATCTCTGATGAAATTTATTTCAAAAAATCTGGGATTGTGAATATAGTGAAATAAGCTCGTAGTAATGGCTTTAGCCATTTTTGCTAAAGCCCTGCGGGAATGGCTGCGCTTACCGCGCAACGTCTCGTAAAGCCCTGCGGGCATGGCTGTGCTTTGGGCGCAGCCTCTCGTAGAGAAGAGAGGACTAAAGTCCTCACTACAAACCTTTAATTATTTACGTCATCCTACTGATAAATTAGTGTTAAGTTTGTTTGGGCTTTCGTACCAAACACACAAGGGTATTTTGTGTCTACTCCAGCTTTACACGGAAATTTCATTCCTGTTGATTTATCGCCAAAAAAGTACTCAAAAGGTCAAGATGTACCGAGTTTAGCCGAGATTGCTCCTACAGGTAAAATTTGGGACAAACACCGAGCCAATGTTGATCAAATTGCTTACTATTATGCAACATCTGGGGAGGATAACTTTTTAGAGTATGCTTGGCGGATGAGAATGTGTTCCGAGTTGCTGGAATTTCGCTTAGTCCCTGAAGAAACAGAAGGTATTTTCGAGTTAAAACTGTCAAATGCGCGATTTTGTAGAGTGCGCCATTGTCCGGTTTGTCAGTGGAGGAGAGCGCTCATGTGGAAAGCTAGAGCCTATAAAACTATCCCACAGGTTGTTGCAGATTACCCCAAGTATCGTTGGCTATTTATCACCCTCACCGTTAAGAATTGTCAAATTAAGCAACTCAGGGAAAGCTTGGATGAGATAAACAAAGCTTTTAAGCGATTGACTGAATTAAAAGCCTGGCCTGCAAAGGGATGGATTAAATCGATAGAAGTGACTAAGGGTAAAGACGGAATATCAGCGCACCCTCATCTGCATATTTTGGCTATGGTACAGCCTTCGTATTTCAGTCATGGCTATATTTCTCATACTAAGTGGGTGGCGTTGTGGCAAAAGTGCTTACGGATAGATTATCAGCCTGTTCTTCATGTTAGCGCGATCGCCAAGCATCACGACCCCAAGCAGCTAATCCCGGAAATCCTCAAGTATCAGGTGAAAGAGTCAGATTTAGTATCAGGTAAAGAATGGTTTCTAGAGTTAACCCGTCAGATGCATCAAACTAGAGCGATCGCTGTTGGAGGTATACTCAGACACTATATGCGAGAATTGGAGGAGGAAAACCAAGACCTCATTGGCGACAGAGAAGAGATAGATGAGGTTGATAAGCGAAGCTTATTTGTCAAATGGGAACGCAAGTTACAGAGATTTAAAATAATGAGTGATACCTGAGACAAGTAGTAAGAGACCAAATCAAGTGATACCAATGCTTTAAATGCATTCAAGAATGTAGAAACATTGGTATTTATTTCTTAGTATTTTGATCATTCTGCCGGGCAGAAGTAACCCAACCGACATAACCACCAAGGCTCAGTTTCACAATGTCAGCAAATACTGAACGGTAATCTTTATCGATGTAAGCTAGTCCTAAAGAACCACCAATCAGCAAGACAACGATAATAACAAAAGTCAATTCTTTGATTTTTTGCATAATAATGAAGAACCATTTTACTTAACTTCAATGAAGCTCCGCATAGCGGGATTCAGATACATGCCACTCAGCGAGTGGATAAATCAATTGATTCACTAAAACGTGGCGTAGCCATTCAGATACATGCCACTCAGTGAGTAGACAAATCAATTGATTCATTTCTATTTAGGCGTTAGCCTCAAAACCTTTTTAGTAAACAAGAAATCCCAAGCAAACAATAATTGATTACTTGGGATTTATAAATTATCTTTACTCGAAAGTGAGAAACAGCTTCGATGAAGAATTTATGGATTACATAAGCAATAAAATAATTGTAATTATTTCTTAGTAGAAATTATATGTAAATCTATATTTTTATCTCTAATTAAATCTATGAGTTGTTGAGTAAAAGACCTTGTAAAAAATCTTTTCCATTGCGGCTGCTGACTTTCACCAATAATAATTTGAGTGATGTGATAGTCTGCGGCAACTTGAGCAATTTCTTTGGCAATATTTTGGCTTTTGACGTGTAAAAATTCTCCGCCAAACTCCTGACATAATTTTTTGCATGTATCGATATGTAAACTTTCTTCTTTAGTGAGGAATCGTTCAGGATTAGCAACAAACACAGCATACAGTTGTGCATTCATATAATTGGCAATACGTGCGCCTCGACGTAACAGTTGCACAGAATCAGGATAAGTAGATACACATACTAAAACTCGTTCGTGAATATTACAATGTTGTCCGACAAAGTTAGAAGTGTTTGCTTCTTCCTCAACTGTATCTGCTACTTCTCTTAATGCTAGTTCCCTTAAAGCTATGAGATTACGATGCTGAAAGAAGTTTTTCAGGGATTGCTCAATTTTTTCAGGGGCGTAAATTTTGCCTTCTCGCAAACGTTCTTCTAAAGTTTCTGGAGTAACGTCAATGACAACAACAGCATCAGCTTCATCTAGTAGGTAATCAGGAATCCGCTCTCGCACTACGACACCTGTAATTCTGGCTACTAGGTCATTCAAGCTTTCCAAATGTTGAATATTGACAGTGGAATAAACATCAATTCCGGCTGCTAAAATTACTTCTACGTCCTGATAGCGTTTTTGTCGTAGGGAACCAGGAATGTTGGTATGAGCAAGTTCATCTACTAAAACCAGTTGGGGAGAGCGCTGCAAAATTGCATCTGTGTCCATTTCTGGAAGAGTAATATTTTGGTGAATAAAAGCTTTGCGGGGAACTACCTCTAGTCCAGCAGCTTTCATGGCTGTTTCTTGGCGTCCATGAGTTTCTAACATACCAATAACCACATCAATTCCGTCTTCTTTAAGTTGATGTGCTTCTTCTAACATTTTGTAAGTTTTACCGACACCGGGAGCCATACCAATAAAAATTTTATGTTTCCCGCGTCTGTGAGGACGAATATAAGAACTATTGGGGAAGGTGTTGTGGGAATGAATCATAAAGCGTCCAAAGCCAAATTTAGCTTGAGAACATTAACTCCAGGTTCACCGAATATACCCAGAAATCGGCCTTCGATGTTTTGAGATATCAGAGTTTGAATTTGTTGAGTATTTAGATTGCGGACGTTAGCAATTCGCGATATTTGAGCTTGAGCGGACTCAAGGCTAATGTGTGGATCTAAACCAGAGCCAGAGGTATACACTAAGTCAGCAGTTGGCTGAATATTGGCTTGTTGCAACCTTGTAACTTCCCCTTGAATACGTTCGCGAAGTGCGGGGTTACTAGGTGCTAGGTTGCTGGCTCCTGACTCACCTGTGGTAGCGACTGCTTTCCTGGTACTGTAATCAATAGTACTAGGGCGACTCCAGAAATAGCGATCGCTGGCAAAAGGTTGACCAATTAATGCTGAACCGATGACTGCACCTTGATTGTTGGTGATTAAGCTCCCGTTAGCATGGAAGGGAAATGCTATTTGCCCACAAAGGAGCATGAATAATGGATAAAGAAAGGCTGTTAGTATCCACAAAGCTAAGGTGGAACGAATGGCTTGAGTAAATTGGCTCATTAAAATTTCTCCGGTTGAAAAATCACCACGAATAAATAAATGCTCACGCTCAGAGTTGCGAGTCCTAAAAGAGCAATGGCGTAAGATGCAGCCCGTGATATTTCGTCAGGTGTAGCTGCGTATACGGCTTGTGCTAATAACACGTTTACGCAAAGTATAAAAAATAAAGATAGAGATAAATTTTTCATGATAGAAACGCAAAGTGTTTGATTAAGCTAGTCCTATAATTGTAATTAAAACGTCAATAATTTTGATGGCAATAAAAGGAACAATAACACCGCCAAATCCATAGATAAATATATTGCGTTGTAGGAGTTGGTTTGCGGTTAGTGGTCGAAATTTTACGCCAGTTAGTGCTAGGGGAATAAGTGCAGGAATGATTAAGGCGTTGTAAATTAAGGCTGATAAAACTGCTGATTGAGTACTAGTTAGACCCATAATATTAAGAGCACCAACACCAATTCCGGCGAAGATAGCTGGGAGAATGGCAAAGTATTTAGCGATGTCGTTGGCAATAGAAAAAGTTGTCAATGCGCCACGAGTAATTAGCAATTGTTTACCAATGGTGACGATATCAATTAACTTGGTTGGGTCGGAATCTAGGTCTACCATGTTAGCAGCTTCTTTGGCTGCTTGAGTACCTGTATTCATTGCCACACCTACATTTGCTTGAGCTAAAGCTGGGGCATCGTTGGTGCCATCTCCTGTCATGGCGACGAGCTTACCTTGAGCTTGTTCAGTTTGAATGACTGCTATTTTGTCTTCAGGTGTAGCCTCAGCAATAAAGTCATCAACTCCGGCTTCTTGGGCAATTACAGATGCTGTAATACGGTTATCTCCTGTCAGCATGATGGTTTTAATTCCCATACGTCGCATTTGATCAAACCGTTCGCGAATTCCTGGTTTAATGATGTCTTTAAGATAAATTACACCGTATATCTCATTGTTTTTACAGAGTGCTAATGGAGTACCACCTAATCGAGAAATTCGTTCAAAAGTGATATCAAGTTCCGGCGTTAATTTTCCTTGGCGAGAACGGACAAATCCTTTAATGGCATCTACTGCACCTTTACGAATTTCCACCTCATTAGATAAGTCAGTCCCACTCATCCGAGTTTTGGCAGAAAATTCAATACCTTCTGCTTGTTTAGTATCAAAATCTAATTTTGCCCCTAATTTCTCTGCGAGTTTGACAATTGATTTGCCTTCTGGTGTTTCGTCAAACACACTCGATGCTAGGGCAACTTGCGCGACATCTACCATTGTATGACCGTTGACGGGAATAAATTCTTCTGCCAAGCGGTTTCCTAAGGTAATCGTACCTGTTTTATCTAAAATGAGGGTGTTGATATCTCCACAGGCTTCCACTGCCCTTCCAGAAGTAGCAATGACATTAAACTGGGCAACTCTATCCATCCCGGCAATGCCAATAGCGCTTAATAATCCGCCGATGGTGGTGGGAATTAGTGCTACTAGTAAGGCGATGAGTACAGCAATACTCAGAGGTGAGTTGACATAGACTGACACTGTAGGTAGTGTGGCAATCACAACCAAAAATACCTGGGTGAGAACTGCCAGCAATACTGTTAAAGCGATTTCATTGGGTGTTTTGCTGCGGGAAGCGCCTTCTACTAAACCAATCATCCGGTCAAGAAAGCCTTGTCCGGGGTCGGTGGTGACTCGAATGATGAGTTCATCGGAAACAATACGCGTTCCTCCGGTGACTGAACTAGCAATATCTGAACCAGGTTCTTTTAAGACTGGTGCTGATTCACCTGTAATTGCCGATTCATCAACGGAGGCTACACCTTTAATTACCTCGCCATCAGCAGCGATGATATCACCAGATGTGACTTTGATTGTGTCGCCACGACGTAAGGCTGTGGAATTCACTTCTTGAATAGAACCATCGGGGAGGAGTTTTTTGGCTTTGGCATCGGATTTTGCAGACCGCAAGGCATCTGCTTGAGCTTTACCTCGTCCTTCGGCTACGGCTTCGGCAAAGTTGGCAAAGAGAACGGTTGAGAACAAAATCAGGGTGATAAGTCCGTTGAATAATCGCGGATTTTCCCCTGGCGTGGGGCCGAATAAGTTTGGTGCAATTGTGATGAGTGCGGTGATGATTGTACCTAACCAGACTACGAACATGACTGGATTTTTAATCATGTTACGTGGGTGCAGTTTGATGAATGCTTGTTTAAATGCTTTGGTGTAGAGTCCGGTTGGTTTGATTTGACGTTGATGTTTGCGTTTTTTTCGCGGTTTTGTGGTTGTTTGCATTGTCTTGATGAGGATTGGGGAAGTTATGTCTTTACTAGCTTTTGAGGGTTTGTAGTCAGCACTTTAGTGCTGAGAAAATAAGGACTTTAGTCCTTACTACGAACTTGCAAGTTGGAATGCTTCTGCTATGGGGCCTAATACTAGTGCGGGGAGGAAAGTGAGGGCACCAAGGATTAAAATTACACCGCTTGTAACTGCTGTGAAGAGTCTGGTGTCGGTTCTGAGGGTGCCGGTGGTGATGGGTACTGCTTGTTTGCGAGACATGCTATCTGCTAAAAGTAGCAGTGCAATTATCGGGATGTAACGTCCTGCTAAAATGCTGAGACTAGTGCTGAGGTTCCACCACAGGGTGTTATCATTTAATCCTTCAAAACCCGAACCGTTGTTAGCTGCGGCGGAAGCGTATTCGTAAATTACCTGGGAAACGCCATGAAAACCTGGGTTGGTAATACCTGAGAGGGTATCAGGAAAACCAAATGTAATTGCCCAGGGAATGAGAATGGCAAAGGGGTGAACTAATAAGACGACGCTGGCTAAAACGATTTCTTTTTTCTCGATTTTGCGTCCTAAAAATTCTGGTGTTCTTCCTACCATTAAGCCAGTCAGGAAGACTGCCAAAATTAAGTAGATAAATAAGTAAGCGGTGCCGATTCCCTGACCTCCCCAAATGATTTGTAAGAACATATTAAACAGCGTGGCAAATCCGCCAGGAGGCATTAAGGAATCGTGCATTCCGTTGACAGCACCGCACATTGTCGCTGTGGTCATAACTGCCCAAAGTGCTGTTTGTGCCCAACCAAATCGCACTTCTTTTCCTTCTAAGTTGGGTTGCTGTTCTCCTAAGAGGGGATTAATTAGGGGGTTGCCTTGAAACTCGCCTACTGCGGCAATCCCTACTAAGAAGACAAAAATTATCAACACCATCCAAAATATTAATAACGCTTGCTTACGGTTATTAGTAAACACACCGTAGGTATAAATTAGTGATGAGGGGATGGCAATCATTGCCCAAAGCTCTAACAAGTTAGAGAAGCCATTGGGATTTTCTAAAGGGTGCGCTGAGTTAACACCAAAGAAGCCACCACCGTTTTCTCCCAGTTCTTTGATAATTTCGTAGTGAGCGACTGGGCCACGAGCAATTACTTGAGTTGCACCATCGAGAGTTGTTACTGTTGCTGGCCCTGCTAAGGTTTCTGGTACACCCGCTAATAGCAACAATAATCCACCAACTATTGATATCGGCAATAAAATCCGGGTGATTGATTTGATGAGGTCAGTGTAAAAGTTGCCTAATAGTCTGCCAGTTATACCACGGATAAAAGCTATGCCTACTGCTAAACCAGTCGCGGCTGAGGTAAACATTAAAAAACCCAGAGCGAAGATTTTACTGGCATAACTCAAGGTTGTTTCACCAGAGTAATGCTGTTGGTTGGTGTTAGTGACAAAAGAAATAACAGTATGCAGTCCTAAATCCCAATTAGGCGCATCCAATCCTGTGGGATTTAGTGGCAACCATCCTTGGAACATCAAGATTAAGTACACCAAAATCCCCATGATAAGATTGCTATATAGCAATGCTTTGGCATATTGCCAGCCTGTCATATTTTCTTGGGAATGCATCCCACTAAAGATATAAATTACTCTTTCTAAAGGATTAAGTAGCGGATCAAATAGTGTTGGTTCTCCCATGAAAACACGTGCCATGTATTTCCCTAGGAAGGGAGTTGTGGCGATGATTATCAGTAAAGTCAAAGCAATCTGTATCCATCCTTGTAACATGAATTAAAAAATCTCCCGACAGATTATTTTGAATTGTTAATTAAACATTCTTGGGATGAGTAGTGAACTGGATGGGTTTTATTAATGACAAGTTTTAGCATAGGTACTAAAGTCGTACTTAAAGCAACAGTCAAGATAACATCTCCATACCAAATAGTAGGTTCAGTACTTGCTAGGATAACTTGGTTATCTCTAATTAGACCTATGACAAAGCATTTTTCTGGCAACTTTAAGCTATTTAAAGGAATGCCACAATAACAGCTATTACTTGTAATGTTTGCACTTATTAAACTTGATGCCATAGCAGCATTTATGTAATTTATAAAAAAACAAAATTTGTTTGATAAACTGTAATAATTCATATGATTGATGAATTTTTTAATTAAAACAAGTAATAGAAGGATATAAAACCGAGTTTATTTTTCTATATCCATATATAGAAAAGTGTTTAGAGTGTTTAGAAAGTTGTTTATTTTGAGATAAACGCTGTAAAGAATTACATGCAGAGAGAAAACAACATAAAATAATTTATATGGGGCTTTTGTATTATTTTGAGTAATTTAGCACTCAATATGAACTAAAAACTGGATATTTAGTTAATCATATTTATTCTTTGAATGGGACATTTCATAGGTCAATATTTTCATAAAGAATCACGTTTAGGCAAACATTTAATTATTGCTAGCTTATATATATTTGTGATAGTTCTAGAGTTTTCTACGCCAATTCCCTACGTTTTTGGGTATCTCTACACAGGCCCGATTTTATTAACAAATTCCTGGTTGGGAAGGCGTGCGACTTTTCAAGCTACCCTCGCGGCTGTGTGTTTAACCATGTTGAATCTTGTCGTCCCAGGAGGTGAAGTGATGAAGGTCTCGACAATTGCTAGTAGAACGATCGCGGTGATGGCATTGATTGTCACAGGTGGATTGAGCGATCGCCTGCGTCGTTCTGAAGATGCGATCGCCTTAACTCGTGCCAAGTTAGAAGCACAAGAAGAATTAGTCAAAGTCCGAGAAGATTTTGCCTCCACACTCACCCACGATTTGAAAACGCCGTTATTGGGAGCAATTGAAACTCTCAAAGCTTTTGAAGCCGAAAAATTTGGCCCTGTATTGCCAGCACAACAAAAAGTTTTAGCTACAATGGCACGTAGTCATCAAACTTCACTACAATTGTTACAAACATTATTAGATATTTATCGTAATGATACTGAAGGCTTAGAACTGAACTTAGCACCTGTAGATTTAGCTATCTTGGCAGAGGAAGCAGCAGCTACCCTGAGTGAGTTAGCGGCTAGCCGACGCGTTTATCTGTCACTTAACTATGGTAACTCTGATTGGCGGCAATCTTTGTGGGTGAAAGGTGATGCCTTACAACTGCAACGAGTCTTGATCAATCTTCTCGTAAATGCGATCAATCATTGCCGACGCAATGGCCGTGTAGAAGTTGTGTTAGAGTCGCAACCTTCCTATCAGGTTGTGAAAATTTTGGATGCAGGTGCAGGTATCCAGCCAGAAGAGTTTTCCCATTTATTTGAGCGCTTCTATCAGGGACACAGCCAACGCCAAACCAAAGGCTCAGGATTGGGACTTTATTTATCTCGCCAAATTATTGCAGCCCACGGCGGTATAATCTGGGCAGAGAACAGAATACCCATGGGAGCTATGTTTGCTTTCAAGCTCCCAGTCTACCCGTTTCAGTCCTCTCTAACTCCGTGAGATGCTGTCTACCTCCATGAAAATTCTCCTAGTTGAGGATGATGAACTCTTTCGTTTAGGCTTGCGTGTGCGATTGCAAGAAGAGAGTGGGTTAGAGATTGTTGCTGAGGCTGAAGATGGTGAAACAGCGATTGAGTTAGTTAACCAACATCCTTTAGATGTAGTGCTGCTAGATGTGGGATTACCAGGAATTGGCGGACTTGAAGCTTGTAAACAAATTAAGCAGCAAAATCCTCATTTGCCAATTTTAGTTTTAACTTCCCACTCCCAAAAAACTTTGATTGCGCGGTTAATTGCCGCAGGCGCGCAAGGTTATTGCCTCAAAGGAATTGCTGCGGAAAAATTAGTATTAGCACTGCGTTCTGTGGCTGCGGGAGCATCTTGGTGGGATGAAACAGCAACACAAGAAATTCGGTCTACTTTTGCCTCTGAGCCGCATTCAGCAAATATCTCCAAACCTGCCAATCCTCTGACTCAGCGTGAACAAGAAATTTTATCGCTGTTAGCAGCCGGAAAAACTAATCAAGAAATTGCCCTAGCACTTTACATTACCCCTGGTACTGTGAGGGTGCATGTCCATGCCATTTTACATAAATTAGCAGTGAGCGATCGCACTCAGGCTGTGGTTGTGGCTTTACAAAAACGTCTCATTTAATTTGCCTTTATGCAATCGCCTGGTGCAAAAATATGAATCAGTTCCCTATTTTTTGGCATAAATTTAGTAAATCCAGGTGATATGTGTACAGCAGCATTGATTAATGGGGATTGAATTATGAATAACATCACCGATAGGCTAGAGGATTTCGCATTACCTTTACCGATCTCCCAAGCAGCTCGCACCACGGCCCAGTTATTTGCCAACCAACAGCCAACTCCCGAAAAAGCAGCGCAAGTCCGGCTGAATACTTTAGCGGTGTCAGTAGTTAATGACTACTTGCAGATGATGGAAATTCCTACTGATTTGAACATCAGTGATAGTTGGAACCCAATTATGCAGCTGTGCGCCAACGTGGCTGATTTGGAAATCTCCTCAGTTGGTCGTTTGGAATGTCGTCCTGTGACTGTGGATCAACAGGTATGTATAATTCCACCAGAAACTTGGCAAGAACGAGTGGGTTATGTGGTGGTACAAGTTGATGAGTCGCTCCAGGAAGCAAAGCTGCTAGGATTTATCCAAAGTGTCACCACTGAAATATTGCCTTTAAGTCAACTCCAACCCCCAGAAGCATTAATTGATTGTTTGGCGCAACTCAAAACTTCCCCAATTAAGACTCTGGTGAATTTGAGTCAGTGGGTTGTTGATCAATGTGAAGCTGGCTGGCAAACTTTGGAATCTTTACGGAACTCACTAGAATCTAGACCAGCTTATGCCTTTCGTAGTCCGGTGATGACTGACGAAACCTCTCAAGACCAAGCCGAAACAGTGACTAGACGGGCAAAACTGATTGATTTGGGTATCCAAATAGTGAAAAAACCCGTAATGTTAATTGTAGAAATTAACCCAGAAGCTAACCAAAAAACCAGTATTCGCTTACAGTTACACTCTACAGGTAATCAAATTTACCTGCCGACGGGAGTACAACTGAGAGTTTTAGATCAATCGGGAGCAGTGTTCCTCGGAGCTTCTGCCAGGAGTGCTGACAATTATATACAACTACAATTTAAAGGCGAAATCCAAGAGCAGTTCAGCGTTCAGGTATCATTAGCTAATATGAGTATTACAGAAAACTTTGTCATTTAAAATCCGCCAATTTTCCATCTTTGTCAGTAATACCAGTCTCAAAAGTCATGGCTAAATTAGTGGTTTTGAAATTCGGAGACGGTAGTTTTGACCAGGGGTTTACTGTCACTCTCCAGATAGGTGAAGAAAGCGATCGCCCGGCTACAGAAATCACGGGGAAACTGCCACCATCACCAGAAATGCCACTTTACTATCACCGTTGGCAATCTAGTTATTTACAGTTAGGCAATCGTTATCGTTTGGATGCTGACAAAATCCAAGTGACGAATGTGTCAATCACCCAAGACTGCCACAATATGTCCCATATTTTGCGGGCACGTTTTAACAGCTGGCTACAAGCCGAAGAGTTTCGCCCCCTGCGGGAGAAATGGCTAGAAAAATTGTTGGCTACAGACGAAATACGCGTAATTTTACAATCAGAAAATAACCAATTACAGAGATTACCCTGGCATCTGTGGGACTTATTAGAACGCTACCCCAAGGCGGAAATCGCACTTGCATCACCAACGTACGATCGCGTTCTCAAACTACGTAACCCCAACCCAGTGGTAAATATTTTAGCAATTGTGGGTAATAGTCAGGGGATTGACACCCAGGCGGATCAAGCTCTATTACAAGAGTGCCCTAATGCCGATGTCAGCTTCATAGTAGAACCACAACGGCAGGAATTAACCGACCATCTTTGGGGAAAAAACTGGGATATTCTGTTTTTTGCTGGGCACAGTTCTAGTC
Source organism: Nostocales cyanobacterium LEGE 11386 (assembly GCA_015207155.1). Classification (GTDB taxonomy): domain Bacteria; phylum Cyanobacteriota; class Cyanobacteriia; order Cyanobacteriales; family Nostocaceae; genus LEGE-11386. The sequence continues at coordinate 47,205 of JADEXK010000005.1, read as the reverse complement.
AAGGACATGATGGTTGTGGGCGCATCTACTTGAATAAAACCGATAGCCTCAGCATCAGCGAGTTAAAGTATGCTTTGAAACAAGCCATTGAACGGGGCTTACAATTGGCAATTTTCAACTCTTGTGATGGATTGGGTTTGGCGCGAGAATTAGCAGATTTGCATATTCCTCAGATTATCGTCATGCGCGAACCTGTCCCAGACCAGGTAGCCAAGGAATTTTTAAAGTATTTTTTAGCAGGATTTGCCAATGGTAAATCTTTATACCAAGCAGTGCGACAAGCGCGAGAACGGTTGCAAGGTATCGAGGATCAATTTCCTTGTGCAACTTGGCTACCAATCATTTGCCAAAATCCAGCACAAATACCACTCACTTGGCAAGAGTTAATCCGCACCCAGCAGCCAGACATTCCCAGTTCATCTCTGTTCCGCAAACCTGGATTGCCAGTGGCTTTGTTATCTAGCCTGGCAATTACTGCCTTAGTTTGTGGGATAAAATTTTTAGGAATGCTCCAAAATATCGAGCTACAAGCTTATGACCAGATGATGCGATCGCGTCCTGATGAAGGAACTGATCATCGCCTACTGGTAGTGACAATTGATGATACAGATTTGGCCAATCAACGACGTAATCATGAGTCGTTAAAAGGAACTTCGCTCTCGGAAATATCTCTGAATAAATTATTAGTAAAACTCCAACAGTACCAACCCCTGGCCATAGGTTTAGATATCTATCGTGATTTTCCTGCCGAACAGCCAGATTTAATCTCTCGTCTTCAAGAAACTGATAACTTGATTGGGGTTTGTAAGGGTAGTGATATCACAGCTAGTACCAAAGGCATTGAACCACCACCAGAAATTCCCCCAGAACGCTTGGGATTCAGTGATTTTGTTCATGATCCTGATGGAGTTGTGCGTCGGCATCTTTTATATATGAACCAGGAGACAGCATCTTTGTGTTCTGCTGCCTATGCACTGAGTTCGCAACTGGCATTCCGTTATCTATCCTCCTTGGGAATGCAACCAAAGTTTACTTCTCAAAATAATTTGCAATTAGATCAGACTGTTTTTGGTCGCCTTTCAACTCGTGCTGGTGGTTATCAAGGCATTGATGCTAATGGAGGTCAAGTCTTGCTTAACTACCGTTCCTCGAAGAATATTGCCGAACAAGTGTCACTCACTCAACTTTTATCTAATCCCATCAATCCCGGAGCCATTAAAAACCGAATTGTGCTGATTGGTGTCGTAGCAAAGGGAGATTTTCCAGATTACTGGGCGACACCTTATGGAACTAGGTTAGATGAGCAAATGCCAGGAGTATTGGTACACGCTCATATGGTGAGCCAAATTCTTAGTGCCGTCTTGGATGGGCGACCATTAATGCAGGTTTGGTCACCGTGGGTTGAGGTGATGTGGATTTGGAGTTGGTCTGTGGTCGGAGGTGTACTTGCTTGGCAGTGGCGTTTACTTCCCAGATTGTCCTTGGGAGTTGGTATTACTTTTGGGGTTTTGTATTTACTCTGCTTAAGTCTTTTAATTTGGGGTTTTTGGGTACCGTTTGTGCCCGCAGCTTTGTCATTGGTGGCAACAGTAGGCGTGACATCAAGATTCAACAAGCAATAAATATTAACCTGAGAAATTATGATGAATTCAATTTCACAACCGATAAAACTATTTTTAGTGTTAGCTCTTAGCTACACAGGATTTTTAACTAACCAAACCTGGGGACTAGCAACACCAGCACCCATCAAGACTAATCCTCAAACTGTCAGCTTTTCTTTGCCCTCACCTCCACCATCTCCCCCTCCAGGAGGACGCGTCCGGGGGGGAGCAAGGCGAGATACTTGTCCACAGGTCAAACCCGAACTCACAGCTTTAGTGCCCTTTACTCAAGAACCTCCTTCCGTGACGAATGTTTGGGGATTGGCAACAAAGGCACATCCTACCTTATGGTTCTATGTGCCATATACCAAAGCTCTGGCTTATCCAACAGAATTTGTGTTGCAAGATGAGGAATCAAATCCAATTTATCAGCAAGCGATCGCTCTACCAGATAAACCAGGGGTGATCAGTGTTTCTTTACCTACCAACGCTCTTCCGTTAACTTTGTCAAACCAGTATCGTTGGTTTTTGACTATCAACTGTGACCAGATAAAGCAATCTCCTCCTGCTCCTCCTATTTATGTTGAAGGAGTAATTAAACGCATCAAACTAAATCAGGCAACTATTGAGCAGTTAAAAACAGCAACTCCACTACAGCAGGTTGCCATCTATGCCCAAAATGGCATTTGGCATGATGCATTAACAACCCTGGCCGAACTACGTCAGCAAAATCCTCAAGATGCAGCACTGCAAACACAGTGGAGAGATTTATTAGCCAGCATCGGCTTGGATGATATTGCCGAGGAACCTATTGTTTCAGGAAAACCTTAGTAATTCACAAAAAAGATCCCCGACTTCTTCAAGAAGTCGGGGATCTGAGCATTTCGCTGTTTGTAAGTAAAAAACTGGCATATTTTTATAATTGCAAGTATTCTATTTTTTAAATCTTGTATTATGGCCGTAGTCACATAGGTTAGGACAGTGTTGATTGCTCAAAGCACTGAAGCCACTGGGTTGATACTCAGCACTTTGCTATGTATTTATACTGCAAAAACCTGATTAACAGTGAGGTTTAGTTGTGGAAAAGTTGGAGATATAATTTTATCTGTACCTCGGTAGGCATTGGGTTGATAAATACCTTGTTGATTGAGAACATATACAAAAATTGTTGGTTCTTTGGGATTACCCAAATAGTTACGACTACCAATAGCTAAATAATCAACAATCCAATATTCAGAAATACCTAAACGTTGATATTCTTCGAGTTTATCTATATAATCATCTTCCCAATTTGTGGAAACTATTTCTACTGCTAATTGTAGCGGTTCAATAAAAGCAGTGTAAGCCGATAAATTAGCATCCCATAGGTTTTTATCTACTACACTCACATCAGGAACACGACCTTGTTCTTTGCCACTTGCTGTTAAAGTTCTAATTGTAATTCTTCCCGATACCCTGTAATTGAGATTGCGACTTTCAACTTCGATATCAAATTTCCTGGTGAGAAAGTCTGCTATATTATCATGTTTTCTAGTTGCCTGTATCCGCATGATTTCTCCATTTACAAGCTCATAACGACCTTCTTCGGGAAAGTCGTAGTTGAGGAATTGCTCAAAGGTGAGCCTGTTTCTAGTTAAAGTCATAGTTTTAAATATATATAGTACATACTTTCTATTCTATATTGTGGAAATGCCAGTGAAGCAGGGGTGGTTGCAATTTATAGTTTTGGGCTGGGAATGGTGCGATCGCTCCTGGTTGAAAGTTGCGTGGGAGTATCTGGCAATTTGGGTAGAAATGGGGTGCATGGGATGGGGTGCGATCGCAATATCACAGTTTCATTCTCTCTTTTTTCACCTAATTTAATCACCAGATGATTTGCATATTCATAGAATGGATTTTAGAATCACATTTTCTTGCAAGTAAATAATTTTTACAACAGAAATAGCAGCGACATAAACCAATTCGGCATTATCAATTGCGGCTAATGCAGGAGCAGATAATTTTTTGGATTGCAAGAAATACCAAATAATAGCATGGGTATCTATTACTACCACGCTCATAAATGTATATCCTTGGGAAAATTTCCCCACATTTCTTGACGGGCTTCAGTAATATCTTTTTCTGTAATTTCAATGTCTAAATCACTCCATAAACCGTATAAGCTACGGCGAGGTTTTTTTGGCTGTGATTTGTGCTTGAGAAACTGAATGAAATCTAACACTTCTTGCTGTTTATCTGCTGGTAGTTCACGTAAGTTTTCTATAACCGCTTGTTCAATGGTCATGATTTCACCTATAGTGCTATCCATAGCATAGCCATAGTTTAAGTGTTATGAGGGGATGAGCGATCGCTCCTGGTTGAAAGTTGCGTGGTGGTTAGGGTTTGTCTGTGTTGGTTAAATGTCAACTCTGTTGGTATATCTGAAAATTGGGTTTTTTTGGGGGTATATGGGATGAGGTGACAGATGTAAGTCAATTAGGAACTTCCAAATAAAAAAACACCAACTATCTAACGCCAAAAATCTCTCAAACTCTCATATTCGTTGACCTCTGTGTCTCTGTGGTTCGTTTATTGGGATAATTTATTTGTTGGGAATCCCTTATTTGATTAATCTAAATTTCTACTGATTTTTTACTCGCTCTGGTAGTAGTTCCTGACCGAGTTTCTGTAAGAGGGGATATAGTGATACAGTCTTTTCTTTCAGTTTTAATGCTGGTTGAGGAGCAAGATTCATACCCACATGAGCAATATCATTACGTAGTTGAGTCATTTGATTCCAAACAGTGACAAGTTCATTTGCTTGTGGTAAAGCTGCAAATTTATCATCGCAACGACTAGGAGTAATGGGACGAGGTGATGATTTACCCTTTTCAACTGCATTATTTATGGCATCTTCCACAGGTTTTCGACTGTTATGGTTATCAAACATCGATTCATCAAACCGTAGTACCAAAACAGAAATTAACCATTCACGCGCTAGGGTTACAGCTTGTACTATTCTATCTCGCTGAATGTACCACTCAATCATTTGTAACTGTAACCATAAATTTTCAGCCAATGCTGCTTTATCTTTTGGATCTTCTAAAGCAAATTGTCCATATTCTCTAACAACTCTTTCTGAAAGTAATGAGAATGGTTTAGCACGTTCAGCAAAGCTTGTTGCTGCTTGTTTTAATATTTCCTCTAACTTAGTAGCTGATTCCATAGTTTCAATTGGTCGAGTGACATTCAAAGCCAATGAAATATTTTCAATACTTTTAGCTGTTTTTTCTAAATTACTTCTTAATGGTCTACTGGCTGGATTATTACGTAGTTCATCACTTGATGGAATAGCAGTTTTAAGTAAATTTGCCAGTGCTTGTCCATCTCCTATTTCTACAAAGCGTTCTGTTGCAGTTAGCCAATCAATCATGGATACAAATTCAGATAAATTAATAACTGGAGCGATTCCATTATTAGAAGATCCTAATTCCCAGGCTCCATAGTAAATAGCCTCAATTGTCACATTCTTAGCTGCTTTTAAATATGCCGCAAATAAAAATACCAGAAATGGTAAAGAACGTAAACCATGAGTAATATCAAATATTACATGATCATTTTCATTAACTTTTTCAGTAATATTTTTAAACGTTTCCCACATTTGTTCAGTGGTTTCACCGTTAGGAATATCAACTGCTTGTATGCGCTTATCTTCAAGTTTTTTTAAAGTAGAAAAAGTCTTGTTTTTAGCTTCACTGGTAACACAAACTAACATAGAATCATAATCACAAAATTGATGTAAAGCTTCTGGAAATACTTCACCATCATAATTTTTACCTTCAAAACTATATCTAGTTTTCTTGGCTTGAATTCCTAAAAATGTAATAATTGTTTTCATGATGATCTCCTTGACGTATTAATTAATGTCTGTCCCATACCCAAACGAGTCTTAATACCCGTACCAGAAAACCGCGCATATTGCACTAATAAATTAGCCACACTTGCTAATAAAGGATCAGCCCGGTTGAAAACTTGTAACATTACATCACCAACAAAACCATTTACAAAACCTTTATGTAACTGATAAGTTCGCGTTTGAATTTTGTGATGTTTGAGTACTACAGCCTCACCAAAATAAGCAATTAAATCATCACTTCCTAGATAAACAGGTGCAAAAGTATTCCAGCGTTCTAACCAACTGCGGAACATTAATGTAGGTAAGGGTAGCGGTAAATTTACTCCACCTTGAGCAAAGGCTGTAGGTGTAATAAACTGCAAGTCAAAACGCCTCACTGGTTCTGGCTCATTTCCTACTAAATTTGTATATAATTCTTCATAGCTGGTGATTTCATCTTCACGGTTGATGATGTTGAACTTTGCACCGAGAAATTCTAAAGAATCACCAAGTTTTAGATGAGAAATTGCTTTTGCTGAAATTTCATTTAATCCACACAAACTTAGTTGGTAAAATTCCTCTGGATGGAAGGTGATAAAATCTCTGGAAGTGGAAGAATAACCTATAATTCCTGAGTAAGAAACAGAGGGTATAGTCTCGCTTCCCATTTCTAACCCTAGTTGGTGATGCAGTTGCTTTACTAGTTCCAAACCATAGGAACGGGGTAAAATTGTTGATGTAGATACGGTTAATGTCCAGTTAGAGTGAATTAGCATTATTATCTAAGTAACATAAGTTACAAATTGTTACTTTTTTAAAGTTAGCTACTTTTTTGTGATTGGAAGCCTAATTTTTCTAATAACTCTATTGGATAAAAACATTCATTCCTCACAGCTTTATCAGCCCACCAATTAGCAAATTCTTCCCATATATACTTTTCTTTACTAATTTGTATTTTCTTAGTTAACTCTTTGATTATTTTTTGTTGATTACTTTTTTGGTTTAAAACATCTTCTTCTATTTTTCTGGAAACACAATAACTGATACAACTACGATATGCTTCAAGAATAACTTTAATTCCAATGTGACCGTGACATAACCATCTTAAAATATCTATATCTAAATTATCTGTTTTGATCTTATTGTACCAGTTTTGATAAGTAGATATTATATGTTCAGCCATCTCATTGCATAAGCCTTTTCTTTCACACATTCTTTTTTTCCAATTATCAAGTTTTAGGTTAACTTCTGAATCATTAATCTCAATTATTTCCCAGTCAATAGTATTTTCCAGTTCCTGTATTTTTTCACAGTCTTTAAATGTCATACTTATAGCAGTAGCAAAAGCAATTACTAAGTAAAAAATATTTTCAAAGTTGTTAATAACATCTTCAAAAATTTCTATATCGGTTAGTCTTCTTAAGGGTTGACGAAGAACAGTAAAATCAAATAAATAATTTTCAATTGAATGTCCTCTAGACCAAACAAGTGAACCACTAACTTTGTGTTTTTTAAGCCTGTCTTTCATATTTCCATTAATTAAAATGGTAAAATATCTAAATTCTCGATCAACAAAAAATACTAAGTTATCATATTTAGGTAAATTTTTAACATTCTTGTGAATACGTTCTATTTTTTTACGATTGCCAGTTACATTAATAGTAAAAGTTTTTATTGAATCATCATTTTTTATAAATGTATCAATGTCATCAATATCAACTGTTTTTTGCTTTGATAATTTATCAGTTGATTGTGAAAATTCATCCAATAGTATCGTGAAAAAACATTTGTCGGTTTTTCCTTCAACGATTAAACGTTTACTATTACTAAATTTTCCAATTAAACGCTGATATTCATCAATATTTAAACCCCAATTTGCCATAAAATTTTTCCTAACTATCAACTATAAAATCATATTTATCAAAATTATATTCATTTTCTAATTCATCTTTATGTTTATCTTCATCTGTTGGTTCATCTGAACCCCATAAATTTCTATCAGTTTTTTTTGATTGTAATTCCTTTAAATAATCATCATAATCTGCGGGAATGATTGGTGAATGAGTACAAGCAATAATTTGCCTCCCATGTAGTTGTTCAGATATTTTCTTGAGTAATTTTCTTTGCCAGTCAATATGCAGAGATATTTCTGGTTCATCAATTAATACTAACTTCTCTTTATTCATATAGATAGTAGAATATAAAATAGTAAGTATTTGTCGTTCACCTGATGATAAAGCATCTAGACCATTAATTAATGAACCATCGCCAAATTTAATTTTAACTAATGGATTACTTTCTTTTGTATTTGCTATAAATATTACTACTTCTTTGTCCTCTAGAAAGCTATTAGACACTGATAAATATTTATGGATTTTGAGATAATCTAGGTTGATTTTTTCAGCAATTTTTAGGAGAGAATCATAGTAATTTTTTAAAAAATATCGAAACTGTTTAAGATTTTTGTTAAGTTTTAAATCCGAAATCTTTTCATAAACTTCAATTGAACAAATATAAGACTCTTTTGGTATTGGATAATTTTGGATTTTTTTAAATAAAGTTTCAATTTTTTCCTTTAAGTCATCATATTTTTCTAAATGATCATTAAAATCATTTGTTAATGAATTCAAGACAAAATCTACAGATAATTGGGACATTATTTGTCTGTCAAATATTGATAAGTTATTTGCAATTTCTCGAACTTCATATATTAAATTTTGTTCAATATTCTGAGGTGATGGATAGTTTATTTTTGGTAAAAAATTTCCAAATATTTTTCTAAAAAAGCTGGTAGTTTTATCTATATCTGCATTTTTTTCCAAAGATTTCCAAGCTTCTATCATTGTTCTAAATGCGGGAAAATATGCCGTTGGCAATATTACTTTTTTCTGTGTATAGTCAGTTAATTTTATTTTAAATTTTTCAAATTCATTAATTTGTTTATTAATTTGTATTCCTCTCCTATCATTATTAACGCATACTCTAATAGTTTTTTCTTCTCCAGTTTGATTATTGTCAATTTTATAAATTGTGATTAAGTTATCATCATCAAACCAAATTCGTATACGAAAAAAATCAATATATAAAAAACGATAATATTCTCCATTTAAAATATTGGCTATTATATGAATTAGGGTGGTTTTTCCTGACCCATTTATACCATGTATTATATTAATGTTTGGTGAAAATTCTTGGATGATATCAAAATGTTGATGAATGCCAATAATTTCTATTTTTTTAACATAATTAGGCATTTTATAAATCCTTTACTAGTTCTGACATATATCAATGAATAGAAATTCTTGAATAATATTGTCTATTTTTACCTATAAAGCTCTAAATTTCACCCATCCAGGAACAAATTTAATTTCGCCATTGCTATTCATCATTGTTCGCCGAGATTTTGGGGCTTCAAAACCAGGTGCTTGAATACCACAAATATCGCGGATTTCTGCTCTGAGTTCGTCGTCAAAACATAACCCGACTGTGGTTCCTGTGATCCCACTACCCCAACCTAGGCGTAGTGCATAGGGACATTTTTCTGGTTCATATAAATCGCGGATATGATTAAAGTCTAAGTTCTTACCAGATGCTTTAGAGTTATTTTCTATTGCATCCCAATAATCATGTTCATAGTCCCATTGTTCTTGAGCAAAATCTTGGCATATTTGCAGGAGTTCATCTAGGTTATTAAATGGTAATTTCATTCCCTGTTTATGCTGAAACCATGAAAGCATTTCTGGATCTAATGTGATGGTAAATTCTGTATTGACATTCCGCGCCATCTCAGCATAGATAGAGGCTTTATATTTGGCTAAATAATCAGGAAATCTGCTGGAAACTATCACCTCAGCGACAACAGAAAAATTTATAGGAATTGATTTACCTGTTTTGTTGGGAATTCTTGTTTCAATTATTGGTTCAGAGTCGCTGACTTTCAAACAACGCAAAAAGTCTGTATTCTGACTGCTACCAGATAATGTTTTACTTTGATAGTTGAGAGTAAAGTTAGAAAATAAACTATCCATAAATAGCTTATCATCAGCGAATTTTTGTTTATGCTTAATTTTCAATTCTCCTAAACTATTTTTCAGCCTGTCTTCAATTTCACTCACCCGATTTTCCGCAGGTACTTGATAACGGTCAGGATATTTGAGTAAATGATAAGCTACGGCTGTCCTAATTGCGCCTTTGATTGATGAACCAGGAATAAATAAATATCCCATACCATTCCGAATCATCGGACGTAAATCTGTAATTTTTTCTTGGGTGAAGTTTTGGCTAATTGCATCTTTGGGAAAAATGGGATTGTCATCTGTGTCTGTTGCATTCCACCATTCATCGCCAAAGGCTTGTTTTAAAAGTCTGGTGATGTCTTGACGTTCTTCAATTGCTTGAATATATTCATTGAAAAAACTTCCTCCCTTTTTTAATAACCCTTTAGCTAAAGCTTCTTGATTAGGAAGATAAACTTTTTTGGCTGTCTGTACATATTCAAAAGGATTTAATCTAGATACAGATGAGCCAATATGTAAAAGTGGACTGGTTAACTGTATGCGTTTTGATTCGTAAAAGTCAGGTTTTTTAAGTGCAGATTCAGGCGCAACAACCATGATTTTATTTTCCCTGTACTTTAATTGGTAAACTTAAGCTGATACCACTCCGGTAAATACTGTGTTTTTTGAATTCTTCAGGTTTGACATCTACCAGCTTTCCTTGTGGTGGTGCGGAAAAAACAGAACCTTCACTAAACATTCGCACCATTTGGCGACGTAACTGACTTTCTGCTATCCAACCACCCCTTTCTTGAATTTCGTAACTGGAATTTTTGAGTAAATCGGAATCTGATGATATGTCATCATCCCAAAATAAACTAATGAGGGTGTGGTAATTTCCCGTCTGAAAATTAACTAATTTTTGCCAATTTTCTGGTAAGTCTAGCCAGTTAACATCAAATCTTCCTGCGCCACTAGAACGTTCTCCACCAATTCCTTCTTCTCCTAAAAGATGTAAAGCTGCTTGGAGTTTGTCAGCTAATTTTTCACCTTCTGGAGAGAGTTCTAGGAGAAAGTATAAACCTGCGGGGTTTTTCTCCCAATCAAATTGAACAAAGCCTGTATGATAAATGTTTGTCGCTCTGGTATTTCTATCTATGGCTATTTTGGGGAGTTGTTGAATTTTGAAAGCTTTGCTGTAGTCAAATGTTCCTGCTGTTGCTAGTTTTCCTTGGGTTTTATCGGGGGTGTGATTTTCTAATTCATCAGCATCATCTGTGGTGAATCCTTTTTCCTGATACCATCTTTCCCAAATTTGTAAGGGTAAATAGTTGAGTTTATTGTAAGCTTTGAAAAATGCTAAGTCATCATCTGGGTAATTGATGGGAAATTTCAGGGGACGGGGAAGATAGTAAATTGTATCTGTCCCCACTTGTCGATAGATAAATGTAGAACTGATGCGAAAGGGGGGTATGAGTTGGGGTTGTTTATCTGTGGGAAATAGCTGTAATAATTTCTCTATTCCTTTTTGTTTAAACAACCTTGCATAGTTACTTACCCAAGCACTAAATAAACTATCTGAACGGATGTGATCGCTAGTTTCTTCCATCCCAATTCCCACTTCCCCAAAGTGGGCTAGATTACGTCCAAAGTCCAGTTTTACTAATTTCCAAACACTCATGATTCATTCCCTGGTAATAATCGCTGTTCGATATACTCGCGTAAGGTTCTGAAGTTATCTAACAGTGCTTGAGTGTGGGGAATAGTTTCTAAAGTTTGTAAACCTGATCCTCCTTGTGGTGCGTTCGCCATTTGGCGATAGTGTTCTAAACTGCGATAGTTAAACCGAAAGTTCTCAAATTTGACTTTTCCGTAACCTCTAGAACCATGTCCACCCAGTGCGTCATCTTCGAGAAACGCCAGTGCGATCGCAATATTTTGCAAATCTTCAACCGCTTGATCTCGATTTTCGACGGTATAAATTAACTCAAAATTGAATTTTGCATCTGCTGGTATACGTTCTAACTGTCTGGGGTTGGCGGCTGCTGTTACTCTATCTATGCCATTTTCAAATTTCCACTCGGTCATATATAAACCAGTGTCAACTTTTTTCAATTTCTCTGCTGACTCTGTTGATAAGTGACAGTCACGGATAATTAAGCGACTTGGCGCATTACGTCCGCGATTAATTTTCACGCAGTTTTCACCGTTGATTATCCTTGTAGGATTCTTATCTAAAAATAATTTTTCGTCTCTAGCAGTTTCAATTGGCATCCAAAAACCAGAACCTCCAGTTGAACCAAATAAGCGACTAATTTGACAAGTTCTCGCGCCTTCATAATTAATAAATTGTCCAGCTTCAACTTCGCTAAAACCATTAACTAAATCATCACTTTCATAGCGCCATGTCCCACTTCCCCCTGGACGATTGAGAGGTTTCTTTAATAATCTTTCTAAAGTAGCGCGTAGTTTACCTTTGATGGATGAACCAGGGAGATAAGGATACTTAGTTAAAGGGTCACGAATTACAGGTTTATCTAGTCCACCTATATCTAAATTTTCGCCACCTCCACCAATATGCAATCCTGTTTTGGCGGTGAGTTGACAAGTGAGAGTTACTTTACCAACTAGGGGTATTTGTTCGTATGATACTGGCATAATTATTTTCCACCTTCAGCTTTGTGATAAGCAATAATTGATTCAATCAACTGTACTAAACGTTCAAAATCTTCTGTACTCTCAACCTTATCAATGGCGACTGACATCACGTCACCCAATGGTTTTGCGGCTCTTTGTCTAGCTGCGGCATAAGCAAGTTTAGGTTTAAGCAACACTACTTCTGTTTCTATTGCGGAAAACTCACCTTTTTCAGTTAAGTCGGCTTTTAACCGATTGACAGCATCTAAAAATTTGCGAACTTGGTTAGTTTCTAATCTTTGTTGTTTGAGATAAGGGCCAAATGCAGCAGCATGGTTAACTAAATCCCGAATGGGATATGCTTGTAACCCTTTCAATCCTTTGATTGTGATAATAATGTCTTCTACAATATTGTTGCTTGGAATCATTTTCCCTGACGTAGTTGATTGTTTAGTATTTCCTGGTAAAGAATTGGGTTGTGGTCGAATTGGTTGATTCATCTAAATCAATTTCTCCTGTTTAATAATTCGATCCAAGTGGCGATCGCTCGAAAATAAGGCGCGTTATATGGATTTTTGAGAGAAGTCCGAAAATCGCTATCTTCTAGGACATTTTTGGGTAATCTTGCTAGGGTGTAAGCTATCTTTGGTAAATGCAAATAATAACGAGTTCCTAAAGCCTCCGGTGTTTTTTTATCTTCTTTAAACTTTTCTAACGCCTGCTCTTGGATTTGTGCAGTGATCAGCAGGTTACGGACAAAATTACGGGAATAATTCACCCCAATATCTTGCTGTTCTAATTTCTTTACAAAGGGGTAAACACCAAATAGACTTGGTAGTTTTTCGGAATGAAGATACTTTTTGACATCATCACCAAGATGATTAAAATTCTGTTTTCCTAGCCATTCATCCCATTTGAAAACTTCACCAAATAAGCCTAAGCTATCTCTACCATTTCCTTTGGCTGCTTCTTCCGCTTCTCCTGAAGTTTTTGCAGCCTGATATAACGGAAATTTAATATCATCAATACTGATGCCACCGGAAAGACTGATATATTCATTATTACCTGTATAGGTACGAAATGATTGATAAATATCAAAGGCAAATTCTACAATTTCATTCCATGCACCACTGATAAATAAATCATCACCACCTGCATAAATAAATAGTATATTTAATTTACCATCATCTGCCTGTGCTTGTTTAATTGTGTCAGGAATATTAGTTTTTCTATCTGCTGCTAAACTGTTGAGGTAGACTTTAAAGAAGTAACTCATTTGGCGAGATAAACCAGTAAGTCTGCTTAAACTTTGTTTTTCATCTAAACCTTTAGCAAATATTTGTCCTAATCTGTCTACATCCATTCGTAAATAACCAACTCTCTTAGCACCTTTGGCGTTTTCGGCCATTTCACCAGCACGCATAAAGCCTTGTGGTTCTTCTGGATTTTCAGAGTTTGGCTTACCTTCCTTACCGTAATTACCTAATAATAGTGGAACAACATTTTTAAAAGATTTAAATCTATAATGTTCTAAATGCCAATTATTGACTAACAAAACCATATCAGAATCTTTATCTATTTGTTTCCAATTTTTGAATAAATGATAATAGATATGTCCAGAGCCAATTTCAAAAGAGAGTGTATGTAAAGTATTTTTAACGTCTTTATTTGTGGAACGCACAATTGCTTTTACGCCTAACAATTGACTCCCCAAATCAAACATACTTCGACAAGTTCCACAAGCTGAAACGGAATCTGTTTCCTGGGAATTTAGGGGTTTTAAGGTTTCTACATCGTCACGATGACAAACGCGACAAGGTTCATGGCTATGACGAGGGGCGATAAATTCACTAATTTGATTTTCAGCAAATTTACGAGATTTATGTATAGCTAGATTTTTAGTAGCGTTTGACCAATGTTCAGCAAATTTATCTTTCAGTTCTGTCAAAGGAAAATTTAAACAATCTAAAGCTAGAAATACTTTCCCTTGAAATTCTTTTAAAAGCAATTCGTTAAACTCCTGGCGTACTTTTTTGACAATGTTTTGATTTTCTTCAGTTCCAGATGCCAAAATATACAAGTTACCACCACCTGCATAAATTATATTTGTCCTGGGTAACTGAAGTTTCTCTAATAATTGTTGTACTACTTCTTCTGTAACTAATTCTAGATAAAAACTTCTCGCTCTTAGCGACTTCAGTGCCCCTTCGGAAGAAATGCTATATATGAATTTTTGAATCCCGGACAAATCACCTGCAATTAAACTAATTTCTTGTGTAGGATTATGCAATAAAGCAACTGCAACACCTGCTGTATTTCTGGCCATGTCTACCAAAGCAACATCAGCTTCCCCAAAACTTAGACATGAGCCAAATTTTTCTAGTATCAGCATCAATAAAGAGAGGTTTCCCCAGTCATCTTGGAGAAGATTTCCCAGTGCTTGATTAATTTCTGCTTTGAAGGCTTGCTGTTGTTCTGAACTAGGTTCGGTATCTAAAGGATAAGGAATATCAGGATATTCTTTATGATCATTGTCAATTGCTTTGAGTTGATGATAATTCTTTTTTGTTATTTCTTTCTTCGGTTCATCAGATAAGTTTACGCTGTCAAACACTAAGCGTAATATTCCTACTTTTATATTTGGTTGCCAACGTAAGATTTCTTTAGCTTGAGTAACTTCTGGATACTCATCATTTAAAGGAGGATGGTCAAACTTAGCCCATTTAGCCAAAGCCGCGATCGCCTGTTGAATAACCTGTAATGCAACCTTTTCAGAACTTGTCACCATAAAAACTTTTTCTCACAACAACTTTAAAGCGGACAACCAAACAACCCCACCAAAACCCGCGCCAAAGCCTGTACCATTGGACGAGTAGAAACATCCTCGCCTCGCGCCAAGTAATGAATACTACCAATTAACAATGGCGATCGCTCGATAATTTTATCCTCTGTTCCGTAATAATCACTATGAAGATTAGCAATCATATGTAGATTTAAATCACGACAAAACTCTTCCCACAAAGGAACTTTATCCTTACCCTCGTCACCAGCTAAAATCACTGCATGAGTCGCCTCACGCATAATCAGCCGATTTTGATCAGTAATTCTGCCTCCCACATCAATAATATTTAGGGGTGTATTCGCACTCCTCACCCAACCAGCAGCTTTCTGGGCAAACTCCGAAGTAAACTTGGCTTTATACTCATCCTTCAACCGTCTGGCTAAATCTAAATCTCGCCTCGCAGCATCAGAAAACCATGCACCTTCACCATCTGGACAAGCTGTAATCACGTAAGGATAGGGTGCGCCTGTAATATTGCTGATAGCTTGCTTTAAACCTTCACGCAGACATGACTTACCAGACTGTGGCGGCCCACACAGCACAACTTTAATAGTTGGTTTAGTTTTTTGCGCCTGTGGTTCATCTGTTTCAATGATTTCACCCAATTTGTAAGCTGGTGTGTGGGTAGCAGCAACAATGTAAGTCTTATATCCAGGCTTACCAATCTTGGGATCAAAAATAGCGATCACACCATACATCTGAGATATCTTATGTGCAATCAAATAACTCACAGCAATAGATGCAGGGCCATCTATCTTCAGTAATTTTCCTCCAGCTAGTTCCCCTGATGCGATCATTTCATCTAAACGAACCGCCGCATCCCTCACAACTTGATCGCCATTACCAGGTTTGCCAAACCTGACTTGCAAAATGTCGCCTTCTAGACTTATGTGATACGTCGTCATAGAATTTATTGGTAGATATACTCATCTTCTTCATCAATCAAATATCAATCAATTAAGTCTCCCAGTTTATACGCTGGATTGTGTGTGATACAAATCACATATTTACTTAACTTAGGATCAAAAAAAGCAACTGCTCCGTAAATATGAGCAAGTTTATGTGCTAGAACAAATGCTACAGGTATGGAAATTGGCCCATTAATCTTTAGCAGCGGCCCTCCTGTCAGTTCACTTGACTGTTGCATTTCCTCAAGTCGCGCCGCCGCATCCTTGACAATTTGGTCATTTTGGGCAGGTTCACCAAAACTAACTCGCAAAATATCGTTTTTGAACTCAATTCTGTAGGTAGCCATTACTTCCTGTTTGCAATCAATGGCTACATCATACACGGTCTTGGAAGAAGCTAATTCCAAACGGCTTTATGCTGGTGTTATACATGAATATACTGAAGCAGTGTCCGAGCAAATTTTATAGATATTCCCCAAATAGAACTACTGCAATGGTTAGCACGCGGTTCTCTCAAGCAAAACCTACTCCGGGCCATTCGCTTGTGGGTATGGTTGCGTTCTTTATACGGTGAAACCTCAGACCGCTTGCTGCTAGAGGATGCGTTTACCTTTGCCAACTGGCGGGATGCTTTTTTTAGTCCCACACATCCCAAAGGCGAAGCGATTCCCGATGTGCATGACATGAATTGTCCCTGTGCTAAAACTACTGCTGCATGGTTATTTCATCCCCAAGCTGGAATTTTAGCATCACAATGGCAGCGATCGCTCCTTACCCATGCTGCTATCTCCGAATCTGATTTAAATCAACTATTGCAGCGCCGATTGTTTGGGGTAACTCGTCGTTCTCTACAAGCAGACTTGCAAATTCTCACAGATATGCGATGGCTGGAATATCGAGGACAAAAATATCACAGAGTTCACAAGTTACCGTCTCGTCCCACAACCACAACATCAGAACCAACATTTACCAATGCTAATAGCAATGAATTGAATTTTCTCAATCAAGAAGATTTGGTAGCGATCGCTCAAAATCATTCTCAGATGATCTGTGGTGTGCAACGATTTTTCCTTAAACTTGACTATGTAATTCCCCGTAATACTATAGACTTTGTTGATGATTGGCAACATCAATTGAGAGAACTTTGGGAAAAAACACCAGTACCACCTATCCAGCTAACTTACAACAGCGCCAGATTAGGAAATACTGTGAAATGTATAGTTTATCCAGTATGTATCTATTATGTGCAACGCGCAGTTTACCTTTGTGCCTTTGGGCAAAGTCCTGATCGGGAAACTGATTGGTATAATTATCGACTAGATCGGATTCAAAATATTACACCTATTAAGTGGACAGATTCATCCCTTCCTCAAGTTCTGCAACAACGCTACCAAAGAGTTAATTTACCTAATCCCGAAGAAATTGAAACCCAAATGTCTCAAGCGTGGGGATTTGATTTCTACTTGCCGTCTCGATTAATGTTGCTGCGATTTGACCGAGATCATCACGATCGCTATATTCAGGGTACTTTTCGTCATGACACATTTAAAGCGATCGCCTACCAGCAAGCAGAACGTTTAATTAAACAACACACACCATTACCAGAACAACAGCAAGCATTGCTTAAAGTTCTCTCTTCTCGTTCCCCACAAGATGCTTACTACTGCGTCCACTATCGGCATAAAGATCACAACGTCAGTATGCGTATCCGAGCATGGCGACCCAAAGCGGAAGTCCTGATGCCTTGGGATTTACGTCAACGCATCGCAGCTGATATCTCTGCTGAATTTCAGCTCTATCTCGGTTGAGCAAATGTTGTTCTCTGCGCCCCTGTAGTTATAATGGCGTTGCATATTTGCGGGATGATTTTGCTGGTTTTGTGGGATAGGCATCTTGCCTGTTCCTTGTATTTCCGGGCGGGCAAAATGCCCACCCTACAAGAATCATCCCTTGGTTCAGCAACGCCAAATTAATTACTTTTTAAACGCAGACATACAGAGGTCGCAGAAGGAAAAAAAGAGATTTTTCGAGTCACCTGGAAAGTGGTAGTTTTAACGACACCAACAGCTAAGTCCAATATAAAATATTCGCATTAGGAAAGCGCTTTTGAATCTCACCTTCAAAAAAGTGCTTGATTGTGTTCATTGTGCCAGCATCATAAACATACTTAATTCCGCCAAACTTATTACGCTTGATACGGCGTTTTTCCTCGTCCATGTCTAGTTTGGATTGTGGATACCAAGTTTGTAGAACTTCTTTTGACCCTGGCGTAAAGCGGTGCGAAATTAGCTCAAAAGTCAGGTCACAATTCATCCCAAGTGCTTGGCTAATCGAGTCGAACAATTGATTGTAGTGCATTTGCCAATCATCTATAGGCATAATGGGCGCGATTACCAGTCCTACCGGATACCCACTATCAGCCAACCGACGCAACGCCCCAAGCCGTGATGCTACAGATGCTGTACCGCCTTCAAACCTCCTCGAAATAGGTGCCGCATTGACGCTCATCCGGCAGTGGGTATGACCATTGTGAGGTAAATTGAGTAAACTATCTACCGCATCAAACTTTGATACCCAGCGTAAATATGCATCGTTACGAGTACCAAAATAACGGATACACTCGGCAAGGCTACCTGTTAAATGCTCAATACCCAGTGGGTCAGTGTAGCAGCTAACCTCATAAGTCGTTACTTGTTCTGGTCTTTGATAGGTAGCTAAGTTCGTTAAGATTTGCGGTAAGTTAGCAAAAGTGCGAATAACTGGAGGGCCTGATAAGCTACCAGCCAAGTAACAGTATTGGCAATGTGCTGGGCAACCCTCTGCAATATGAAATTGCCAGTCAGCCGATGGTGGAATCGGACTAAGCTTAAAGTGGCTGGGTGGTGCTGTGACAACTGCCAGAGTCCGCTTGGCAATATTGTAAGTCTGGCGATCGTCTTCACCACGCAAGCCAGTTAGGCGGTTACTTGTTAACTCTTTTGTTGGCAAGTTGAATGACTGCACACGCTCAAAAATCTTCTGTCCCCAAGGCTCATCTAAAGCAGCAGGAGTAAACATTACCTGTTCAGGCGTCCACAACCTTGCTCTTTGTGTTAGTGGATCTGTTTCTGATGCATAGTCTTTGATTGTATTCAACAAAATCGCTCTCCGTTATTTCTCTAGGTGATATCTGCAATTCGTTCTTTTTAGCTTGTCAAATTAGTTGTCACCAGAAATTAAGGTCTATTCTGCCTCCAGAACGACTAAATTGCTGCCAATTCATGCAACTCATTGCAGTCCTAAACAGTTGTAATTTGATGCGCTCTTCGCCTTGTTTAGCGGTTCGTTAAAACACTAATTTTGATAAATGATTTAGAATTGTCATAACTCTATTTTAAAATCTGAGTTAGGATTTTTCTGGCTATCAATAGAGCGGATTTTACTGAATTGAAGGGTAGTACTTTCCTGGTACTCTTGTAGATTAAAGGGAAAAACACGCTCCTGTGAAGCAGCATTGCTCAAAGATAGTAATAGACAGCGAGATCTTGGAAGTGCTGATTGGACTATCTTTGAGCAATCAATGTAAAGTTTTGTAATGAATCGCGATTTGTGCGTAAAAACGCCAGCCTAGGGAAGATACCCGAATAGAAATTCTCCACTGGAGCGATCGCAGCGTGAAATGACGAATGATTTGACAAACCCAGATAACACTCTTAACCAGGAGCTACAGCAACTAGTTAATGAAGCCAACTGCTATCCAGCTAACAGTGATGCAACTCACAGAGCCAAACGACGGATAGCATTAACCAAGCTAATCAATGCAATTCAGTGTTCTGGCATCTCCTCTACAAGGAGGAGCCACTGCGTTGCGCGGGTTCCCCGCGTTGTAGCAAGTGGCGTAGAGGCTGCAAAACCTTAATTTCTCCTTTTGACTCCGGTCTAGGGTTAAAATTCTATCTAGGGAACTCCAAAAACTAAATTACCACCATCCTGCATCCAAGACGACTATTCTATTCTGCTTCCCCTGCTCACTCAGCGATTGGTTATTTTTTTATTTGTCAGTCCCTTATGTCCCAGTCTACAATTACGGTCACCGTCAAGTTATTCGCTGCTTATCAAGAAGCTTGTGGGGTGTCAGAACTAGTACTAGAATTTCCTCATGGTACATCGGTAAGTGCGGTGTGCGATCGCCTGATTGCTGAACATCCAGAACTTACCCAATGGCGCGATGTCACACGTTTTGGGATTAATTTGATATTTGTCGAACCAGATAGCCTGCTACAAAATGGTGATGAAGTAGTGCTAATTCCACCCGTAAGTGGGGGTTAAGCTTGTTTTACGCTGAATTTAGCTTCTGTGACTAACAGCCTTACCGAGACGCATTAATCCTTGAGAACAGTCGAAGCGGTCGAGGTGAATTTCAATAAAAGAGACACAGTTAGTATTCGCCTGGGCTTTGACTAGAGCTGCTTCTAATTCACCTTCCGTCCAGACTTCACAACTCCAACTTTCACCGAAAATTTGAGGTATCTGATGATATTTCCAAGGTTGAATATCATTGTAAGGGCCATCTTGAATCACTCGCTCAATGGTATAGCCATCATTATTAATTAAGAAAATAATGGGGTTCAGTTTATGTCTAATAATGGTAGATAATTCTTGAGCAGTCATCTGAAAAGCGCCATCACCCACAAAAATCATCAGACGACGTTGAGGCGCAGCCATAGCTGCACCCAAACAGGCTGGAATTGAATAACCAATGGATAAATAAAAGGCTTGCCCAATAAAATCGGTTTCTTGAGGCATTAATAAATCCATTGTCGAGACAATTGCATCTCCGGTATCGGCAATAATAATGAATCCATCTTCTAAAAAATGGTTGATACGTTCATAAAATCGCCGATTAGTAAGTTTTGCCTCAGGTTGGGGCATAAAACTTTGGGAAAGTAAATGAAACGCTGGCATAATTTCCAACAGTTCAGCGTCTTTTTTCTGGAGATTGGCAATTAAACCATCAATAAAATCTCCTAAATAAACAGGTTGATAAAAATGATGTTTAATCTTAACTTTTTCGGAGTTGGCATTAATTAACTTGCGCTCATCAAGGTTAGCCGTATATCCTCCCAAATTCATATCAGACATAATCGCACCCAGACACAGCACACAGTCAGCCGTTTCGATGCGTTGACGGACATCATCTCGACTTAAAGCACCTACATAATTACCAATAAATTGCGGGTGCATTTCGGAAATGCAAGATTTACCTAGCATTGTGGTAGCTAAGGGATAACCTGTAGTTTCTAAAAGTTTCAGTAGCTGATTTTGTAAATGAAAGCGGTTAAACTCAACACCTGCTAGAATTACCGGACGTTGTGCTTTTTCTAATAAGTTAACTGCTTCTTCTACTGCTTCTTCTAATGCTGCGGGTAATGTTTCTTGATTTGTGAACTTGAATGACGAAGGCGGCTGAATTTCAGGGAGAGTACAAGATTGATGCACCAAATCTAGGGGAATTTCAATATATACAGGTCGTTTGTAATGCAGACAGGCTGCAAGGGTTTGATCTATTTGATTCGCTGCTTGACTTGCATTAGTGAGAATGACGGAAGCAACTGTAACTTTTTCCATAATGGAAAGCTGGAGATTATAGTCTCCCGTGGTGTGGTGCAATAGCAGGTTACCTTTTCTCACAGAGCTATTAGGCGCACCACTAATTACTACCAGGGGAACTCGTTCTGCATACGCACCAACCACCGCATTCACTAAGCTAAAGCCACCAACACCGTAGGTCACACACACTGCACCTAGTCCCCGTACTCGTGCATAGGCATCAGCAGCATAGCCAGCATTTAATTCATTGCAATTACAAATTAAATTGATCGGAGTTTGATTCAAGACATCCATTAAATCTAGAACGTAGTCTCCTGGTACACCAAATATATGTTGGACACCTAGGCTTTCTAATCGATGAAATAAATATTCGCTAACTGTAGTCATGAGAGGAAGCTGTGAGTTAAGAAAATTTATCCACAATTTTAGCTACATTAAAAAGCAGTTGGTTCAATATGCCAACCGCTTTTTTTACCAATTTAGCTCTAAGTATTAAGCAGCTTCAATCAAGGCACTCCAATCAGCAGGTAGGCGTGATGTAAATTCGTTGATCTTATCTTTTACTGCTTCTTTTGTAACACGTAGGGTTTGCTGGATGAGCTGACTAGCTTGAATGTCATCCAATTTAAATTGTTCGCGAATCACAGTAATATACTCATCAGCAGATATAGGCAGCTTTCTTACTTGATGAGAGTGCAATCGCTCATAAGTCAAAGGTTCAGGAAGACTATCACTAAGCTGGTGAGCTTGTTCATCCTCTAGTTTGCTGGCTAAAATTCCGAGCACTGCTTTAACAGCAGCATCAGCTGTCTCTTTATCCTGAATAAAAGGTAGGCTACACGCTGCATCAACAAATCTTTCGTACTCCATCTGTATTCCTCGTTTAACTCAGTTGATTGAAGCAAAATCGTGAGTTTAGTTGTTCCTCAAGCGTAGACAGATAAGTAAGGATAAATTTTGTTGGTATAAGTCTTTTCCAGAGAAGGATTTCAGCAATAAAATCTAGTTTGCTTGATTTAAGCTCGTACTTCTTCCGGCCAGAGTTCTCGCAAAGCCGGTGGCATCATGTGTATAACATCTTCTATTTCACCTCTGGTAACGCGTTCAGCCAGCAGTTGGAATACAGCACGAACAACACGCTCCGCATCGATTTCTGGATCACTGTTGCGGAAGTAATCACGGATATGTTGGAGAAATTCTTCTTTATTCCGTTCTTTTGTGGGGGTAGCTCCAGGTCGCCAGTTTTCGTAATAAAAGCCTCCCAAGAGAATGGGTAACTGTGCGCCTAAATGCGCGGCTTCTGGTACCGTCAGGCGATCGCGTAAGGCGTGCAATGTCGCACGTAAGGCTTGGAAAACTTGGTGCTTATTTTCCCAGCCCAGCTTGTGACCTAAGTCATTTACCCAAGGAATCGTCTTCTGAACGGTAGCGTCGAAGATATCCAGTCCTGTTGTTGTCATATTTAATAGCTCCTGTTTCTTGCCTTGAAGTTGCCAAGGTGGAACGAACCGAGCAAGTCCCGACTCTCAATGTTTCAAGGCTTTTAATGCTTTTTATTTTCTAAGGTCATCCTAAAAAGCGAAAAGTTTCTTATCCTCTGGCTAATGGAGTGTGATGCTTGATCTACTGGTCTGTCTGGGGGATTGAGTTAGTGTTAAATCTGACTGTGAGATCGACTACAGAGAATATTTTCATTTTTGTCAATCCATACCCGACAAAATTAGTCGGGTATGTTTGACTGGTATTTTTACTCGTGTTACTATCAGGCGACAGTTGACGGACAAACAGGGAAAGCTCATTTATGACTCAGGCAATAACCGCAGAAACCCAAGCAACGAACGCTACGTTAACAGCCTTGAAGTGTAAGGAATGTGGCGCGGAATACGAACTTAAAGCCAGCCATGTTTGTGAGTTATGTTTTGGCCCATTGGAAGTTAAGTATGACTACGATGCGCTACGTCTGACTGTTACCCGTGAAAAAATTCAAGCGGGGCCTAATTCGATTTGGCGCTACCGTCCCTTTTTGCCCGTTACAACTGACAATGTGATTGATGTGGGAACTGGTATGACTCCCCTGGTGCGTTCCCACCGCCTCGCTCGTCGCCTCGGTCTAAACAAGCTTTATATCAAAAATGATGCCGTGAATATGCCCACCCTGAGCTTTAAGGATCGGGTGGTGTCAGTTGCTCTCAGCCGAGCCAGAGAATTGGGTTTCACTACTGTTTCCTGTGCTAGCACTGGTAACTTAGCAAATTCAACAGCTGCGATCGCCGCCCACGCCGGTTTAGATTGTTGCGTGTTTATCCCCGCAGATTTGGAAGCTGGTAAAATCCTGGGAAGCCTGATCTACAGTCCAACCCTCATGGCAGTTAAAGGCAACTACGATCAAGTGAATCGCCTCTGCTCGGAAGTAGCCAATACACATGGTTGGGGTTTTGTCAACATTAATCTGCGCCCCTATTATTCTGAAGGTTCCAAGACCTTAGGCTTTGAAGTTGCAGAACAACTGGGTTGGGAACTACCAGATCATATTGTTGCTCCCTTAGCTTCTGGTTCCTTATTCACTAAAATTTATAAAGGGTTCCAAGAATTCGTCGAAGTCGGTTTGGTGGAAGCAAAAGATGTGCGTTTCAGTGGCGCGCAAGCAGAAGGTTGCTCACCTATTGCCCAAGCATTTAAAGAAGGGCGCGACTTTATCAAACCAGTGAAACCGAATACAATTGCTAAATCAATTGCGATCGGTAATCCAGCCGACGGTGTTTATGCTGTAGAAATTGCTCAAAAAACTGGCGGTAACATTGAATCAGTCAATGACGCAGAAATTATTGACGGCATCAAACTGCTAGCAGAAACCGAAGGCATTTTCACAGAAACAGCTGGTGGTACAACCGTTGCTGTCCTGAAAAAATTAGTAGAAGCTGGCAAGATTGATCCAGACGAAACTACCGTGGTTTACATTACTGGTAATGGTTTAAAAACCCAAGAAGCAGTCCAAGGCTATATTGGCGAACCTTTGACAATTGATGCCAAACTCGATAGTTTTGAACGTGCCTTAGAGCGCTCTCGGACACTTGACCGCTTGGAATGGCAACAAGTCCTTGTTTAGTTAGAAGTTACGAGTTAAGAGTTTTATTCCTAACTTTCAACTCCTAACTTTACTCTTAACTCCTCCCTTTTCACTCCTAAATTTCTACTGCTATGGCTGTTACAGTTTTAGTTCCTACTGCTCTGCAAAAATTCACAAATAACCAAGCTACCCTAACTTGTAGTGGTAGTAATATTTCTGAATTGTTCGATTCCCTAGAGCAAAACTGTCCTGGGATTAAATCGCGGTTGTGCGATGAAAAAGGACAACCACGACGCTTTTTGAATTTGTATGTTAATAGCGAAGATATCCGCTTTTTAGATGGAACAGATACGCCTTTGAAAGATGGCGATGAAGTGAGTATCGTGCCGGCGGTAGCTGGTGGTTGAGAAGCAGAAATATCTGTCTTCTGCAAAAGGACTCCCGCGACAAACAAAGTTTTAGCGGTGAGAAGGCAGTGGCTACAAATTGGCAGAACCCAAAGCCCTGCCTGGTCAATGTGCGGGCAAGGACGGAAAACATCTCCTATTTTCCGTTTTCCCACTCCCTAACTGTGGCACAATAAAAAATTGTAATAAGAAAAATATTGTTAAGGTAATTTAGTGACTCCAACTGCTCAATCCACGGCAAGTGCGCGTCGCGTGGTATTTCCATTTACGGCAATTGTGGGCCAGGAAGAAATGAAACTGGCGCTGCTGTTGAACGTGATTGATCCCAAAATCGGTGGTGTAATGATTATGGGCGATCGCGGCACCGGCAAATCCACAACTATTCGGGCGCTGGCTGATTTGCTGCCAGAAATCCCTGTGGTTGCCAATGACCCCTTTAACAGTGACCCCAACGACCCCGATGTGATGAGCGATGAAGTCCGCCAAATGCTAGAACAAGGGGCGGAAATTCCCGTAGCTCATAAAAAAGTGCAAATGGTAGACCTGCCATTGGGAGCCACAGAAGACCGGGTTTGCGGTACCATCGACATCGAAAAAGCTTTATCTGAGGGTGTGAAAGCCTTTGAACCGGGACTGCTGGCCAAGGCTAATCGAGGCATTCTGTATGTGGATGAAGTCAACTTATTAGATGACCACTTGGTAGATGTGCTACTTGACTCCGCAGCCAGTGGGTGGAACACCGTAGAACGGGAAGGAATTTCGATTCGTCACCCAGCACGTTTTGTGCTAGTGGGTTCCGGTAACCCGGAAGAAGGTGAATTACGTCCCCAACTGCTAGACCGCTTTGGGATGCACGCAGAAATTCACACAGTCAAAGAACCAACCTTGCGGGTGCAAATCGTGGAACAAAGGGCGGAATTTGACCAAAATCCCCCAGAATTCTTAGAAAAGTATCAACCCCAACAAGAAGCACTACAACAAAAAATCATTAACGCTCAAAACTTGTTGCCAGAAGTGAAAATCGACTACGAACAACGGGTCAAAATTTCTGAAGTATGTTCAGAACTAGATGTGGATGGTTTGCGGGGTGATATAGTTACAAACCGTGCCGCCAAAGCATTAACGGCATTTGAAGGGCGTACCGAAGTGACTGTTGATGATATCCGACGTGTAATTACATTATGTCTGCGTCACAGATTGCGGAAAGACCCTCTAGAGTCCATTGATTCTGGCTACAAAGTAGAAAAAGCCTTTGCGCGGGTTTTTGGTGTAGAACTACCAGATGACGCTGCACAAAAAAACGGCACCGGACAAAAATTAGGGGCGAGAAATTAAAAATTTGAGGTGTTGAGTGATGAAATAGCTTTTCAAAACTCAGCCCTCAGCACTTAGAAAAGCACTAAATATGAGATTGTGGAACTTCTGGTTAAACAGCTTTATTTTAGCTAGCCAATACAACCCACCCCGATTTGTAGAGTTATTGATGCTGACGCTAGCGATCGCTATGTTGATAGTAGCGACCATTTTACCAGATAGACCTTATTTGGTGCTGGGCTTGAGTCTGGTAGTTGGGGCCTCAATTTCCATCATAGTACGAGAAGCGATCGCCCCTTCACCCCAAACAAGAATCACCCAACTCACAGCATTATTATTGCTGCTCATTAGTGTTTATGGCTTTGCTGATTTGCTGCAAACTCTTTAGTGGAGAGTAGGGACTAGGCAGATTTTGCTTGTGTAGTAGCGCACAACCTATGAAATCCAAAGTTTCAGGCAAAAAAGATAGGTTGACCTTAGTAAAGCCCTGCCCGCAGGGCTTTACGCCCCGCTACCGCTCTAAGCGCAGCCCTTGCCCGCAGGGCTTTACAGCACTTTTAACTCAGCACTCTTCATGAGGTGGCAAAGATTTTATAACTCACGAAAGAGTTAGATTTTTTCAGTACTTCCTAACATCAGGGAATATACTCTAAATTTTCTAACTTCTGACTATGGAAGTGTATGATGTCGTCATTATTGGTGCTGGTCATAACGGTTTAGTTTGCGCTGCCTATCTACAGAAAGCTGGTTACAATGTCCTGCTACTGGAAAAGCGTTCAATTCTCGGTGGTGCTTCCACTACTGAAGAACTTATGCCTCAAGCCGCACCTGGGTTTAAATTTAATCCTTGTGCCATTGACCACCTGTTTATTTTTTTAGGGTCTGTAATCCAGGAATTAGAACTGTATAAGTACGGTTTGGAATACCTTTTCTGCGACCCAGTAGTATTTTGTCCCCATCCGGATGGCAAGTATTTTTTAGCTCATAAATCGGTGGAGAAGACTTGCGCGGAGATTGCGCGTTACAGTCAGCGTGATGCTCAAAAATACAGTGAATATGTCAAATACTGGCATCACTTTATTGGCTCAGTCATTCCCTACTTCAACGCACCACCCAAGTCCATTGTTGACATTATTGGCAACTATGACCTGAAAAAACTTCAAGACCTTTTTTCACTGCTGGGTGGCCCTAATGAGACACTGGATTTGCTACGCACCATGCTAACCAGCCCAATTGATAATATCAATGAGTATTTTGATTCCGAATTTCTCAAAGCACCCCTAGCTCGACTATCTGCGGAATTGAGTTCGCCTCCCTCCCAAAAAGCGATGTCCTTCGGGGCAATGATGATGGTGATGCGTCATCACCCCGGTCAGGCTAGACCACGCGGCGGTACTGGTGCCTTGACAGAGGCTTTAGTTAATGTAGTGAAAAGTCAAGGCGGGGTGATCCTCACTGACCAACATGTTGAGAAAGTCTTAGTTGATAACGGTCAAGCTGTGGGTGTGCGGGTTGCTGGCGGTAAAGAATATCGTGCCAATCAAGGCGTAATTTCCAATATTGATGCCAAGCGGTTATTCTTGCAACTAATGGATACTAGCGATGTTGATCATGCTGACCCCAATTTACGAGAAAGATTAGACCGCCGCATTGTAGACAATAATGAAAGTATCCTGAAAATTGATTTGGCGTTAAATGAGCCACTGCGATTTGAACACCACGAACACAAAGATGAGTATTTAATTGGTTCAATCCTGATTGCAGATTCTGTGAACCATGTGGAAAAAGCTCACAGTGACTGTGTGCAGGGGAAAATTCCCGATGATGACCCCTCAATGTATTTGGTAATGCCGACTGCACTTGACCCCTCAATGGCACCGACAGGCAAACACACAGCCTGGATTGAGTTTTTCGCTCCTTATAACATTACAGATGCAGCAGGTACGGGGTTGAAAGGTACAGGTTGGACAGATGAACTGAAAAATCAGGTTGCAGATCAGGTGATTGATAAGTTGGCACATTATTCGCCCAATTTGCAACACTCAATCATCGCCCGTCATGTAGAAAGCCCTGCTGAATTAGCAGAACGCTTGGGCTTTTATCGGGGGAACTATTACCACCTTGATATGACTTTAGAACAAATGCTATGTTTTCGTCCGTTGCCAGAGTTGGCAAATTATAAAACACCGATTGACAATTTATATCTCACTGGCGCAGGAACTCATCCAGGTGGTGCAATTTCTGGGTTACCAGGGCGCAACTGTGCCCGTGTGTTTTTGCAAGAAAAACATCCTATTTCCCAAACTTTGAAGGATGCACGGGATTCGATTAAATCAACTGTAGAGTCAGTATTTGGGAATAGTTAGATTGTAACACCAAGTTCGATTGTCTCTTTCTTGCTTTTGCGCTTTTCGATACATCTCAACGCAACTTGCTACAAGATTTTTTACCTATTTTATCCTTTTTCCTGGCACTTTATTCTCTTTTATCCCCCCGAATCTCTTGATTTATCTAGGTTTTTCGTTTATTTTGCCAGCCCTACTTATTATTATCCTTTAAATTAAAATGCTTTTCCAGGCTATCGATTCTTTGTCGCTGTTGGCTGATTGTCTCTAAATGTTTATGAGATTCTTCTTCTAATCCAGTAATTTTTCCTTTATATTTGGAAATTCTGATGTTGCGTTTAATTATATTAGGAATTGAAACCATTAAGCCAATGATTATTCCTATGGCTAGGGTCAAGATGAGGACAATCGCTAGTGAAGCTTCAAAATTCCAAGCTAATAGTGTAACGCTGATGGGAACAGCATTTTGAAATGCGAAAAATACGCTTAATAGTGCTACCAATATGGCAAGAATTAAAAATATCTGCATTGTAATTATGTCCTCTCGCTACAGTCGTTAGTCATGGGATTTATTTGTCTGGGATATTTAACAAAGGAAGAAGGAAGAAGAAAGAAGGAAGAAGTCTTTCTTCTTGCCAAATGGGTTTAAATCCCCCACCAATTTTCCTTCTGACTTCTGACTCCAACAGCACTTCCTTATTTAAGTCTTATATAGTTAGGACTTACGCAAGAACTCTCTGAAACCCTCTTGTATTTGGGAGAGAAGAAAGAAAAAATTTTCAGAGGGATTTAAAACTGCTATATGATGACAATTCTTGAATACGGACTTATGGATACTAAATTCTTAGTATAATATTATCATCAATCCTTGGTAGGTGCTTTGAATATGTCTACACTATCTAAAGTTTTAAAGCAAAGTGAGTTGCTAAATCGCCTGGTGCTTGATCGTCAAACGGCTGAAGAAGTTGGTCGGGTTTCACGGCTTTTATTAGATAGTCAGGCACAAACAATTTTGGGTTTGTCCTGTAAATCGGGATGGCTGGGTGGCAAGCAAAAAAGTTTTACTTGGGAGCAAATTGAAGCAATTGGAGACGATAGCGTTTTAGTTAGATATCAGGATGATCAAAGCTCAAAACTCCAATCAGTTAAACCTGTGATTGGTAGTGAGGTTTGGACAGATACTGGTAAAAAAGTGGGAAAAATTTTGGACTTGCTATTTAATGTGGAAACAGGAACTGTTGTTAATTATCTGTTTTCTTCTAGTGGTTGGCAAGGACTAATGGAAGGGACATATCTACTTGAGCCAATTATGATTTCTAGCGTAGGCGATAAGCGCGTTATTGTTTTGGAGAAAGCAGTTCAAGCACCCCAGAAATATACCGAAGGACTGAGCGGCAAAATCAATCAAGCTGCTGAATTTATACAAAATGATTATGAACAATCAAAACAGGATTTTGAGTCTACGGTAAAACAACACTCCCAGAAGGCTGTTGATCAGGTGAAGAACATCGCTCAAGCAACGACTGAGAAAGCAGAAGAAACTATATCGCAAGTTAAGAATAAATTTCAGGAACGAAAATCTCCATCTAGTACCGAAGAAGATACTTTATGAAGATAAAGTATCAGCCTCGTTCCTGATCTACCTTGTTTCTATGCGGGTTGTGGTTCTTTTTCCGCAGCCAGACGATCGCAGTATATAGCCCAACTAGCAGCAAATATACCAGTAATGGAAGTGGCGATCGCAGCTGTAACACCCCATCCCACTGGCCCCAGCAAATCTGTAATTTCACTAACAATTGCTGTAGTAGCTTTGCTAACGATATAAGCTGTACCTGTAGCAGCTAGAGTTACTAAACCCAACTGCGATAGCATTTCTAAAATTCCTTGACTGGATAAATCCTCATGAAAATAGATTTTCCAGATTGTCGTATACATAGCCACATCAGATGCAGTTAACACCATCTGTTTGGGAATTTCTCCGCCAGGGGTAGGCGCAGCTGAAGCAGTACCACTACCAATTGCATAAGTCGCGATCGCTAAAGCAACTTCTAATCTTTTTTTACCCAGATTACTCACCGTTTCTTCTCCTTTAACTTGTTAGGCTGGCATTGATTTCATCGCACTTGTTAACTCCCCTCACTAGGGTAGACCATCTCCTGACTAAGTGAGTCCTTCCTTCCTGAGTGCGCTTCACTTGCCCTGAGCGAAGTCGAAGGGGAGTGTTGAGTGAGAAAGAATCGATTTTTCTGTTTTAGGTATAAAGATTTGCCTAAAATTAATGTCAAGCTAGAAGATTGATGTTACATTTTTGTTAGAATTCTCCAACTTCACAGAATGCCAGAAGCGGAAACCTTCCAAAACCACAGGCAAGTTAGTGAACCAGTAAACTACTCATCGGTAGCAAGTCAAGCAGAGGGAATGTTACTGCAACTAGCTGATGGTAGTATCCAAGCTTGTAATGTCGCAGCCGAAAGCATTCTAGGATTGACAACTAAGCAGCTAATAGGGCTTAATTTATTTGATCTACCTTGGCAAGCTGATGAAACCCACCCAGCGATGCTTGCTCTAAAGTCTGGCCGGCCTTGTTTGCAAGTAATTAGCGGTTTTTATCAGCCAAATGGTAACTTAATCTGGCTGTTGCTCAATTCACAACCTTTGTTTCAGTCAACAGAAGTCGCACCTTATGCTGTTGTTACCACTTTTACGGAAATTACAGCAGACAAACGTCAACACGTTGAAGACAATGGCAAAAGTTCTCAAGATGTAAAATATGATGCGGCTGACTGGGAGACACTGTGGGATAAACATCTGATTCAACAAATTGCCGAGATTATTCCAGGTTTACTATACATCTATGACCTCGTTGAGCAGCGAAATTTTTACGTTAATCACGAAATTTGCGAGCTTTGGGGTTACAGTCCAGCAGAAATCCAGGCAATGGGAACGGAATTATTTAAAAAACTGATGCACCCTGAGGATTTGGCTCGACTTCCTGCTCATTTTGAACAATTTAACTCGGCTGGTAGTGGCGAAATCTTCATTTTTGAGTATCGAATTCAACACCTCAATGGTGAATGGCGCTGGTTCTGTAGCTATGAAACTTTATTTCGCAGAACGGCTGATGGATTACCGCAACAGATTTTAGGCATTGCTTTTGATATTACAGAACGCCGACGCACAGAAGTTTCTTTGTGGCAGAGTAACGAAAGATTTGCGCTTGCAGCTGAGGCTGCTAACTGTCTGATTTACGATTGGGATTTCCATAGCAATACTATAAACAGAACTCAGGGACTAAATCAGATTTTTGGCTACACTCAACAAGAAGCCAAACCGACCTGGCAATGGTGGCGAGAACGCATTCATCCTGATGACCAACAAATGGTTGATGAGCAGTTCACAGCTAGTATGGCAAAAGGAAATCATTATATGGTTGAGTACCGCGTGCGTCACCAAAATGGCGGTTATCTGTGGGTAAACGATCGCGGTTTTGCGGTGCGGGATACTGATAATCAAATAATTAGGATTGTTGGTGCTAGCACGGATATTAGCGAACGCAAACAAGCAGAAGCAGAACTCAAACAAGCAAATCAAATTAAAGATGAGTTTCTCGCCATTCTCTCCCATGAATTGCGATCGCCTCTGAATCCGATTCTGGGTTGGTCAACACTGCTCAAAAGCCGTAAGTTTGATCAAGCAACTACAAATCGGGCTTTGGATATCATTGAACGCAATGCCAAGTTGCAAATTAAACTCATTGATGACCTGCTAGATGTGTCCCGGATTATTCGCGGTAAGTTAAGCCTGAATTTTACTGTTGTGAATCTGGGATATGTCATTGATGCTGCCTTAGAAATGGTACGATTAGCAGCCGAAGAAAAATCCATCCAAATTCATCAGCAAATTGATAGAAATGTTGGTCAAGTTTGGGGTGATTTTCATCGTATACAGCAAGTTGTGGGCAATTTGCTTTCCAACTCCATCAAGTTTACTCCCTCTGGTCAACAGATAGACATTATACTGTCAGCAATCAAAGCTGATAATCACCACAGTCCCAACTATGCCCAAATTACAGTGCGGGACACAGGTCAAGGCATCTCCCCGGAATTTTTACCCCGCGTATTTGAATATTTCCTGCAAGCAGATAGTAGCATCACCAGAAAATTTGGTGGATTAGGATTAGGATTGGCAATAGTTCGCCATTTAGTAGGTTTACATGGTGGTACTGTCGTAGCAGATAGTTTAGGAGAAGGACAAGGAGCAACATTTACTGTCAGACTTCCCCTCATGCCAGAGAAAGTAAAAGTCCAAAAGCAGAAATCTCAGGAAGACAAGCAGAAATTGGATTCCTCACTTTTGTCTGGACTGAGAATCTTGATTGTCGATGATGAGGCTGACACCCTTGAGTTTATTAGTTTCTTACTCCAACAGTATGGAGCGATCGCCACAATGGCCGCATCAGCCACCGAGGCGATGGCTGTAATTGCACAGTCACCGCCTGATTTATTAATCAGTGATTTAGGAATGCCAGAAGTAGATGGCTATAGTCTAATTCGCCGGATTAGAGCCATGCCACCAGAACGAGGTGGGAAGATACCCGCGATCGCCCTTACAGCCTATGCTAGAGAAAGCGATCGACAGCGAGTATTAGCTGCTGGTTTTCAGAAACACGTTGCTAAACCAGTCGCATCAACTGAATTATTGATTTTAATTGCAGATATGATGAGACAAAGACATAACTGATGGTAACCGCCTATTTTTCAGTTTTTGCTTCCTCACCTGGACGTTCAGTTGCAGCCGGATAATCCACAAATTCTTGTGTTCTGGTTGTATTTGTAGTAACACCTTCTGGCAGCACATCCTCAGGATTGATGGATTTGTCAGCAGCATCATCCATCCGACCATCAGCATTAGTATTAGGTTTATCCGAAGTACCTTTATGACTGGCATGACCGCTAGGCATAATTATTCCCTCCACAGTGCTAGGGTACATATACCCTCAGCCTAAACGCGCTGGCTGTACAAAATACACTATCAGAAGGCTTAAATCAACGTGAGTTTGATGAGCTGGATATTACCCCACTTCCAAACCTCTCCCCGTTGGCGTTAGCCTGCCGTTAGGCATAATGGACAGAGGCTCAAAAAGCCTATTATTTCGTACCATGTTATAGATTTTTGCCCCTCTCCGATGCGGCTATCCATTACCCGGATCTTTCTTAACAAACAGACAAAATACTTAAAATTAGGCCGAAGCCTCCCAATGCAGTGGCTTCTCCTTGCAGGGGAGAGGTTTGGAGAGGGGTTTTTGATAGTTGTCGAACTTTCAAGAAATAGTGCTGAATGCTGAGTGCGCTTGCCCTGAGCGAAGTCGAAGGGGAGTGCTGAGTGAGGAATAAAAAGTACGGAGGATTATGTTTCTTTCGCTCTTCCCGCAGGTGCGCCTCCGTTGGATACTCACGTTAAAATTCCTCACTCCCTCAAAAATTTGTAGTATCCCCTTGACACTATGTAATTTTTGTATTATAAATGTAGTATAGAAATACAAGCCTTTCCAAGAGGCAAAACTAAAACCTCTCAAACTTGGGTCTGTAGCTCTAACGGTAGAGATCCCAGATTTCACTTGTGCCCTGACAGAAAAAGCTTACATACTAGCTCAATAGTAGAGCGCTCGTTTATTAAACGATCAGTTGCAGGTGCGATTCCTGCGTGTGTTACCACAGCTTTTTCAACTTGCACGAGGTGTGAGTGCAACTCTCACAGGGAGGGTATCGGTTCAATCCCGATCAGATCCACTGAATAAAGAACGGGTGATTGTCATGGTTCATATTCGATTTGAAGGGCGTTCTGTTGATGTTACAGAAACACAACTAGGAATTGCGTCAGGGATGAATGATGTAGCGGTGAAGGAACAAGTTGCTCGGCATTTAGATGTGAAAAGCGATCGCCTTTCTGCTTACGTAATTGATCGCCGTCCCAGTGGTGATTTGATTATTCGTCCTGAAGCCGTCTACGGTTAAAAAGCTTAGTTTTCGCTCAGTCAGGGACAGAAGCGCACTCAGCACTCAGCACTCAGCACTCAGCACTCAGCACTTTTCTCATGAGCGAACATCGTTTGAGCGAGATTGTGATTGAGCGTCCTCGCGGTGGGATGAAAATTAGCCTGAAAAAGCTCACAGGCTTTAAAAAGCAATTACACAAACTCACCGAGGAAGCAAGTCAGGATGGTTTATTGAATCCCTACCTGATTAAAGCCACAAAAAAATCCAAGTATCTTTCAGATCATCTTGGCCCCCTGCGTCGGTTCTTGCGATCGCAAGTCGGACAGCCGTGGAATCAAGTTTACAGCCAACTGTGTCAACGATTAGATACCAGCACAATGGCAGGACAACACGTCCTCGATCATGTGTGGGACTACGTTGAAAGGCATGTAGAGATAAGAGATGGTAATGTTTACAGCAAGCCTTACCGGGGATATCGAAGTCGGTTAGATGGAAATTACCGCGATCGCTTTTATATCCATCCGGAAACAGGAATTCTGTGTGTTGTCGAGAAAGTGCCTCGCAAGCAGAAGCAAAAACCAAGGCAAGCAGATGTCGTCATCGTTGATAATTATCATCAATACCGCAAACTGAAAGATATTTGGTATCTAATTACCTTCAAAGATTTGCCACCGCCACCCACTGATTATGTGACGGATGTTTTCAAAGGCATCATTCAGTGTTCTGTTGCAATTAATCAAGGTAAAAAAACTTATGCTGTCAGTAAACGGCAGTGTAATAAGAAAGAAATTCGATTGATTTTAAATCAACTTTCTCAGAATTAAAAATTTTCACTTCGTGCCCTAACTGAAGAAGCTTACATACTAGCCAAATGGTAAGGCACTTGACTTAAGATCAAGCAATTACGGGTTCCAATCCCGTGTGTGAATCAACAGCTTTTTCGACTTGCATGAGGTGATTTTATTTCATTTCAATATGGAGGTGAGAACGATGATTAATTCTTTCAACATCGAGCCTGAAGATTACGACGATTTTTGCTTTTGAATTATTAAGTAAACGTCGTCGTGGCTATCCTTCAGAAACAGCCGTTAAAAGTGGCGATCGCGTTGTTCATGGCAACAAGGAACTACAGGAAAAGCTAGGGAACAATGACCTTTGCCCCTGTGGTTCTGGTCGCTGCTTTCAAAAAGTGCTGTCGTAATAGTGGCAGATATGACGGCAGCTTACGCAGCTACTACTTTTAGGGAGTAGCATCAAACATCTATTTTCTCTGCGCCTCTGCGTCTCTGCGTGATTTTTTTTAACGTTCGCGAAGCGTGCGCACAGCGCATACCACAAAGGACGCGTTCGACGAAGTCGTTCCCGTAGGGTACGCGAAGAAAAGAAATAAAACAGAGAATTTCATCAATCAAATTTATCAACTGGCAGTTGTTGCCGCGCCCTGATCATAGAAGCTTACATAACTCTGCAAAAGTTAAATACAATGCTTCTACAACTTGCGCGGTGACTTTTCACCCCGCGTGCAACATCTGTCTCCTCATTCATCGCAACTAGAGGAGGTTCCCATGAACACCGCAGAACGTGACCTGCGCTTAGAAATGCTCAACAGTTTGCTAACAACTCCTCACCGCAAACTTGAGCAAGTCGCAGAAATTCATCAGTTAATTGTTGAACTAGATCCCATCTTTTATGGTCATCTAGCAGTTTGGTATCAGCATCATGGAGATGTCCGTGACCATAAAGAGGTTTTCTTATCTCACTTGCTAACTAGCAATTTGACTGAACACCGGGATGCTGGATTTATGATGCTGCAAGAGTTTCCCCCTTATCAGGTGGCTCGTGTGGTGGATTTCATGAAGCAGCACCAAAATAAACTGCCTCGTTCGGCTCGGACTGCGGTGCGGCGTTACTTGAAGGCGCGGGAAGGTAATCCAGCTTTGTTTGATCGTGCTGCTTTGCGGGGTCGTAAGGCAATGAAGCACCTGTATGCTTCGCTGCATATCAAACCAAATGAGCGAGCAAATGCAATTCTGTTCCTCGATACTCCTCCAGAGGGTTCGTTGGCAAATGTGCTGAAACAGCTTGCTAAAGCAGAAAGTGCCGTAGAACAAGCGCGGCTGATTGTGGAGTTCAAAATTCCCTATGCGATCGCAATTGGTGCAATCAAGCAACTCACACCAGTGGTATTGGTGGCATTAATCAATAGCATGACTCCCCAAGAAGTGATCAATAACCTCAAGTCCCTACAGGCTAGGGGTGCAATGGATCATCCAGAAGTCAAAAAGCTGATTGACTCCAAACTGGAATCAGCATCTAAGAGTACGCGTGTCTCAGCATTCAAAGCACAGATTGCAACAGATGCCGCAGATTTTGACGCAGACACAGTTGCCCGACTGGAAAAAGTGACCAACGAGCAGGTGAAGCGGCGTGGTACAATTGCCCGTCCAACCGCCCTACTGGTGGATAAATCCGGCTCAATGGAAAATGCGATCGCGATCGGTAAACAACTAGCTGCCCTCATCTCTGGTATCACTCAGGCAGAACTATTTGTCTACGCCTTCGATACCATTCCGTATCCTGTCACTGCAAAGGGCAAGGAGTTGACTGATTGGGAGCGTGCCTTCCAGCATATCAAGGCAGGCGGTGGTACTAGTATCGGTTCTGCGTTGGAAGCAATGCGGCGGAAAAAGCAGGTGGTTGACCAAATTATCCTGGTGACGGATGAGGGTGAAAATGCTGCACCTTACTTCGGTGAGGTTTACAAAACCTACTGCCGGGAATTGGCAGTAATGCCTAATGTGGTGATTGTCCGTGTGGGTACTTATTACAACTGGGTAGAGACTCAACTAAAGCAGCAGCAAGCACCTGTGGAAACCTTCACCTTCGAGGGTGACTACTACAGCTTGCCCAACCTCGTCCCCCTCCTGACGCGCCCCTCTCGTTTAGATTTGCTGATGGAGATTCTGGATATGCCGTTGCCTGTGCGAGAAGATAAGTAATTTATGAGGTATGGTAATGCTTATTATAAATAGTAAGCATTGCCTGCTTTGTAGATTTTAGCCCTGTTTTGTCAATCTGGGAGAAGCCCACCTCTGGAAACCTTTCGGAGCTTTACTTTTCAGTTTTTGGCTATAAATTTTAGTTTCTGTTAGAAAATAAAGGCTCAAAACTTGATTGAATCAAAGTTTCAGAGTTTTGATTCGATTATTGTTTTCCGAAAGTGATAAAACAGGGTTAATGACTTGTATTTTGCTCAAGCCAAGTAACTAAATTATATACATTTGAGAAATTTAAAATAGCTGCTGTATTTTTATACCTGAAGCGCCCAATAAACTGAAGAAAATATTCAAAAAATTTAAGGCAAATTCCTATATGAGAATCTCTAGAACTATAGAGGAATTGATATTTAAGATTCAGATATACGACATTCCATTCCTACCAATAGAAAAACCGCTAACTTTTCTTGATATTAAAGATGCTGTCCAAACATCAGAAGATATTCTTTATCACTTACGAGATGAGGAATATATAAGCTATAAAAATTTTCAATATGCAAAAGCAGTAAAAGAATTTGGAATTTCTTCTAATAGTGACATCAGTAATGAAAATTTCATGTTAGTACCTGATGCTTTACTGTGGGTTCATCAATTTAGGTCAAATTTTTTATCAAGATTTAGTAACTATACGATGACTGTATGTGGTTTAGATAAAATGCTTAAAAGAACTTATATAGAATTTTTGGAAGCTCTTAAAAAAACTGACTACGAAAACCTGGTTCCAAATGAAGAAAACAAAAACAGCCTATTGGAGAAACGTGAAACAGAAATCATCCATTACACTAGGCTTAGGAATAAAGTATTTGCACATACCTCGTATGCTGACCGAAGAAAAGACTCTCAAGAATTACAGTCAGCTTCACTAGCATTTTATTCAGGTCGTGGCATGAGATATGCTGAGGATCATGTCTATATACAAATGGAATCTCCTCTGATAGAAACAAATGAAAAAATAGAAATAAGAATTTTTAAAGACTTTGGTAATGTAATAGTTCCACACTATAACAAATGGTCAAATATGTTTACAGATATTTTGATGCAACTACCGACATAAACTAGTTTATAAATCGCTATTAATTCAAAATATATTTATTGATTAAGAACTTGTTATAAGTCCAATTTATGATACTGATAAAAACATGAAGTAAAGCATATGAAATAACAGCGATCGCACCACTACAAAGCTTTCTAAAACTCTTCTTCCTAACTTTGCGCCTTTGCGTCTTTGCGTGAGATTTTCATAATATTTTTGCCACTGCTATATGACTAACATCCATAAACTAATTAACCAAATTGCTGATGCAGAAGCAAAATTGTACACTACCCAATTTCTTGCACCCTGCGTCAAAGGTGGACGAGTTCGCACACGAGTAGCCGGAATGATCTACACCTTCACACCAAAGCCTAGTAAATTTGCAGGTTGGGGCATCTTTCAGCCTGTGGATGAGAAGACAGCAAAGGTTGTGGAAGAAGCAGACTTACCCCAAATTGCGGAATACTTGCAACACTTTCCCCAAATAAGGCTGCGGTTAGCACACCAACTACAAGGACAAACTTGGCTAGCATACCCCGTAAATGAAATAGATATGCTTCAACGATTGCGGGTAGTAAAACCGATCGCAGTGCATTTAGTTACTGAGGGTGTTGTCTTTGAGCAAATCATAGCTCGTTGGCATGGACAATCCTGCTGGTTTGAGGATATTGATCGCCGTACCGATCCGGTAATTGTGGAAACTCTGCAATCTGCTGTTAAACAACTCACTCCGGCTGAGGAATTGCAGTTCAAAGGTATGACTCCAGAAATCCGCACAGTGTATGAATTAGCAACTCGGCACATTGAGGGTTTTAGTCAACCGCAACAAGATGAAAAACGACTGAAGAAGGCATTGCGGATGGGTGGTGGTGAATTACGCCAATTCCACGATCGCGGTGATTATTGGACAGTTGATTGGACAACAGCCGATGGTGTGCGTCACAGTAGCGCGATCGCTAAAACTGATTTGACTGTAATCAGTTCTGGTATTTGTCTGAGTGGACGCGATCGCGATTTTGACTTGCAATCGTTAGTGGGTGTAATGGAAACATAAGAGTAGTGAGGACAATGAGCGTATTTTTTCACGAACAGCTTTATCGCACCACTGCTGTGATGGCAAAGCTGAAAAATTATCGTGTAACTATTTGTGGGGCTGGCGCTTTAGGAGCTAACATTACTGAAAACCTAGCGCGGTCTGGTTTTGATAAACTGGCGGTAATTGATTGCGATCGCATTGAGGAGCGTAATCTTTCCACTCAGCCTTACTACCGTTCTGATGTGGGAGCATTCAAGGCAAAAATATTAGCAAACAATTTATACCGAGCAATTGGCACTAAAATTGATGCCAAAATAAAAGAGTTAACACCAGTAAATACCACACAATTACTCAAAGATACTCAGCTAATTGTGGATGTCTTTGATAACAGCGTGGCACGTCAAGCTATTAAAGATTATGCTGATCAATTCAACATTCCTTGTCTTCATGCTGGACTAGCAGCCGATTATGCAGAAGTGATTTGGAATGACGTTTATCGCGTTCCTTCGGATGTTAATGATGATGTCTGCGATTATCCATTGGCACGCAACTTGGTAATATTAACTGTTGCTGTAGCTTGTGAAGCGATCGCTTCCTTCATTGCAACAGCAGAACAGCGTAACTTTACCATCACCCTCAAGGATCTAACTGTTCAATCTCTGTTTCTTAGTAAGACGACATAAAAAAGTTTGTAGTGAGGAATTTAGTCCTCACTACAAACTCAACTTTGATCAACCCAAATCAAAAAGTAAAATTTCCGTTCCGATATCGGTACTGATTTGGAGTTCTTCTTCACCACTAATTTGTACCCCATCACCTGCTCTTAGTTCTTCTCCATTCAAGGTGGCGACACCTTGAGCTATTTGTAACCAAGCATAACGATGAGGTTTGACGTGATAATTGACAACATCACCTGGCTCTAAAACAGCTGTATATAAATCAACATCCTGGTGAATTGTCACAGCACCATCACGTCCATCTTGAGCCGCAATTAAGCGTAATTTACCGCGTTTTTCTGCTAGAGGAAATGATTTTTGTTCATACCTGGGTGCCAATCCTTGCTTGTCCGGTACAATCCAGATTTGCAGTAAATGCAGTGGTTCAGTTTGTGAGGGATTAAATTCGCTGTGAGAGATTCCCGTCCCCGCACTCATAATTTGTGCATCACCAGGACGAATCACTGAACCTGTACCCAAACTGTCTTTATGCTCCACAGCACCCGACAGCACATAGGTAAGGATTTCCATATCGCGATGACTGTGGGTAGGGAATCCCGCACCAGGGGCGATGCGATCGTCGTTGATTACCCGCAGAGAACGAAATCCCATGCGATTGGGATCATAAAAACTACCAAAGGAAAAGGTGTGATAGCTATCAAGCCAGCCAAACTGTGCATGACCACGGGCGTTGCGATCGTGAATTAGGTAGTTAATTGTATTTTGAGACATGGTGTTACCTCGTTTAATTTTCAGGTTTACAAACTCAGATTGGTAATAGGGAATAGGCTTGTGCAATTAATAATTAAAAGCCAAAATTTATTATTCATTAGCTAGTAATTGTTTTATCCAAATGGCAGATTATATTAATTAGCGATCCTGCATAAATTTTGCTTAACATATTTTATTTAAATAAGGAAGTGCTGTTGGAGTCAGAAGTCAGAAGGAAAATTGGTGGTGGTCACTGAGCCTGTCGAAGTAGGGATTTAAAACCGTTTGGCAAGACTTCTTTCTTCCTTCTTTCTTTTTCCCTCTTCCTTTGTTCAAGTAATATTTGAACTATTTAAATAGTAAACTATGTACATATAAAATGAAAAGTACGCACTTAAAAGTGCTGTACTTACCAAAAAGATACTATTCAGTTGGAGAACAAAAGTACTTATCTGACAAAAGCTGACTTTTGAGTTGTAGTAGTACCAGATTTACCATTCTCACCCTTAATTTCTGATACTTGCAAATGAGCCTCTAGGAACCAGA
The DNA here is from genome assembly GCA_015207155.1 of Nostocales cyanobacterium LEGE 11386. Taxonomy (GTDB): domain Bacteria; phylum Cyanobacteriota; class Cyanobacteriia; order Cyanobacteriales; family Nostocaceae; genus LEGE-11386. The sequence goes on along the minus strand of JADEXK010000005.1, from coordinate 5,532 downwards.
GTCGTTTGTCAATGGTGCGGGAAATCTCGGTGTAAAGGTCGGCGGTGTCAGCATCACCTAAGTCATCGGTTTTAGCGATCGCGTCTCTGATATGTTTGGCATAGAGTGCAAAGCGATCTGCCAAAGCTGTCACATGCTCTTTACCTTCTAAAATATCAAAGGGATATTCTGGCAAAATGGAATTGCTAGCCGCCGCTCGTGCTGTTCCTAAAGCATAACCACCCAAAGCGGTGACACGTTCAGCGACCATATCAACATATTCTTCCAATTCATCAGCCATTTCATCAAATAATTCGTGCAGCTGATAAAAGTCAGTTCCTTTAACGTTCCAGTGAGCTTGCTTCGTCTGGGTTTTCAAATCCATAGTAGCTGCCAAGCTTTGATTGAGAATTACCACGATTTGCACTCGCGCTTCAGCCGGAATGTCAATGCGAGTAGGGTAAAGACGTGATGCCAGTGTATTGTTATCGGTCATGATTCTACTTCAATTGGTTCGACATAACCAGTCTACAGATAGTAGATAATTATGCAAAACTCCCTTTGGGCAGATGGCATTAATGTCTGAATGAATTATTATCATGATTTATAATCTTTTGTGAGCCAAAATTTTAAATTAGAACACTCAACTACGATAGTGATCTATTGTGCTAAATTTCCCCCAAAAAAGCGATCGCAGATTATGTAATTCTGCGAAAAATCATAGGTGAAAGCCAGTTAAATTTGACTCACTTCATTTAAGCAGTGTAAATTTGCTATTATCCCCAAACAAACACTATTTTCATGAATTACTACGTTATCTACGATGGGAATTGTAATCTCTGCGTTACCCTAGTGCAGTTACTGGAAAACTTAGATCAAGGAAAATTGTTTCGCTATGCCCCGATGCAAGATGAGCAAAAACTTAGACAGTGGGGAATTACCCCCCAAGATTGTGAACAGGGGATGATTTTAATTGATGGTGATGCACCCCAAAGACGTTGGCAAGGTAGTAATGCTGCTGAAGAAATTGGGCGATTATTACCGTTGGGAAATATCTTTGTTGAAGCTTATCGGGCGTTACCTGGGATGAAATGGGCAGGCGATCGCTTTTATGAACAAATTCGCGACAACCGTTATACTATTTTTGGCAAGCGATCGAGTACCTATCAATCAGCATATTGTGTTGATGGTACTTGCAAAACTGGTAATGAGTAACAGTTTTACAACTGCACCTACCAGAATGGTTGTTAGATATTGTCAGTTAGGGTATTTGCTAAAACTGCTAAAAACTCAAATTTAAGGTGAAGTATGTGCTAATTCTGGCTAAACATTACGTTTTTTTAGCTTGAATTATAGTAGGTACTTATTTTTAAAGTAATAATGATTTAAACCCTATTTATGGGTAATTTCTAGCCTTTTTGGTTCAAATGACTAAAATATTGTTAACCTATAAGGTTAACAATATTAATAGAACCTTTGGTATAATGGATGTTGTGTTTAAAAACAAAAAACTTGAAAAAGAGTTTAATGACCAGAGAGTTCTAGAGAAAAACCAAGGTGTAGATAGAGCAAAACGTATTCGCAGAAGGCTGATGATTTACGTGCTGCTAACTCACTTGAGGATATGCGAAATCTTCCTGGACGTTGCCACGAATTGCTTCATGACCGTGCAGGTCAATTATCGCTTGACTTGGATCATCCATATCGGCTTATATTTGAGCCAGCAGATGAACCAATTCCTACCAAACCAGATGGAGGCATCGACTGGAGTAAAGTAACTGCCGTTAGAATACTCGGCGTGGAGGATACTCATGATTAATACGATTAAAAATCAGTACACGCCCGATTACATTTCTCCTCCAGGGGAAACTCTTCTTGAAGTCTTAGAAGAGCGGGGAATGACCCAAGCAGAACTGGCAGAACGGACTGGGAGACCTAAAAAAACAATTAACGAAATCATCAATGGTAAAACAGCAATTACCCCAGAAACAGCATTACAGCTAGAACGAGTATTAAATGTCCCAGCTAGTTTTTGGAATAACCGCGAAAAACAATACCGGGAATTTTTAGCACAACAGGAAGAAAAAGAGCGCTTAGAAAAGCAGGTAGCGTGGATGAAAGGAATTCCCATTACAGCCATGATTAAGTATGGTTGGATTCGGCGCTATCGGGACAAAGTTGAGCAACTGCGGGAAGTACTAAATTTTTTCGCCGTTGCCTCCCCTGAACAATGTGAGGATATATGGAGTAGAAATCTCGTATATTTTCGTAAATCTCAGACTTTCCAAAGTGACTTTGGTGATGTTGTCGCTTGGCTGCGTCGGGGAGAAATTGAAGCATCTGAGATTGCTTGTGCTCCCTATGATGCCCACAAGTTTAGGGAGGCGCTGCAAAAAATCCGCCATTTGACTTTAGAAACACCAGAAATTTTCCAGCCGGAAATGGTGCGTTTATGTTCAGAATCTGGCGTGGCTTTAGTTTTTGTACCACAACTTCCCAAAACGCGAACTAGTGGTGCAACTCATTGGTTAAATTCTGACAAGGCACTAATTCAACTTAGCCTACGCTACAAAACTAATGACAATCTGTGGTTTGCCTTTTTTCATGAAGCTGGTCATATTTTGCTGCATGGCAAGCGGGAAATTTTCCTTGAGGGAACAGGTATTGGTTCCATCGAAGATCAAGATAAAGAGAAAGAAGCAAACAAATTCTCTGAGGATATACTTATTCCGCCTGCTGATTTAAAGCGATTTCTCGCAAGAGTGCAACAATTGAGTAAAGCAAATATAGAGCAGTTTGCTACTGAAATAGGTATTGCACCAGGGATTGTAGTTGGAAGACTTCAGCATGACAAGGTTCTACCACCTAGCCATTGCAACGACTTGAAGCAAAAATGGGAATGGTCATTAGATGGGCAGTAAGGCTAATTATTTCTCAATCACTTGGTTTATTAAACACCTCTAAAATGTGTCGGCAAATTTGTTTGAGTTTGTCTCCGACTTGTGGTGAAGGTTCAGACATACCGACAAAACTCCAGTTTTCTACTGTAGACAGTCGCCACGCCTCACCACGATGGTCAAATCCAGCTACCTCCAAACCAATGGCGCGACGTGAGTGATTTATGGGATCTTGATAAAAGCGGATTTGAATCAAGATACTGCGACTGCGCCAAGATTTGCTGATTCCAGGAAAGTGAAAACCGATATCTATCGAATCTGGATCAACCAACTCCCTCGTTTCTGGGTCATCCTTCCAGGGTTTGAGATCCGATTTAGCATCAGGAAACTCAAATTTGAACAAATTCACTACCGTCGCAATCTTGCTGGCGAGTTCAAGGTTTGTTGCCTGTTCAGCTGCATTCACAAAAAAACACTCCTATATTTTGCCGATCTATGGGGAATGTTACGACAGAAAAACCGCCAGAAGGCTTATAATACTGGTGTTTCAGCTTATCAATACCTTTTAGATTTAGCAACTTTGAAATTATGCTTTCCTAACAATTACGATTACCAAAAACTGCTAATTAAATATTTTTGAATTAAGCAAGTCTATCTTGGGTAATTATACTTAATTTTTTTCCAGAAACATGCGGTAACTGCCTCTTTAATCAAAAATCTCAACTGAGGAAAGAGAATTTTCGGCAAAATCCCTTCCTAAGCAGAACGATAAATCACCCCAGCGATCTAAAATGACACTGTTAATTGGCACACACAAAACAAATTAAGTTCAGTTTATGGCGCGTCAACGCTCGATTTTTTCATTGATTCTCGTATTATTGGCCACATTCCTCATCAGTTGTGGTGGCCCTAGCGTCGCAGTTGCACCTCCAACTTACACCGCACTTCAACTGGAGAGAATTCAGGAATATGTTCCGCAAATTCAGGCTGTGCGCGATCGCGCAGACGAACTGGAAACCCTGATCCAAAAGAAGGATTGGATTAATGTCAGTAATTTTATCCATGGTCCGATTACAGAAGCTAGGTTGAGCATGACTTATGTCACTCCCAACCTTCTACCTAAAGACCAACCTACAGCACGCCAAATAACGCGAGATTTGCTTAACCACCTGGTTAAAATCGATCAAGCTGCTGGACTTGGTAATACTCAACTTGCTTTGAGTAACTACCAAGCTGCTGTCGCAGACATTGACAAATTCTGCCAATTACTTCCTGAAATAAACAATTCAGTAGAGGTAAGTTAGGCACGAGGTAAAATTGGCAGAGAAAGTAGATGAGCAGAGGAAAATTTTCTGCAAGTCTTTTATCTCTGCCATATTACCTAAATTCCTATCTTCCTCTAAATTGTCGCTCAGGTTCGGTTTTAGCTATCCGAACCTGATATGAAATAACTATTACAAGGATAAATCGTTAAGATATTCATGGTTGGTTAATTCTGGGAAAAAACACTAAAAATTAGGAGTTAACAACAAAAGCGGATTGTATGCAGATGCACTCCAGACATTTGTCTGCTAGAGGCGAAAGCAATGAAATTGAATTTACTAAAACAAAAACACATTTTTTGGCTGAGTATATTTTCATCAGCCATATTGATATCTCCCTTTTCTAGCCTAGCTTTGACTGTTCAAGAAGTCCCTAATCCCCAAAAATCTGGTGATTGGGTAACTGATATGGCAGGAATTCTCAGTGATGAGACAGAAGCCCAAATTAATCAAATGATTGCTGATTTGGAGGCGAAAAATGGTACAGAAATGGCGGTGGTAACAGTGCCAAAAACTGCCTCAGCAACTTCTCCCAAAAACTTCGCAACTGAACTATTTAATTATTGGGGAATTGGCAAACAAGGACAAGATAATGGTGTATTGTTCTTAATTTCAGTAGGCGATCGCCGGGTGGAAATTGAGACTGGTTACGGTGTAGAGGCGATTTTGCCTGATGCCAAAGTCGGTAACATTATCGATACTCAAATTATCCCGCGATTTAAACAAGGTGATTTTGCAGGTGGTACACTGGCAGGAACGAAAGCGCTAGTAGTTGTTCTAGAGTCTGACCCAAATCAGGCCGCAACTCCACCGACAGCAGAAGTCACTGCGGATGATACAACCTCATCATGGGGATTATTAGCCGGGGGTGGAATAGTTGGACTTATTATCGGAACTACTGTTTATTTTTGGAAACGCCCTCAGAAAATGCTTATTAAACCAGAAGGGCGGACACGTAGCAAACAGGGTAATTACAGTTTTGTGTGTGCTGATTGCCAACAGCCGATGGCAAAAGTAGATGAAAGCACAATTGAGCCGCATCTAAACCAACTGGAAAAAACAGCACAAAATATCGGTAGTGTTAGATTTGAGGGTTGGAAATGTCTCCATTGCAGCCAGAAACTAACTGGCAAGGGATTTCATTTTGTTGCCTTGGAGAGTAATTCATCTCGGTTTAGAAAGTGCCCTCACTGTCGAGAATTAACTGTGATTCACACTGAGACAACTATGCAACAACCAACGCAATTTCGTTCGGGAAAACGACTAATTGTCGATAAATGCCATAGTTGTAGTTATTATCACGAAAAAGAGGAAAAAATCCCCCGGTTGCCTCC
>JADEXK010000149.1 GCA_015207155.1 Nostocales cyanobacterium LEGE 11386 | reverse complement strand
TCGTCAAGGAAGTTCTGTTATTGACTTTTTTGACCAAGCTATCAAAGCAATGGTTCACCCTAATGTGCAGACTCCTTCTTTAATTCCTCAAATCTAGAATTCCTCAAATCTAGACCTGAATCCTTACGAATGAACGACCCCCGCCGCTTGAATCATTGGTCATTGGTACTAATGACCAATGACTCGCGCATCTACAGCTTTTGCTGAGAAAGATGGCAGGATTTAACGAGTATCAACAGCATATTGAATCAACTGGGTAACCCGTTGGCGTAGAGTTTCTAATCCCAAGCGCTGACTTGCCGAAATAAACACTGCTAGGGGAAACTCTTCCTGCGCTATGGCTAGTGTTGCACTATCAGCTTGGTCAATCTTGTTAAACACAACTAACGCCGGGCCGGGAGTTACTGGCATTTGTGCCAGAATTTCTCTGACCGAGCGAATATGACTTAACCAAGCTGGATGGGATAAATCCACCAAATGCAGTAGGGCATCAGCTTCTGTTACTTCTTCTAAGGTGGCACGGAAGGCATCCATTAAGGAAGCAGGCAGTTCATGTATAAATCCTACCGTATCTGTCAGTAGAATCTCTTGAGGTTCACCAGCCTCGCCGTGAGAAATTACCAGGCGGCGCGTAGTCGGGTCAAGAGTCGCAAACAATTGGTCGGCTGTATATACTTCAGCGTTGGTTAGGGCATTCAGCAAGGTAGACTTACCAGCATTGGTATAGCCCACCAAGGCCACCGAAGGTACTTCCCGATGTTGGCGGCGTTGACGTAACCGTGAACGATGAGCCTGCAACTGATTCACTTCTTGTTGTAGTCGGGAAATCCGTCTTTGAATAGCCCGGCGTTCTGTTTCTAGTTTAGTTTCACCAGGGCCACGAGTCCCAATACCACCACCTAACCGTGACATGTCCAGACCTCTGCCACTGAGTCGCGGCATCATATATCCTAATTGTGCTAGTTCTACTTGCAATTTACCAGCACGGGATTGGGCACGTTGGGCGAAGATATCCAAAATCACTTCAGTGCGGTCAACTACCCGGACACCAATTTTTCTTTCTAGGTTACGGACTTGGGCGGGTGAGAGGTCGCGGTCAAAGACGACGAGATTAGCTCCCATAGTTTGGGCAGTTAGGGCAATTTCCTGCACCTTACCTTCACCAACTACTGTCTGGGGATGAATGCGCGATCGCTTTTGTTGTAATGTTTGTAATACATCGCCGCCAGCAGTATCTACCAACCGTGCTAATTCTGCCAGAGTGTCCTGGAATCGTTGGGGAGATAGATTATCTGTAACTACTCCCACAATTAGCACGCGATCATGGTCAGCATCTACTTCCTGGGCGACAAATTCTCGCTGGAATTCTGCTTCCAGATTTTCCACCAAGTCAATAAAGTCTTGCTGTGCCAGCATATCTAAGCTCATAGGCGGCGATACACTAGAGTAAAGTGCCAAGTCTTGATTACTAATTGCTGATTGTTGAGTTAAGACTAGCTGTTTAGTATTTGATACTAAGTGAGCCAAATAAGCTTCTTTGACATACCCAGTAGAGCCGCCACCGCGCCTAGTAAACCCCGTTCCAGTTATATTTAGCACTACTAAGGCATCTAAGCGTTGCAGAGCCATTGCTGTCAGTGCCGCTTCATTGGGCGGTTCTGATTTAAGATGAGTGGCTATACAACGAATACCGCTAAGACGTTCTGCACCATAACGGGGCAATTCTAGCGGTGGGATTTGCGTTTGACGTGGTGTACCTACCCCTACGCGAAACACTTGTCCACGTCGGTTGAGATAGGCACACACAGGCTGATTGATTTCCGTGCTGATTGCCGCCAGACGCTGGGAAAATTCAGACGTAGTGATGCGATCGCCTGGTATGCGCTGGTGGTACAGTCGCTGTAGTTGCTTCAGCTGACTGGATTTTAAACCTTGGAGATTTCCAAAGATAGTTTCTATAGGCGTTTCTGACCAGTAAATGGCCCCCCGAATCCTTACTTATGTCTATTTTATAACAGAGTTTTGTCTGCAAACTCTATCTTTTGAGGGTTGTAATCTGTCTGATTAAGGAAATAGTCTCTGGCGATTGACGCACTACAGAAAAATGCCGAGAGAATCATCTATCAAACTTAACTCAGTAGTCGTCCTCAGTTAAACTTTTTATTTTTTTTCGTGAATCTACCCTCTGTTTTCAGGACAAAGGGCTTATTTTTCCTAAATTTAGGGTAGTTTAGTTACCTTAGTTTTAATGAGTGACTGGCACAACTAGATTAGTTTGTACTTATCAAACGATATTCTGCGACTGACTAAATAATATCTAGGTTTAATTATGTAATCTATATGACATTTTATTTTATACTCAATGCCCTAGAATAAATTATCCTGAAGCAATAAACTTCCGCAAGTCTAGCGCTCATCAAAGAAACAGAGCATTTTTGCTTGCATAAGTAAATTTCAATATACTGTGCGGTTTCAGAACCTGCAATTTAAATTCATTGTATGGGATCACTATGTTCAATCTCAGCAATTAATAAGTTAATAGAATACCATTTTTATATTTTCTTTGTTATTTTGTATTTAACGGGACAGTTATTCATCATTTGGTGAGTTTAAATATCAAAGTAAGTGAACAATTTACCAGCAAATTCTATGCAAATTACTCACTGTGTGCTTGACATATTTCGATTCATAAGCACAATCCAAATTTCCGACATAGATTGCATGGTAATACTCCCAATTAGCACATAATTGATCAATACAAGGAAATCCTTGCTTAGAACTATGCTTAAGACAAAGAATCAGCATATTATTCTACCTGCTTTTATTAAAACTGTAGAAGTAGGAACAAATCATCCATTAGGTAGTAGAAATAAATTTACTAAACCTAAATTTGATTTACTCCAACCATTACGTAAAAGGCTCGACGAACTTGAAATCCAGAATCGTAATTTTGCTCACTTTATTGCTAAATTAATTCCTTCTCAATGTCCTTTCGAACGCGATTTGATACTGTTTGGTCATAAAATAGCCCACATTCCTCCTATGTGTAAGCTCAATCCACTCTATGATGAGTTTGTAGGCTTGCGCTTTCGGGCTTTGTGTTATTTAGTAGACCAGTGTGGAGAGGACATCCAGTCCTACTGCTGAATCTAAACAGAGAAAATACAGCATGGAAATTAAAATTGAGCATCAACCCAGTGAAAAACGCCTTAGCGAGTTGGGTGTGTCGAAATGGGCGATTTGGCAGAAGGAAATTTCCAAATTTCCCTGGACTTATGATACTCAAGAAACTTGTTACTTTTTGTTAGGCGATGTCATTGTTACACCTGACGGTGGACAACCAGTGCAAGTGGGTAAAGGAGATTTAGTAACTTTTCCTGCTGGTATGTCCTGTACATGGGAAATTACAAGCGACGTAAAAAAACATTATTGCTTTGATTAGTCAGAATCAAGAATCAAGAATTAATTTCTTTGTCTTTTGGTTTCTTTGATTCTCCAGAATGCAAACATCTCTACAGTGGATTTGATGTGAGTTGAATACAAGCATAGGGACACGGCAATACCGTGTCCTTTTGATGTGATGTATTCTATGCTCATGGAAAATAGAATTAACGTGAATTCGATGAACCTCACCCCAACCCCTCTTCGACGCGGAGAGGGGCTGAAAATACAACAAAAAATTAGGCTTTTAAAGCCTCTAACGCCACTTGCTACAAGTCGGCAAAGCCGCCCAACGTAGTGGCTCCTCCTTGTAGGGGAGAGGTTTGGAGAGGGGTTTTTTAATCCGTCGAACTCCTAAGAAATAGTGCTGAGTGCTGTAAAGCCCTGCGGGCATAGCTGCGCTTATAGCCCGTGCTGAGTGCTGAGTGAGGAATAAAAAGTACGGAGGATTATGTTTCTTTCGCTCTTCCCGCAACTTCGCCTCCGTTGGAGACTCACGTTAGAATTAAGATTCTCTTATCGGCTTCTTCTTTGAAGCGCCCGTTCTACTGTTCCACCTCTACGAAACCGAGAAAGAACGATCGCGGCTTCAGATCGGGTTACAGGTTCTTTGGGTGCAAAGATGCGAGTTTTACCATAGACACGGGCAAAGTTAAAGTTACTAGCACCATTTCCTAAATCAAACGCAATGTGTAGGAGATACTTTTCACTGATTTGATCAGCATCAGAGAATCCTTTTGTTCGACCAATAAAAGTGCGAAGTGAATCAGGCGATCGCACACTTGGTGCAACATTGGCATCTAAGCTTGTTTTGAGGACAATCATCTGTTCCCGCGTCAAGATTTCATCAGGTCTAAAATTGCCATCCTCAAACCCGGCTAAATACCCTGCATTATGAGCTGCTTGGATAAAAGTAAAGTAGCGATGAGAATCAGGGACATCAGGAAAAGCCGATGTTACTCCTTGAGGTAGGCGAATGGGATCTCGATGCAGTTCATTGTATGTCTTCACCAACCAAGCGATGAACTCACCGCGAGTAATAGGTGCTAATGGTTGAAACTCGCTAGAAGTGGTTTCGAGTACCCCTAATTCTGCTAATTGCTGGATCTCTTTTTCGCCATGAACGCCACTAATATCCGTGAAAGTGGTCAAAGACTTTAACTGGCTAATTTTAAGTTGTTTGCAGCTGGCTAAAGTTTTCACAGAAGAACTTTGGAGATCAGTTGGGTTGTAGATGCAACTTGCTAGTTTCGGAGATTGTGCAAAAGCAGAATGACCAATTCCCAGTAACCCTAGGGTAACAATAGTAGCGCTGACTAAATTTGCCACAGACTGAATCTTGAGATACATCATCATTTTCCCTTTAGTCCTCCGTGTTAATGGAGTATGAAAAACAGTTTATTTTGTCCGCCCAAAGGTATATATGTGTATATGAGAAGGAATATGCAAAAAATCGGCACAGGCCGCGATCGCAGATAACATACCAACCAAGACTGAATTTCATTGTGATTAACTCCACTTTGAAGACAGTCCCCATAAATGTAAAGTGGTATTTCCGCTCCCCACTTACAAGAGAGTTCATAATCGTGTTAGTGAGAAGTTAACTAAAGAAGACGCTATCTAGCAGAATCAGTGGCTTTTTACCGCAATTATAATGAGGATATGCATAAAAAATGTTACTACATTTAAGTACCTGGCAGGAAGTGGAAACTTATCTACAGCAGTCTCAAGGAATTATCTTTCCTATTGGTTCTACAGAGCAACATGGCCCCACAGGATTAATTGGTACTGATGCTATTTGTGCAGAAGCGATCGCTCGTGGCGTGGGTGAAGCAACCCAGGCGATGGTTGGCCCGACAATCAACGTGGGGATGGCGTTGCATCATACCGCTTTTCCCGGCACAATCAGTCTTCGCCCCAGCACTTTAATTCAGGTAATACGGGACTATGTAACTTGTTTAGCTAAAGCTGGTTTTACTAAGTTCTATTTAATCAACGGACATGGCGGTAACATTGCCACCCTCAAAGCCGCTTTCTCAGAAACTTACGCCCACTTAGAAGATTTGCAGATTGCCAATGCGACAAAGGTACAATGTCAAGTGGCTAACTGGTTTATGTGCAGTTCTATATACAAGCTGGCTAAAGAATTATACGGAGACCAAGAAGGCTCTCATGCTACTCCAAGTGAAGTAGCTGTTACTCAATATGTTTATCCAGAGTCAATTAAACAAGCACCTCTTTCACCAGAAGTTGCCAGTGGACACAAAATTTATAGTGCAACCAACTTTCGAGTCCGTTACCCAGATGGACGCATGGGTTCAAATCCAGCTTTAGCAACACCAGAACACGGTAGGCAGTTTTATGATTTGGCGGTGAAAGAACTTAGCAATGGCTATTTAGAATTTTTGAACGCAGAATGAATTTGAGGAGTTAAGAAACAAACCACAGAGACGCAAAGGTCACAGAGTTAGAGAAAAAGAGGAGATTTTTCAGATATGTCTCGCCTAGCAAAGTTAATTTGTCATAGTAATCGTAAATGCACATTTTGAGTTCCAGGTTAGTATAGCCGTAGTCAAATAGATTAGGACATTATTGATTGCTCAAAGCACTGAAGCCACTGGGTTTATACTCAGCACGGGCTATAAGCGCAGCCATGCCCGCAGGGCTTTACAGCTCTTTGCTATAGCTAAAATCCAGTTTCATGCAAGCTGATTAATTAGGGTGAACATTAAAATATGGCTCCAAAAAGTAAGAATCAAGAAATACTGATATTGCTACTAACTCTGTTGATTACTGGTGGTCTTCTAGGGTTAGTTTTGTGGTATTTTAATTTGTTACCTGGACTCATGCAAAGTCCTGGATCTTCTCATCAGAATGCATCGCCATCTTTAAATAATGATCAATCTTTTGGCTCTCAACCTAACCCAGTTCAAAGTTTTGATTTAGGAAGTTTAGATACTAGTTTGCCAAACCCAACAGTTTTAACGATTGATGGTAGTGTAACTATAGTTACTCTGGTTAAACAGTTTCAAATTGCCTATAACTTTTTGAACCCTAACTTACCCACAACTTACGGCATACCAGATGGCAGACCCAATGGCACTAATGCCGGACTGCAAAATCTGATCGATGGCAAAGTTTTGATGGCAGCTAGTTCGCGTCCCCTGAATTCTCATGAATTGCAAGCGGGAATTGTGGGCATACCCATCGCTCGTGATGCTTTAGCTGTGGCAGTAGGTATCAACAACCCTTACAAAGGGGGATTAACTATAGAACAATTGAGAGGAATTTTCCTAGGACAAATCAGTAACTGGTCAGAGGTGGGTGGGCCGAATCTGCCAATCAAAGTTATTAACCGTTCTCGCGACAGTGGTACTCATTCATTCTTTCAGGAGGCGGTACTTTCTGGTAAACCTTTTGCACCTGATGGGAAAAATTTTACAACTGTAGCGCAAGATGAAACAACACCAATCTTACGGGCTTTAGGTAATGATGGTATTAGCTACAGTACAGTTACCCAAATTGAAAATCAACAAACTGTCCGCATCATTCCCATTAATGGCATATCGCCCACAGATAAAGCTTTAGTGAAAAATGGTACTTACCCTATTAGTCGAGTTGTTTATTTAGCAGTACCACGTAAAACCAGCCCAGCCGTCAAGCAATTTGTTGATTTAGCTCAATCTCCTCCAGGACAACAAGCTGTCCAACGAGCTGGTTTTATTCCCTTGCAGTAGGAGCAGGGAAATGAATGGTGGGCGTTGCATATTTGCGGGACGAATTGAGCTTTTTGAGCAAGGCTAAAGGTAGATTCTTAGCGCCTTGGCGCGAAACAAAAATAGACCTCTTGCACGAATAGTGTAAGCATGAAAAAATACAGGTCAAAAATTAAAGAGCAATGAGCTACGAACAAATAAAAGACCTGCCAGCATCAGAATTTAAACGGTTATGTGGGGTGCATAGAGC
>JADEXK010000148.1 GCA_015207155.1 Nostocales cyanobacterium LEGE 11386 | reverse complement strand
GGGACACGCAGAAATCCAAGCTTGTGGAGAAGCAGTAAGACTCGTTGGTACTTGTGCCAAAAAGCGTGTTTCTGAGAAGCAAGAATCTTCCGCTACATTGCGTTAGCAATTAGCGGGGGAGTGTCAAACGATACCTGAGTTATGGGAGTGAGGAGAATGTTGGTTACTTTTTGCGGAATATTGCTAGTACCATAAATGACGATAATTTCAGTGAGTTACCGAAGGCGCAGCGTTATCTAGAAGATTGGGAAATGAAGCAGCTAGCTGATGCAGCCAAGCAGTTGGGGGGTAAGCATGGGCTAATTTTTAGTTTGCTTTTTTTATAGTGGATGCTCAGTTACATTAAACTTTGATTTTTAGTTTTGATTCGTCGATACAGTTCTTCCATTGTTGCAATAAAAGAGTGGTCTTTTCGCCAGAAAATAGGAAAATTTCCTTCTTTCTTGATTAAGATTGCTGAAACTCCACTATCATTTGACTCTGCAACAGTTGATGGTAACCGCTTGCTACCTAGCCAAAACTCCCGCAGATTTGGCTTTTGATTCACAGATTGTTTTTCTGGTTTTGTATAAAAAGATTGACAAGGTTCTATGCTTAATTCTTGTTCATCAAGTGCTGTTGATAGTACTTTACCCAAGGGAGACGTAGCTAATTTCTCCTGAAGTTCTGTTTTTGATAATCCCCGTAATTCAAATAATAAAAATGGGTTGGTATCTAGTTGAGAAGCTACTAGATAATAGACCCCAGCAATATGCTTACAGGGATTAGCATAATCTGGACAAGAACAACTAGTTTTAAAGTCTTTACTACTATGGGGCAATAAATGTAATCCCATGTGTGTAAAAGTTTCTTCAATATTCTCTGGAACTTCATTGAGTAGCAATCGGGAAACAATACTAGCTTTAGCAGAAAGCTTTTGTATGGCTTCATGCCAACGTGTTTTAGCAATAGGAGTAATTTCAATCACTATGTTATATGTTGGTTCTTTATAAACTCCAAAATAAGGATTAATTGAACCTCTGACTTTAGCTGTGATTTTATTTTGCTCTATTTCAAAGCTTTTTACTTTACCACCACTAGCATAAGAACGTCCACGTTTGAGTCGGTTATCATCTGTAAAAGCTTCTAAAGCTTTAATAAAGCGATCACCCCACCAAGTACGACTAAATTTAGTCATGTTTTTACTCCAAAATAGTACTTTTATTTAAGGCTATTAGTTGTTTAAAAGCTTCATTATCTAATTCAGTTAGCCAAGATTCATCACTACCAACTACCAAGGAAGAGAGTTTTTTCTTATCTTCAATCATTTGGTCAATTCTTTCTTCTAAGGTACCAATGGTCACAAATTTATGCACAAAGACATTCTTCTTTTGACCAATCCGGAAAGCGCGGTCAGTGGCTTGGTCTTCTACTGCTGGGTTCCACCAACGGTCAAAGTGAAATACATGATTAGCTTTAGTCAAAGTAATCCCCACACCACCTGCTTTCAAAGAAAGAACAAACACAGATGGTTCTGTCTCTGGGTTTTGAAAGTCACTAATCATTTGTTCCCGACGTTGGAGACTAGTACCCCCATGTAAATAGTAAGTATTGCAATGTAAATTATGCTTGAGATATTTATCGATTTGTGCGCCAACTTCCGTAAATTGACTAAATATCAGGAGACTTTCTCCTTCTGATATTGCCTCATCTACCATTTCCACTAAACGAGAAACTTTGTGCGATCGCTCCGGTAAAAATTCGCTACCATCTTGGAGAAACTGCCCTGGATGATTGCAAATTTGCTTCAGTTTCATCAAAGTTGCCAGAATTAATCCTTTACGTTGAATACCCTCTGTTTCTTGCAATTGTTTTTCTACATCCTTGACTACTACCTCATACAGTGATGCCTGTTCTTTGGTGAGGTTGGTATAGAGTTTTTGTTCGACTTTATCTGGCAAGTCGCTGATAATGGATTGGTCTGTTTTTACCCGTCGTAATATTAGGGGTTCTACTAATTTCTTTAGGGTAGTTGATTTGACTTTATCATTATCTTTCTGAATAGGAATCTCAAAAGACTTACGAAACTGTGCTTCTTTCCCCAAATACCCAGGATTGAGAAAGTTAAAAATTGACCACAGATCAAGTAAACGGTTTTCTACAGGAGTACCTGTCAAAGCTAGGCGGTGTTTAGCAGATAGTTTGAGAATAGCTTTGGTCTGTGCCGCCTTGGGATTTTTAATATTTTGTGCCTCATCCACCACTAGGCGTTGCCATTGCACACTGCTGAAAAGCTTTTCGTCTTTACGCACCAGAGTAAAAGAGCTAATTACTACATCATACTGTTGACAAGTCTCTGGAAAATCGGCAGAATTTTGCAGGCGATCGCTACCATGATGCACCAAAGTTTTTAAATGGGGTGCAAACTTGGCAATTTCTTTGTGCCAGTTGCCTACAACGGAAGTGGGTGCAATTAATAGGGTGGGTAAATGAGGCTGTTTTGTATCTTTCTCCTGTACTAATCTGGCAATTACCTGCACAGACTTACCCAGTCCCATATCATCAGCTAAACAGCCATTTAATCCCAATTTCTCCAGATATTGCAACCAAGAAACTCCGCGTTTTTGATATTCTCTGAGAGTGCCTTGCAGATTTAGCTGTTGGGAAATCGGCTCCAACTGACTTTTATCTTGTAGCTTGGCTATGATTTCTGATAAAGCTTCATCATGTTCAATCTCCCATTCTTCTCCTGCTTCGGCACTGCGTTGCATAAACTCCAGTAAAGTCATCTGGGGTTGTTCTGAACCGTGGGATTGCCAGAATGCCAATAACTGTTGCATTTTATCCCGGTCTAATTCCATCCATTGACCACGAAAATGCACTAAGGGAGCTTTAGCATTAATCAGTTGTTCCCATTCTTTGGGAGTAACAGCTTGCTCACCAATTGCTAACTCATACTGATACTGTACTAGTGAATCTAAACCAAAATAACTTTTAGTTTCACCTTTTGTCGGAGCCAATTTCCGAGTTGATGCTTTGAGGCGAATTTTAGCGCGACGGCGACCAGTGGGAGTGTACCAAGCCGGGACAATTACCTTAAATCCTGAATCTTCCAATATCCAAGCACTTTCTTTGAGGAAGTCAAACGCATCATCTAAGGTTAGCTGCATTCCGGTAGGACAATCTGTTTCCAATCCTTGCTCTAACTGCGGATACATCCTGGCTGCATAACCCAAACTGAGCAGCAAATTAGTTTCAAAATTTTTCCCATATTGTTTGTAGACATCAGTTTTGGTTTTTTGATTCATTGTCCAGTAGTCTGACAATGCCAACTTAGTAGATGGATCTTGTTTACTGGATACCAAAAACTGAATCTGCCAATTGTCTACTTCTTGAATAGTTGGGGAGTGCAATTGAAAGCACAGATGAAAAGGTAAATCAGCTTGGCTGCGCTTAATTCTGTTTTTCCATGTCAACCATTGTCGGTATTCTTGAAACGCAGCATCTGTTTTTAGTGGATTGCATTTCTGGGGATAAAGGCAATAGTAAATCAGGGAATCTGATATTTGTTTGTCAAAAGTTACGGTGGAGGGTGTATTTGTTACTAAGTTATGCAGAAGGAATTCTGAAAAATGGCGCAGCAGCGTTTCCTGATCGTAAAATTCTATTTGCTTTTCTTCAGTATTACTACCTGCTGTACAAATTAGTGGCATATAGTCAACATATTTTTGGATATTTGCTTCATATTGTTCGGAAATGATTTCCCAAGTTGCATATATCTCAAATTCTTGTTGACGTTGTTGCTTATTTTTTTTCTTATTTGTTGCTGTTGCTATCGGCCGATATTTCAGTGCGGGGATATATTGACCTTTAAGAATAATTTCTTTAAATGCTTGCGTGTAGTGATACCAAAATAAAATATCTGAACCGAGTTGAAATTCATTGGGATTGTATAGTGCCAAAAAGTGAATATCTTTGAGGAGTTTGATAATATTAATAGATTTTCCTACTTTGCCAGATACTGTTGTTTCACAACAGGCTACATTCCAGTATTGAAACTCTTCGTAATCTCCCAGAAATTCCCATTCTAAATACTTAATTAATTCTGGTGAAGGTAATGGCTGATTATTAGCAGTTGGTAGAGCAAAATATTTGGTAGATATACTTTCTTTTAATTGTGATACAGGTTCTTTAATTCCCAATGTCTGCACTAAAAAGTTGATTAATTCATCTTCTGATAGATGTCCAGGGTGAACCCGTTGATGAGTATATCTTTCTTTAATTACAGAAGTTTCCACCCATAGATAAAAAGAACCTGATTCAATAAATTCATTTGTCTGGTTTGGTATCCAGGTGCCATGAAGGACTTTCATCTTTTTAACGTCTCTGGATTTTGCAGAAAATCTGGGGCTTTAAGATTACTGTATCAAAACTTGGGTTCTGATTAACCAGAAAGGTAAAGGGACTGCCAAATAAATAAGCTGAAAGAGGCTGGGGAATAAGTTATTGGGGGCATCTGCCGATTTTGGCTGGTTCGTAAGTTGTGCGGTAAATCCAACCTGGAGAAATAAACGATCAACAATTGATGGTGCAATGCGCTGCATCATGTCCAAAATCCTACCCACGTCAGGATGTTCAGTTTTCTGAACTCGTGGTGCAGCAAACCGACCTCCGGCAGGTTAATTTAGCAGGGGTCAATTTTCAAAATGCAGATTTAACCAAATCCATTTTTTCAGAGAGCTTAAATAGTGCAATGTCCATCGACATTAGCCCAGACGGTGAGATTGTTACAGTTGGCGATTCCAGTGGACTGGTATATCTCTGGCAGATCGCTACGACTCAACTATTAGCTACCTTTGAATGACCAAACCATTCGGCTGTGGGATGTCGCAACCGGACGCTGTATTAAAACGTTGATGAGCGAGCGCCTGTATGAAGGTATGAATATTCAAGGGGCAAGGGGATTAACGAACGCTCAAAAATCGACATTGAGATCGTTAGGAGCGATCGCCTTAACTGGGTGCTTAACTAGCGGATCTTGAGTGGTGCAATTTGGTGAGGTTTTGCAAATTGAAAGGGCTAGTTCTAGTTATTTATTCAGATGATCAAAGATGCGTGCAAAAGGTCTAATCTTTAAGCCAATATTTATAAGCGGCGTATGCCATAGTTACAACTCCGGTGAGGATAGCAGATTCATCCACTTCAAATTCGGGATGGTGTAATGGGTGATTAATAATTCTATCTTTGTAACCTACGCCTAGGCGAAACATCGAACCAGGGGCGTATTCCAAATAAACAGAAAAATCTTCAGCGCCAAGAGAAGGTTCAGGTAAGACTTGGACGCGATCGCTATTCCAAGCTTCTTCAGCAGATGATTGCAACAATTGGGTGATGGCATAATCATTTTGCACACTGGGCACACCTTGGCGATAATTGACTTGATAACGCGCCCCAAAGGAATGGCAGACATTAGCCACAATATTTTCAATCCAGTTCGGCAGTTGGGTACGCGTTTCTGGGTGGAGCGATCGCACAGTTCCCAATAACTGTACTTTATCCGCAATCACATTTGGTGCTCTACCACCATTAATCTTTCCTATACTCAACACCACAGGACGCAAGGGATTCTGTGTCCGGCTAATAGCCTGTTGCAATGCCGTAATCACTTGCGAGGCAATCCAAATTGCATCAATTGCTTCATGGGGACGCGCCCCATGCCCCGATTCTCCGATAATGATAATCTCTAAATCATCAGCAGCAGCTGTCAATGCCCCGTAACGCACGCCAATCGACCCTGCGGGTATAGAAGGGAAAACATGAACTCCTAAGACAGCCGAGACATTTTCCATTGCGCCATCTTGCACCATCCAGTTTGCACCTTGGGCAATTTCCTCTGCTGGCTGAAACAAAAACCGCACCTTACCGCCCAACTCCTCTGCCATTTGGGACAGTACCATTGCTGTTCCTAAACCAACTGTGGTGTGAACATCGTGACCGCAAGCGTGCATCACACCTTCTGTACGAGAGGCATATTCCAAACCTGTACGTTCTTGAATGGGCAAAGCATCCATATCTGTACGAATTGCCAATAAACGGTCACTTGTGCCAGTGCCTTGTAGTTCTCCAATAACCCCAGTTTTACCAACTCCCTCTTGTACATGTAGACCACTAGAAGACAATACACCAGCAACAAAGGCAGATGTTTGGTATTCCTGACCGCTAAGTTCTGGGTGAGAGTGGATATGGCGGCGAATTTCAATTAAGCGGGGTGCTAATTTTGTGGCTAAGTCTTTAATATGGGTGAGCATTATGCAATTTTAGTTTACAGGCTTTGTTCCCATGATAGAAAAGTGTTCACTAGTAAAATGCTCTTGTTCTACAGTCAGGGGGACAAGGGGACAAGGGAATGGGGGGAGAGTTTACTACTCAGCACTCCCCTTCGACTTCGCTCAGGGCAAGCGCACTCAGCACTCAGCACTCAGCACTTAGAAAAGCACTCTATTGGTTATAGCAGGTTGTGCCTGGAACATTCGCAGTTCGGAACCTGTTACATTCTCTGACAGTTGTGCGCTCCAATGACCAGTCATAGGCTTTATCAGAAGTGACAACACCATTAGCCAGCGTTGTTAGTCGAAAATGTGCCCCCCGGAAATTGGTGAACTGCAACTTGGCACCCTGCAAGTTGGCTGCTTCTAAATTGGTGCTGATCAAACCAGCAAAAGATAAGTCAGCATTTTCCATTGATGCTGATTTTAAATTTGCGCCTGTCAAGGTAGCACCTGTCAAGTTCGCAGAATTAAGAACCGCAGCTTCTAAATTAGCACCTGTTAGATCTGCTTTTGCCAGATTCACTTGAGATAAGATGGCACCCTTCAAGTTAGCTTCTCGCAAATTCGCTCCCCCTAAATTAATTTGAGTTAAATCAGCGCCGCTCAAATCGCATCTAGGACAAACGCCTGTTGCCTGCAACTGCTCCAAGTCTTGCTGGTTAAATGCAAGGGATGGTTCTGTCAACCCGATACAAGCTAATAAGGCGACACTAGCGACAATCTTGAGTTTCATACTTTCTACGGATCTTAACAAGAATGAAAAGTTATGCAATACTTAATACCATACTTAAACATATACGATTTTTTCCGCCAAGCATGGGAATGAAGCGGTGATGAAGCTGCTATAAAAATTGTATAAATTCTAATTATGTGACTACACAAAACCAAATATAGGCTTTAAAATCGATTACGTAAGCCACTATACTGAACCATTTATAGACTACCACATATGTGATCCCCCTAGCTGCAAGAAAAAAGACGGCTAGGGGGATCTTGTTTTTGGGAATGGGGAATGGGGAATGGGGTGAAATTGCTTCTATAATTCTCCCTCACTCCCTCACTCCCTCACTCCCTCACTCCCTCACTCCCTCACTCCCTCACTCCCTCACTCCCTCACTCCCTCACACCCTCATCCACTCACCC
>JADEXK010000147.1 GCA_015207155.1 Nostocales cyanobacterium LEGE 11386 | reverse complement strand
GGTAGGTCATCAAGATATTTGCGACAAGAATTTCCAGAGTTGATGAAACTGCCCAGTCTGTGGACTCATTCTTTTATGTTTGACACAATGGGAAAGGTTAGCACTCAAAAAGTCTTAGAGTACATAAATGACCCACATCACGGATGAATAAATTCATCCTATTCGCTTATATCCCCCGGTTAAAAACACGGGGCTTTACGCATCACAACTCGTAAGGAAGGGCGAAAACCGGAGGCACAACAGGCCAAATCTACTACAATTACCTGGTTTGAATGGGCGCGTAGCCAGAGAATTGCAATCGCCATGTCTGGGGATGTGGTTTATACCCCGGATGGGGAGGCTGTGGATGTGCAGGAGATGATGCGGCGGTTTCCACTTAAATCATGTCTGCTAGCCCCCTTAAAAAATTGGGTGTGATTTCTTCCACTACACATGTGAAAACCCCGTCCCATAAAGAAACGAGGCTAATCAATCTAGCAAATGTAATGAATTTGATGTCACTCTATAACAAATATCAGCCTGAAAGATGAGTCTTTAGAGAGAGAAAACATCAATGCAACGTAAATTTAAGTAGCAAATAATACTTACAAACAATAATTTTGCAAGAATTAGAAGAATCTTAAAGGCGGTATGACCATATACCGCTCTTGATATTAACTTTGTCAAGCTACTGCTTCTTTTTCTAGATTTTCGTCTAACCAAACAAACATATCGGCAATTGATTGAATCATATCTTGAACTCCATCCGAAAAAAGTTCAACATCTTTTTCTGATTTGACATACATTTGAGCCACTTGAATTAACTCGTTTGTATGCTCAGGATCTAAATAGCAGTGAATGTGAAAATATTCAATAGTATGGTCATCAATACCTTTAAATATTTTGCGAAGACCTTCAATATAATTAATAAACACACCGGGGAGAACCTGCTCAATTGCCGCAAACCTTCCTAATGAACGTACAATAGGTTCATCATCACAAAACTCAAATTTCTTAAAGCGTAATGCTGGAATACGAAATGCCCCATCATCCGCATTGATATCGATTTTTGGGCAACCAATACCTTTCATAAAGCGCATAAACAATGCTACATGAGCCTTGTCTGGGTTCAGTTCTCCATGCTCAGTAAAAGCATTTTCTAGCATAATTGTTCTGGCAAGATAGCTATCCATTTTTGATGCAACTTTGAGGAAAGCCATATTAAATCTATTTGAGCCAGGTAGCATTTTAATAGCAAACTGGCGAATTGCATTTTGTGAAAATTCTCCTCTGGCAAAACGTTGTACAAAAGGATGTTGAGATAAATCTTGTCTATTTGTCACCTCTAACAGAACTTGGCTGAGTTGACTTTGAAAATTGGTATCCAAAGAAATAAGTGTAGTCATAATCGCTGAGTTGGCTAGTAGTTTATTGTTAATATTTGACATGACAAACTGCCATGATTAGTAAATAATCATGTAGTATATGTAGCTATCGATACGTTTTGCATAATCTGCCTCAGAAATTACTGGCAATCAATAAAGCTATACCGTAGATATAAGACTCATAATTTGATTTCTGAAAAAACTCAGTACAACTAAGAAAGCTTCTTGATCTTGCCTATTGCCTATTGCCTCTCTACACAGATTAGTTCAGAAATAAAAGCGGATTCCTATATTAAATCTATGTATTAATAACTAGTTCTATCAAAAAGGTTACTCAAAATTAGAGCTTAACTACTTTGTAGCAAGTTTTATACTTAGATTTTTATTAAAATATAGTCTTTATTTTTTTTATACGCAGAAGCAAAAAATATTCTTTAACAAATTTTCATTTTTTATTGATTTTATGAAGATAGTATAAGTAATGAAAACTAGCAAAAACTCAGACAAATACTAAATGTATTGATACTGCTTTAATTAAAAGGAATACGGCAAAATACTGAGTCTATAAACACTCATACAATGATTGAGGAGATATTGGAAAATTTTTAAGGAGTCAAATTTTATGCTAGGCATCGCACCACAATACGGATCATAGCAAGGTACATAAACGTCTTCAATCTCTTTGGCAATAACTCATAGTCTGTGACCAATCGCCGACACCTCATCAGCTAACCGAAAGTGTGCTCCACTAACCAAGGTTTTTTGAGCAAGATCAACCCTTGAGTGTTCCCGGTTGCAGCACTACTCGTACAATCCAACAGCAAAAGTCAATCCCTCGATGATCGCTTCCTGAAGAGTTAGACTCGGATGATGCTCCTGTTCACTTCTCATTCATCTAGCACCCCCAGGAGACTTCCAACCAAAAGCCGCAAGGGGTCGCCCATCATACCAGAGGTTGATGGGTGGGGAATTGAGGCAAACATTCTTTTAGTGAGTGAAACGAATCCTTATTCTTGGGGTGATTGTTGTTGCTGCACATATTGTTTTAACTACTCAACTGTGACCCCACCACAACTGGCAACAAAGTAAGAACCTGTCCATAACACAGGTTTTGTATACACTTGGCTCAAGATAAATTCAAACTCTTTGCGAATTAATCGGCTAGAAACAGTTTTGAGATTAGCAATAAATTTGCTGAGTTCAATTTGCGGATGGTAACGAATGAGTAAATGTACATGATCAACTTCACCGTTAAATTCTACTAATGTGCATTCCCATTTAGCACAAGTATCTTTAAATACCTCTGCTAATCTAGACAGCATAGCCTCATTAATCACCTTTCTTCTGTATTTAGTCACAAAGACTATGTGAGCAGTAAGAGAGTAAACTGAGCGAAAACCTTTATCATATAACTCTTCCATTTATTAGCAATAAATCATATAATAAGCAATATGATTCTAACTTACTGTTACCGAATTTTACCCAATGCCGAGCAAATAGCTTTGATGTCAAACACATTAGAGCTACTACGCCGTCATTGGAATTACGCATTGGGGCAGAGGTTGGATGCACTCAACAGAAGTCGTTGTCAAATTGACCGATGTTCAATAGTCAGTGAACCAATTGGAGAAATCCCAGAACGAGTTAATTACTATACTCAGCAAGCAGATTTAAAACAAACGAAAATACTATTTCCCGATTACAAAAATATCTGGGCAGAATCTCAGCAAATCAATTTGCAGCGTTTAAATCAAGCGTGGGAACGCTGGTTAATTCCTGACGCATCGGGAAAACGTGGTGGTCGTCCTAGATTTAAAAAACCAGGGGAATTAAGGTCTTTTGTTTATCCACGAGTGAACTGCCCAAAGGCAGGTGCTAACCTTAAAGATGGTAGATTGAAACTGAGTAAAATTGGTGAGATGCCAGTGATTATGCACCGACCACTACCACAGGGCTTTGTACTCAAAACTTGTACAATTGTGTGCAAAGCAGATGGATGGTATTGCTGCATTTCCATGCAAGATAATTCTGTGCCGCAATTATTACCACTTGAGGAGGTGAAATCTGCTGTAGGGATTGATGTTGGATTGAAAGAATTTTTGACAACATCAGATGGTGATACAGTTGTTATTCCACAGATTTATCGTCAAACTCAACATCATCTGGCACGACAACAACGTCAACTAGCTCGTCAACAAAAAGGCTCTCGGCGACAAGCTAAAAAGAAAAACCACATAGCCCGGATTCATCAAAAGATTGAGCGTCAGAGAAAAGATTTTCATTACAAAACAGCACACAAACTAGTCAAAAATTTTGACTTAATCGCAGTAGAAGACCTGAATATTAAAGGTCTTGCTAGAACAAAATTGAGTAAATCAATTCTGGATGCTGCATGGGGGACATTTATCAATATCTTGGAGGTAGTGGCGGTCAAACGCGGTGTCCGAGTCGTGAAAGTTAACCCCCATTCTACTAGCCAAAATTGTTCTGCTTGCGGTCATAAAGTCCCGAAAACTCTTTCTGTTCGTTTGCATCATTGTCCGAAATGCGGATTATTGATGGATAGAGATGAAAATGCCGCAGTTAATATTTTAAATCGGGCAATTAGCGAGGTGGGACTCATCTTGCCTGCGCGTGGAGGCTTAGGGATTACCCAGCCTATGAAGCGCGAAGCTTTTTTAGAATTTGATGGTTCTCAACTATCTGGTTCTAGATTAGAAGCTTCCGTTATACCGCAAGGTTAACGGGAGAGAACGTCACACTCGTAGACTATCCCTCTATTGTGGATATACAACCACATCCCGTCTTGGCAACAGTTTCGGAAATATGTATACACTGTCTGTTAAAGGGGAAAGTTTCCAGATACCCCCGCCATCTAACTCCTTCTAGTAAGACATGGATAAAGTTAATCTTAGGATATAACGATAAATCATTAAAATTCTAATCTCTGGGATTATTCTTTATCCAGAAATAAAAAATTTGTATAATAAGCTAATATTTGAAGTTAGGCAGGTTAAAAATGAATAACAATGAGTATAGTCTGCTGTCTCTTGACTTGCCAAATATAGATAATTTTATTGACAAAGATCCGTTGACAGTTCCACCAGATGCTTCTGTACAAGATGTTCTGACTTTAATTAATCAGGTACATAGTCAAGCTAACTTACCATCTTACCCAATTTTCACTCCAGACTCAACTAAAGTGACTCAAGAACAGTTCAGTTGTGTCTTAATAGTACAAGATTTGCATTTACTCGGCATATTTTCGATGTGGGATGTTATGAAGCTGAGTATTGCTGATATAGATTTATCCCAACTAAAAGTTGTTGATGTAATGACACAGCCAGTTATTACTATTACGCAATCGCAGAACCATGATATGGTAATGGTAATGTTAGTATTCTGTCAATACAGAGTTAATTATTTACCTGTTGTTGATGATGAGGGTCAATTAGTCGGTCTAATTACGCTTAAAAGTGTTTATGAGTTTTTACAATGGAATCATTTAAGGAGAATCAATCAAAAATTAGATCATAATGTTTTACAAAACCAAGAAATGCAAAAATTCTTAACCCAAGCTCAGGAGAATTTAACAATACAAGAAAAGCAACATATAGTAAGTGAAATTGACCGCACTAACGTGCTTTTACAAAAAGAAATGTCTGAACGCCAACGTGTCACTGAAGCATTCCAACAAAGTGAAACCCTTTATCGTCAACTAGTTGAGAGTCAAACCGACGTGATTGTCCGAACTGATTTACAGGGTCGGCTGACATTTGCAAATACAGCTGCTTGTCAAACATTCGGTAGGTCACTTGATGAATTACTTGGCCAGCCAATATTTGAATTTTTCCATCCTGATGATTTACCGCTAACGATGGAGAATATGAGAACCCTAATATCCCCGCCTTATCACTTAACCGTTAGTGAGCAACGAGCGGTGACAGTTCACGGCATTAGGTGGTTACAGTGGAATGTTACTGCTGTTACTAATGAAATGGGAGAAGTTGTTGAAACTCAAGGGGTAGGAAGAGATATTACCGAACGCAAGCAGGCGGAACAAAAAATCCGTGAGCAAGCATCTCTACTTGACATTACTACCGACGCAATTTTAGTTAGAGATTTAAAAGGCCAAATCTTATTTTGGAATAAAGGTGCAGAACAACTTTACGGTTGGCAGGCTGATGAAGCTGTAGGCAAGAACTATAAAGAACTTTTTTTAAAAGAAATTTTACCACAATTAGAAACAGCTTACAGGCAAGTCATTGAATGTGGTTCATGGCAGGGAGAATTACAAACAATTACACAATCAGGTAAAAAAATTACTGTAGAAACTCGTTGGACATTAATGCTGGATGAAGCGGGACAAATTAAATCTGTTCTTAGTGTTGATACTGATATTACTGAAAAAAAACAACTTCAAAACCAATTTATCCGCTCTCAACGCTTAGATAGCCTGGGAACTCTTGCAAGCGGTATCGCCCATGATCTTAACAACATCCTAACACCTATTTTGTCATCATCTCAAATGTTAAATTTAAATTTTCCTCATTTTGATGACAAACATAAGCAAATGCTCAATATTATTGAAAATAATGCTAAACGAGCATCTGATATGATCAGGCAAATTTTGACATTTGCTCGTGGTTACAATGGTAGAAGCATTGCCTTACAAGTAGAACAATTGTTATTAGAAATTGAACAAACTCTTAATAATACATTTCCCAAAGATATTAAAATTAATCACAAATTATCACAAAATCTCTGGACTATCTTGGCAGACCCTACCCAAATACATCAGGTGTTAATGAACCTCTGTGTTAATGCTCGTGATGCCATGCCCAGAGGCGGAACTCTATCTATTTCTGCGGAAAATTTATTCATTGATGAAAACTTTGTCAAAATGAATTTAGAGGCGCAAGTAGGTCCTTATGTAGTGATCACTATCTCTGATACAGGAACTGGTATCCCCTCAGTCATTTTGGAGCGAATTTTTGAACCTTTTTTTACAACTAAGGATTTAGGTAAGGGTACAGGATTAGGTCTTTCAACCGTAATTGGTCTTGTAAAAAATCATGGCGGTTTTGTGAATGTTTTAAGTGAAGTAGGATATGGTACTCAATTTCAAGTCTATTTACCTGCTGTAAACGATAAGATAATACAGCAGACTAAGAAATTAGAATTACCCAATGGTAACAGCGAATTAATTTTAATTGTAGATGATGAGACTGCAATTTTAGAGATTACTAAAACCTCGTTAGAGGATTACAACTATAGAACACTGACAGCTAGTAACGGCATTGAGGCAATATCTTTATATGCTGATAACAAAGCTCAAATTAGTGTAGTTGTGATGGATATGATGATGCCATCAATGGATGGTTTAACAGCCATACGGATTTTACAACAACTAAGTCCCCAAGTTAAAATTATTGGTACTAGTGGTGTTGCCGCCGACAGCCAGATTGCCAAAACTACTGATATGAATATCCACTCATTTTTGCGGAAGCCTCATACTATTGATGAGTTAATACAGGCTATTCATAAGGCTTTAAATTAGATATTAGTTGTAGTACAGTAGCTAGAATTATTACATAGGCTGGTAAGTTAGATGGCTTGCCTTCCCCAAATCATACTTATCTGCTACGATATGGAACGGATTACTATTTGGCGAATCAAGGTACTGATATGAGCGTTTATCTTTTCGTTTTCGATTCTTCCAGATTTCCGTAGATCCCCAGTATGGACATTGCACATTAGATGACTTCAATTCATCTTTGTGTTATACAACGCCAAATTTAATAATATTTGAGTTAAAAAGTTTATTCAAATTTATTAGGATCTAAATCAGGAGGAAATATGATAAGTTCTCGCTCTGAAGATAGCAATGCTTTATAGTAAAGAGAAATTGCCTTTGCTAAATAACAGTATTTAATTGGTACCCATTGATTGTCACTATAGAAATAAACCACAACACGAGTCATAGTGTATTCGTCTAGAGGGATCGGAGTCTGCCATTGGGAAACCATTTTTAATTTTGATGAAACCGTTTTATGTAGATTACAGTAATAAACAACTTATTATTACTATCTAGAGTAAGTTTCAAAAATATCCCGTTAGAAACAAAGAACTATATTGACATACTCTGCTAGAGCAGAGTGAAGAATTTAAAATTTTGCTGGATAAGCTGCTTAGTTTCTATAACGTAAAAATACTATTACCTTTGTATAAATAACTTTGTAAATCTATCTTAAGATACATTTACATAAAAACTAAGCAGCAACTATACTGTTAATAAGCGCTGAATACGCGTTAGGAAAATTTAATGTAGAAAAAATGACTTAGCACAATAGACCTCTTGCATGAATCAAGAAAACAAAGCAAGTTCATAATTGAGAAGCCCAGCAATCAAGTTGCAACGTAAGCCAAAGCGTCGTCTGCGGTTACGATATTGTTCTTTGAGAATACGAAAAATCT
>JADEXK010000146.1 GCA_015207155.1 Nostocales cyanobacterium LEGE 11386 | reverse complement strand
GCGATCGCAACTTCAAGCGAAAGTGGATGCAATCTATTCCAAACTCGTAGACGAGCAGCGCAATCTGCAGCAATTAGCTAGCAACGATGTTGGGTTAACTCAAGCCACTGTTAGGTCGTTCAAGTTTTGGTGGTGATTTTTTTATGATTCTAAACAAACAAGCGATTGCCATTTAAAAATCATAAGGTAATCGCTTTTTTCCTGAATCAAATAATACAGAATACAGGAGCCAGAAATCAGAATACACCACCCATAAAGGGATGGTTTTTAAGAAAAGTTTCAACCCTTATCTCGTCCACAATTCCACTCGGTTTTCAACCAATAATTATTCTGACTCCTGAATTGTGACTCCTGAGTTCTTTTTGATAAATGCTACGCAAAGTTCTGGTGAGTAATAGAGAATCAAGTTATGTTAACTGGAAAAGAAAAAGCTAATTTGATTTGGCGAGAAGGCAACGGCATTTGTTGGGAGACAGTTTCTTTGCAAGAGATTGAATCCAATCAATTAGAGGCAATAATCGCTCAATATAAACAAGTTTCGTTTGATTCTGATGAAGTTTGGTTCAACCGAAACCTAAGCTTGTGCATTGGTGAACTAGACACCGACTACTACGCTGATTATACAGGCGAATTGCTGATGCTAATCAGGATGGGTTTTGTTGCTGATGCTCTGTTTAAGCAAGGGAAAATTCGGCAAGAAGTAGTTAATTATTTAAGCCAAATTCAAGGTCAATTATGCAAGCCATTCAGCTTGAAAGCTAGGTAACTGAATCTTTCGTGAAATTTACTTCTGAACCAATGTATTTTCTTAAGTAAGGTGAAAAAACCTCATAAATCAGTGTTAGAGGCTGTCCTTGATGCCAAAATAGGTAGTGACGACCCCAAAAGGGGCCTGTTTGACCAAAAGCCAACTCTAAAGCCACTGATTTACCGTAGTGAATTCCCTGCACATCTCGATAAAACTCTATGCGTTGATTTGTTAAATTTTCCCAAATTAGTAAGTTCTTGTTTTGCAAATACTCATTTACATGATTAGCTGTCCACCATGAAGTGGCATAAGCTAATCGTTGGCCGGAAACTGCACGCAGCCACACTTGCCGCCGAACTCGTGGTCTTGCTAATAATTGGATCGCTTTAGGCGCACCATCTGAGTCTATCCCAATCCCAGACATATCGATTAAGTCAACTTCGGTGCGTTCACCTGTTAGCAGTTGCAGGTGTCGTGTTAAAGAACCATCTCCTAAAAGGAGTAATTTCCAGGTCGGCGCTAATTGAATATGGGGCAAACCTTTTTGAACCATTTCTTTCTCCCCTTGCCAAAGCGGGATTAAGCAGTGCCACATTGTATTGCAAACACTTTCTGAAGACATTTGTAAATTTCTAAATATGTTTTAATTCAAAACTTTAAACGGCGTTCATGGTAATCAAACGCCAAATCCGGCAATCATTCCAAACAGTAACAGAAAGCCAATCCAAACGTTTTTCTTAAACATTTGACCATAGACAGAATTGGACAAAAGTGGTGGAATGCAGCAGCAAAAATGTGAGGGTATGATTTACGTAACCAACTAGTCGCTGATGTATTTTACAATTTACGGACTGATTACCGTGATTCACCCACATTGAATCGCACTCCCTCTGCCTTTCCCCCAACCGAGATCACCAAAAGTTGCCAAGACTCATTCATATGTGACAAAGATTTCCGCAATTTGTGCTTTGGCTTTAGCGATAGACTGAGCTAGCCTTTCACCACCAAATTCATCATTCTCCACATGAATAAAATTAATATCAGTTATCCCAATAAAGCCAAATACTGTTTGTAGATAAGGGTCTTGGTAATTATAAGCTTTGTATATTCCTTCAGGAGTGTATCCAGAAGCACCACGAGCAGTAATAATAAACATTTTCTTACCATGCACAAGAGGTTTGTAAGGTGTCTTTTGGTCTTCTGGCTCAAAACTAAAGGTTCGCCCTAATCGTACAATCTGATCAATATAAGCCTTAAATGTACTTGGAACACTGAAATTATACATAGGCACACCAATGAGATAAATATCTGCGGACAGCAATTCATCGACTAGGCGCTCACTGATTTGAATTGACTCCCACATTTTTGCTGTCCTATCTTGCGGTGAAGTAAAAGCCGCTTCAATCCAAGATTCATCAACATGAGGTACTGGGTTACGTGCAAGATCGCGGTAAGTAACTGTACTAGTTGGAAAATTTTCTTTCCAGGTATTAACAAATTCTCTGGTCATTCTGCGGGAATGAGAACGTTCACTACGAGCACTAGTATCTATATGCAGTAAATGCGTCATTTTGACCTCTTCTTAAATAGATAAATTAGCAATTAGTTTGTTTGAAAACCTTCTTGAAAACGTTCAAAGAGATAATAGCATTAAAAGTGCTTATGCCTATATGTAAAGGATGCACTTGTAAACTTATACAAATGAATTTACAAGTGCATCGAGTGATTGAGGACTGTACGGGAATCGCTTTGGCAATTTTGGTGTTTTAACTGTACTTACACTTGGAGACTAGATGGAGTTTACACCGACCCTGGTATTCATGCTTATGAAAAACAATACCGGGATCAGATAATCAAAAAGCTCTAGAAAAAAGCATAAGCTTTTGGCTTAAAACTTTATTCTTAGTCTTCATGCGATGAATATATTTCATAAGAGCCTATTACCTCAAAATGCTAAGTTGATTTAATAACTAGAAGAGTTATTTTCTTTTAAATCGTGCGATTCGTTGCCCTTTAATGGAGGTGTAAATACACATACAAGGCGCATAGTAGTCTTGGCACGTAGGTAATGTTTATCATTTTGATTCAAAGCATACATAGTACCAGCCTTTATTAAATGAACTTCCCCATTTACTTCTACTTCACCTTCTCCTTCAATACAATAGCAGGTTTCTATGTGATTTTTGTATTCTAGTAGTGACTCTGTACCTGCATTAATGATGGTATCTGTGAGAGAGTAGCCTACATTATCTTGTTCAATCAAAAATCTACGGCTTCTACCATTTCCCCATTCAACATCTCTATTAGTCTTTACAATGTCATTTAATTCTCTGACTATCATTTTTACTTAATCTCCTGAAATTTGTTTTTCCAACGTTAAATTTGTCCCGGAATAAATTGACCAGTTAACTTTGCGTAAAAGTTACTGCGGATGATATCTCTAGCCAATCGAAAGGTTGGCGTAAAAGCATAAATGACATACCAGTTGCGCCCTTAAAGCTATCAAGATTAAGTTCTTTTCCTATCCTCTCTACAGTGCCTTGACCATGAAATAAACGATAAATTCGATAACGAAAATAATTAATTAACAGCTTTGATACAGGCACATATTGCAGATAACTGCGTGGGTAGAGTTCAGCATCAAGCTGGGGAAGTAAATACCAAGGACAACTCATGAGTCTATGATGAGCATTATGATAGTTGTTGTTAAAACATATCAATAGGTTTAACCAAGACCACTGTTGAGATATAACTAAAGAGTATGTATTGGCTTCATCGTACTCTAAATTATGTTTTGGTACTTTTCCATTGATATGGAAAGTAGAATAGGTGTGCTGAAAATTTTCTAGGAATTGCACAATGTTAAGAAAGCAGATATAACTTATCAAATAAAGGATAACTGCACGAGCAGAATATACTGCTAAGGTTGTAAATAGACTTCCTCGTACTAGTAAAAGGAGAGCGTTACGAAAACGTTCTTCCTGCCGATTTTGACTAAGAAAAGGAGCTAAAGCAATCATCCAACGAATAGTAAGATTGACGGCAGGAATACATAACCATTCAAGAAAAACAATCAACCTTTGTGTAGATTTGGGGAGCGAATACAAAAAATCTGCAATAGAAAAAGGATGAAAAGGCGAAAAATCTGCTCGATGTACATGATGAGCTATATGGTGTAGAGCCACATCGCGAAAACGGCTATAACAAGAGCCGGTAAGAAAGAGCATAATTTCACCAAAAGCTATGTTTAAACTAGAACGAGAAAAAATATTTTGGTGAAAGAGTTCATGAATCAAGAAAGCAGCCCATGTTAAACTGTGTGTTAGTAAAATAACTCCAAGCAGATTTAACCACCAACTAACTCCTGTAATACAGAATAGAGATAGCACATAACCAACTAATATGTAGGCTATAATTGCGCTGTTAAGCCAATAGTTGCGGTGATGTGCGTAGAACTTAAAATTAGGAGCTTTTTCTGCGTCTATGTTTATAGCCACCTCATTAGGGCTGGTTACAGCTAAAATCAAATTTTCTCTAATCATGATGTTGATGCTCCTCAAATCCAAATTCTTTTATTCAAGAGACTTTTAAGAATGCTCACTCACTTTTTTTGTACTTAAGTGATCACTCTAAGACACAATTGCCAAAATAATGGTCAATAGTTTATGGAGAATTCCATAGAAAAGCCATTTACTTTTGGATAAAATTTCTTTGGTCGGTATTTTTGAAAAAACCGAAGCTTCTCGAAAATGATTATTGCAGTATTAAAGATGTAGACAAAGACTGTGATCAAATTAACTAACGGACACTACCTTATTTTTGTTGGTAAGTCTAATTTAGATATTTAGTTAATCTATTAGATATGTTAAGAAGATGTAAACTATTTGTCAAGTAATAATACTGTTTATTTTAAAATGCTTGGAGCTTGCAAGTATCAGATAAGTTCATCGATTTAGTATAGAATTAACTTGACAAATTAACTAATAACAGTATAAGTATCAGTGTAAAAAATTCACTTAATTAATGTAAAAATTACACTAATATTTAATAACAAAGTTAATGAGACAATTTCGATGTTATTGTCCTAAAACAATCAGAAGTTAAGTTAATTTCACAGCAATACTTTTCGGTTAAGAACTAGACAGTATTAATAATGGAAAAATTAAGTGTTGGGAATTGTGTTCCAATTCCACAATGAATATGCTTGTTAGATCGACTTTATCCAATTAAGCCGCATAAACAGTTATATCCCTCAAACGTTCAAATAAGGTACGAGGGACTTTTACTATAAGAATTTGTGTAGCATCCATGCACAAACTTGCGCTGTGCGATTCGTTCCTAGGTCAATGAATAACCTAGGGTGAAAACGTCAAGAAAAGAACCTTGATTGAAAATTTCATCACTGATTTTCGAATGAGGGTGAAAATTCCTCTCCGCAGGGATGCGGTAACTCCTGCTTTTCCCACACTGACAAGACTCGGAATTCTGGATGCTGAAGCTGGAAGGTGCAATCAGAGCCAAAACAGATAGGCACACTGGCGCTAATAAAGAGACAACAAGAATAAACAAGACCTAGAAAAGCATCTAAGTTTCGAGCGGTAATCTGAATACAAAGTACTGACTTCATATCCTATGAACCTATCCCACTAATAAAATTCTGTTAATCTAGATGTGGATTGTAGCAAGGGGCAGAAAAGCCTGACAGGGTGACAAAAAAGCTACAAAGCAGACTGGATCAGGTGTATAGCGCGTAGACTCTGTGAAAATAAGGTAATTTATTAGGCTTGAAGCGCATCAACTCATGAGTTAGCCCAAAATCTCTTGATAAGTCTTGTTGATAATATCTGATCTATCTTTTTTTACCCTAAACTACTTACACTCCTCTAATGGCTTTACTTCAGCCGCTTTGTCGCCTCTTCAGAGCATTACCTCATCCTAAGGATAAAAATCTCGTCGGGTGCGCCAAGTTGGACGCAAGCAATGGAAACAAGAATCTGATTATCATCGCCGTTCTTTGTCCGAGACTGCCATCTTTCGACTCAAGACCATCTTTGGTGGCAAATTGAGACGGCGCTTTTTTGATAATCAAGCTGTCGATTTATTTCTGCGGTGTGCTGCGCTTACCCGCATGATCCAGTTAGGCAAGCCGGACTGCAACAAAGCCAAATAATGTACAAGCTGGAGAACGGTAGAACCGAACTGAGCATTTACGTTTTGTGAATTACCATAGAAACACCAGTAATAATAATTAACATACCTAATAATGCAATAATACCTAACCTTTCATTAAATAAGAAAAACGCTTCAACTGCTGTTGCTGGAGGAACAAGATAAAATAGGCTACTTAAGCGAGATGTTGCATTGTGACGTATCAGGTACATTAACAGAAGAATTGCACCGAGAGAAAGAACTAAAACTAGCCACAAAATAGCAAATAAAAACTCTAGTGTCCATTGAACCTTCATTGTTTCCCAAGAAATGGCACAGAAGAGCATAACAATACAGGTAGAAACATACTGGATAGCTGTGCCACTGGTTAAGTGCATATTGCTACAATAGCGTTTCTGGTAAATTGTCCCGAAAGTTGTACCCAATAAAGCAATAATAGCTGCGCCAATAGCTGCGATTGTGATTTTTGTCTCAGTAGTATCTGTAAACAAAACTTTTTCACTAACCACTAGTACTATACCTAAGAAACCTAACAGTAAACCTAGCCATTGGCGTAATACCACTTTTTCCTTTAATAGGATTTGAGCAAAAACACCAGTTAAAATAGGTTGTAGCCCAACAATAATAGCGGTTACTCCTGCTGACATACCCAGATTAATTGCAGTAAAAACACCTCCAAGATATGCTCCATGAAGTAATAGCCCTGAGACAGTAATATGAAAAACTTCTATTGTTCTTTTTGGCCAAGATGCGCCAACCCACAAAGATAAACAAAACAGTAAAATAGACGCGATTGCGAAGCGAATGAACAAAAAAGTAAAAGGTTCGGCATAAGGTAAGCCAAACTTAGCACCTATAAAACCGGTACTCCAAAAAAACACAAATAAGGCAGGAGCAAAAGACGCAAATATCTTGCTTTTGTCGGTTGTTAACACAGAGTTTTTTTTAGACATAATTCTTATTCTGAAACAGTTTTTATTTATTACAAAAAATATTATTTGTATGATAAAGGTAGTATAAAAAATTTTTGATACCTTTAATACACTATTTAATTAGGGCAAACTCATCTAAACAATAACAAAACTAAATGAATAAAAATTCCTTTTATGTATTTACTCATAAATAAGGTTTTTTGCTAATATTAGTTTTGTCCATAGATGGAAGATAAAAATTATCGTAGTTATAAATTACAACTCATACAATCTCCTACAATAAATAGGGTTTAATGCGAAAATTGGGGTTTTATTGAGAATATGCTATTTTCATTGACACAGTGCGTTTGCTCTAAATTATTTAATCGAAACCTACCTGCTAAATCTTAAATTTCTCTATAGGGGTTATATGATCTGTTTCAGAAAGGGTATTTAGTCTGCCATAGATAATATATATTCTTTTGTTCAGTCAATTTCTTTCTTTATCAATGTGAATACCAATAGTAGAAATCAAGAATTTGTCTTGGATAAAATGATGCTAAGTCCGATCTTCATTAATTTCGTAAATTATTCTTTCTCAACCAAAAATAAGAAGCAATTTTCCTTTCTGAGGATTATATTCTATTCCTTCAAAATAAAGATTTTTTTGAAATTACCACATGATTTAAATTACTTTCTCCCAAACTAATTGATAAAGAGCTAGCTTGAATACTTGAATAAAAGTAATTAAAGTAAGAAAGATAGTCAAAGAAATGAAAAGATTTACAAAACTTTTAATCCGTTCATTTCAGTTGATAATTACCTTCAACTTCTAAAGTTGAACAAGCTTTAAGAATAACGAGCTTGTTTTTAATTTTCTTTTTATAGAGCAATAACAAAAAAGACAAAAACTTACTGTTAACAAGTTCTAAAGAGAGAGTTTGATTACTTTTTACCTTGCTATTGACAACTTTAAAATAATTTGTGTCAAAGGTCAACAAAAATATCTAATGAATAAACCAGGGTAAGCTCATTTATTTTGGTATAAAGAACACTTGACAAATCAAAAAAAATAATAAGCAA
>JADEXK010000145.1 GCA_015207155.1 Nostocales cyanobacterium LEGE 11386 | reverse complement strand
GGACACGCAGAAATCCAAGCTTGTGGAGAAGCAGTAAGACTCGTTGGTACTTGTGCCAAAAAGCGTGTTTCTGAGAAGCAAGAATCTTCCGCTACATTGCGTTAGCAATTAGCGGGGGAGTGTCAACAAATCGAATATTTGATGGATGTGTGACGGGTCAAACTCCTGATATTAATGGATATTCTGCATAACGTTCCGGTTGAGCGGCTGTAAGTAACTTTTGCAACCCGAATAAGATCTCTTGTCAGTCCGCTCCAATCGGGTTGTTAGGTTGCATCGGGTTCTTCAGAATCTTCACCAATCGTTTGCTGAGATGCGTGACGGATGTGGAGAATGCGAACCGTTGATGTGTTTTGCCCCTCCAAAACAGTAAAGAGGACTCGGTATGAATTACGCCCCCGCCCGTAAAGTAACTGGCGAATCTCTTGGCTAAAATACTCATTCTCTCGTGCTAATGAGCAGCGCTTAGGCATTTGAGACAAAGACTCAATTGCTTGTAGCAGCCCTGAATACCATTGGCTTGCCTCTGCAGGTGAGGTAACTTGAGATAACCGTAGAAATGCACCGTCTGCTTCAGCCTCTGCCACGCTTGAAATTTCGATACGATACTTCATGAATCGGCTGACAGATTGTACTTGCTGCGTTGCTCTTCAGCAAAATCCTGAAAAGACCGGAATCGTCCTGACTCAAAATCGTTTAACCCTTGCTGAATACCTTTAATAGCCTCTTCTGAATCCTGCTTCTCCCACTCTAAGACACTAGCTAACAATTCAGACGCAACAAGGCTCACATCTTGACCTCGCCGAGCAGCTTTGTCAAGCAGCAACGCCTCTAATTCAGGGCTAAGGGTAACAACTATTGCCATTGAGAGACCTCCTAGCGCATAAAGCCTTTGTGCTGTATTCTAGCAAAATCAAGGAGTTTGCCTGAATCGTCAGTACCTTATCAATAACCTCTGTGTTTGGATACCAAAATTAGGTCTACTTATATAACTTTAGTTACTCAGCACTGAGTGTAGTAAATGATTTTTAAACCACAGAGACACAAAGAGCGCAGAGAGAAAAGCAGTTTTATGAGTCACCTGCAAAGGGCTAGTTCTGCTCATCTAAAGTACCGTTACGGGCAAAAATTTCAATAGCCTCACTTCTGGTCAAACCATTTTCAGATGCCAATTCTGCCAACTTTTCCCAAGCTGTATCTGTGAGTCTGATAGACCTGAGGTGTTTAGGCTCACAACCATAATCCATCTTAAATTTACCCGATGCAGTACGCTTGCGCCTGGGTGATTTCTGCCTTGTACCTGAGTACTGATTGACAGTTGGTGTTTTGGGCAGCTGATTACTAGTTAGTAAGTTAATTAAGTGAGCAATTAGGCGATCGCGCGTCATTGGTAATAGTTGGTGACTATGTAGCATATCCTGAATAATAGTGAAATGAATTAATGTGCCGATAAAGATACGTGCAGCTACTTCTGGGTCTGGTAGTTGCAGTTCTGGATGTTCTGTAAAATATTGACTCAAAAGTTCTAAAGCTGGTTTGTCTACATTACGCACAAACTCTTGCGCTAGCAATGGGAAACGTCCAGATTCACCGATAATCAATCTCACTAAATTCAAAACTTCCTGTTCATTATTAATCTGGTCTAAAATGTTGGTTGCTAAGTAACGCAAAACAGTTTCAGGTTCTCCTTTCATAAATTGTGGGTCTTGAGGATTAAAGATTGCCCGGCACTTTTTCTGAGCCAGTTGCTCAATCAGTGCAATAAATAATCTTTCCTTATCTTGAAAGTAGCTGTAGACCGTGGTTTTGGATACTCCTGCTGCTGCTGTCACCTTATCCATTGTGGTAGCAGCATAGCCATTTGCTAAAAATTCTTGCATGGCACCAGCGAGAATCGCATCAACTTTTTCTGGTGACAGTAGACGTTCTCCCTGATTAGTTTGTGTCTGTTTCTTTTTCATATTTTGATTTTTAGACTCTTGACATAACTGTAATGTACAGTTTAGTTTACTTACATAACAACTAAACTAACTAGTTTACTTACACGTAAAAGAGGGGGCTTATGGTACCTGATAGCACAGCTAAAGGTTCCGCATTTTTTAAGCCTAGCTCTCGCCAACTAATTCTGTTGGCAGTAGCTACAAGTTTGGCGATCGCCGGCACAAAAGCTTACAAGTTTTGGCAATCACAACCGTCTGAAACTACTCTCACTTCCCAGGTGAGCATACCTCAAATTAAAACGGTGACTGCCTTAGGTAGATTAGAACCCAAGGGAAAAGCGATTAAACTTTCCGCGCCTGCATCTAGTCAAGGTAGTCGGGTAGAGAGGCTTTTGGTTAAGGAAGGAGATCAGGTAAAAGCTGGACAGGCGATCGCTATTTTAGATAATCGCGATCGTTTACAAGCAGCATTACAAGAAGCTGAAGAAGCCGTGAAAGTAGCACAAATAAACCTAGCAAAAGTGCAAGAAGGTGCCAAAGTCGGTGAAATAGAAGCGCAAAAAGCCGAAATGGCGCGTATTCAAGCACAGACTCTAGGGGATGAAAGGCAACAAAGGGAAACAGTCACCAGGTTAGAAGTACAGTGGCAAGGAGAGAAAACGGCACAACAAGCCACAATTAAGAAACTAGAAGCAGAACTAAAAAATGCCCAAGTAGAATTTCAACGCTATCAGCAGCTGTACTCTGAAGGAGCAATTTCCCAGTCTTTATTTGATGATAAGCGTCTGAATGTAGACACCATAACCCAGCAATTGAGTGAAGCCAGAGCTATTCTCAACCGCATTGATGGCACCGGTCGCCAGCAAATTACCGAAGCTAAGACAGTTTTGGCGCGAATTCAAGCAACTGGTAGCCAGCAAGCCAATGTCGCCGCCGCTACATTAGACCGCATTGCCGAAGTCCGTCCGGTAGATGTCGCTGGGGCAAAAGCAGAAGTTAGGCGCGCCATAGCAGCCGCGAAACAAGCAAAGGCTAACTTGGCTCAAGCTTATGTAATATCACCCCAAGATGGTGTGATATTTGATATTTATACACGCTCAGGTGAAATGGTATCCAGTGACGGCATTGTCGAGATTGGGCAAACCAAGCAGATGTATGCAGTTGTGGAAATTTATCAAAGCGATGTCAGCAAAGTACAACCTCAACAACGAGTGCGAATATCTAGTAATTCTTTACCAGGTGAATTACTCGGAACAGTAGATTGGGTAGGTTGGAAAGTGCAACAGCAGAACATTATCAACAGTGACCCCACGGAGAATATTGACTCTAGAGTTGTGGAAGCGCATGTGCAACTAGATGACATATCCAGCCAGAAAGCTGCCAAATTTACCAATTTACAAGTTAAGGCGGTGATTGAACTGTGAGCGAATTCATCAAAAAACTACAACGGCGAACACCTTTAGGATGGCTACAACTGAGCCATCACAAAAGTCGTCTGTTTGTCGCTTTAGCAGGTATTGCCTTTGCAGATGTCCTCATGTTTATGCAGTTGGGCTTTCAGAATGCTCTATATGACAGCAACACTAGGTTAAATCGAGCTTTGCTAGCAGACATCATTTTAATGAGTCCTCAAAGCCGCAACATGCAAAACATGTCTACTTTTTCACGACGGCGATTGTTTCAGGCATCTGATGTTCCAGGTGTACAATCAGCTACAGCCATGTATATCGGTTTAGTTACTTGGAAGAATCCTCAAACACGCCGTAAAACGACAGTACAAGCCATTGGGATAACTCCTGAACAGCCTGCTTTCGACTTACCAGAATTAAATGCTCAATTAGACAAGATTAAACTACCAGATTTCTTTGTCTTTGACCGTGGAGCCAGAGGAGAATACCAAGAAGTTTTTCGCCAAATTGACGCAGGTAAAACTGTATCAACAGAAGTAGATAAACGTACCATTACCATTAGTGGTGCATTTAAATTAGGCGCATCATTTGGTGCTGATGGCACATTAATTTCCAGCGATGAAAATTTTTTACGGCTATTTCCCAGACGACAAGCAGGAAGTATCAGCCTGGGCTTAATTAATATTCAACCAGGCTATGACTCGCAGCAGGTAGCAGCAGCATTAAAATTGCACCTGCAAAATGAGGACGTTAAGGTGCTAACACGGGAGGAATTCATCAAATTTGAGGAAGACTACTGGAAAACTGACAGTCCCATTGGTTTTATCTTTAGTTTGGGCGTATCTATGGGATTTATTGTCGGTGTGATTATTGTCTATCAAGTTCTTTCTACTGACGTGAATGCTCACCTGAAAGAATATGCCACCTTCAAAGCCATGGGTTATCGCAATTCATATTTGTTAGGCGTGATTTTTGAAGAAGCCATTATTTTAGCCGTGCTGGGTTTTATTCCAGGATTAATTGTGCCTTTGGGGCTTTATCAGTTGGCTCGCAATGCGACAAATTTACCAGTATATATGACTTTATTACGGGCAGTGGTTGTGTTATTGCTGACAATTATTATGTGTGCTATTTCAGGAATTATAGCCACTCAGAAATTACAATCTGCTGACCCTGCCGATATGTTTTAGGGAGTGTGAAATGAACTTATTTACCCTGAGCATAGCTGAAGGGCTAATTACAAATAATTATTGCTTATGATTCCAGTTATTTCCATTCAAAATCTTGATCATTATTTTGGTAGTGGTCAACTGAGTAAGCAAGTTTTATTCAATATCAATCTCACAATTAATGCAGGTGAAATTGTAATTATGACTGGGCCTTCTGGTTCTGGGAAAACTACACTGCTGACCTTAGTGGGAGGGTTACGTTCTGCCCAATCTGGTAGTTTGCAGGTTTTAGGCAGAGAACTTTGTGGTGCTAGTCCTGAACAGTTAATCCAGGCGCGGCGAAGTAATGGTTATATTTTTCAAGCTCATAACTTGCATGGTAGTTTAACAGCACTCCAGAATGTGCGGATGGGTTTGGAAGTACAACCAAAAATTTCGCCGCAGGAAATGCTTAGTCAATCACAAGAAATACTAGAAGCGGTGGGTTTAGGACAGCGCCTCAATTACTATCCAGATAATTTATCTGGTGGGCAAAAACAACGGGTAGCGATCGCACGAGCATTGGTGAGTCAGCCTAAAATTGTCTTAGCTGATGAACCCACTGCGGCACTCGATAAACAATCCGGGCGCGACGTTGTGGAAATTATGCAGAAATTAGCGAAAGAGCAAGGCTGTACAATTTTGCTCGTGACCCACGACAACCGTATTTTAGATATCGCCGACCGTATTATCTACATGGAGGATGGCCATCTCGTTAGAGATGGTGTGACTAGTTTAACTAATACTTAATGCTGAGTAGAAGTTGTTTTACTAAACACCGTAGATGCTATCTTTACTCAGCAACGCCACATGCTCCACTACAGCGCTGCGCGCATCCTGCGGCGGGGGAGACCCCAAGACCGCAGTGGCTCCTCAGCACTCAGCACTCAGCACTCAGCACTCAGCACTCAGCACTCAGCACTCAGCACTCAGCACTCAGCACTCAGCACTCAGTACTCATCTAGCCACCCCAGATTTTATCCAAAACTGTTTTGGGTGAGATGTCCGCCATTTTACCTGTAGGTGATTTAATAGCCAGGAATTTATCGCTTTTTGGTAACAATTGTTCTGGATCTGTAGAGCCAAACAGGGCAATAGTATAGGTTTGTACTGCCACACTTAGGTGCATAGGTGCATCATCGGTAGATAACATTAAACTTGCTCCGCCAATCATGGCAGCTAACTTGCCGATGTTATCTGGAGAAGTAACCTTGATATCTGGACAAAACTCCAACAGCGATCGCACAAATTTTTCATTTTCAGATAATTGAATCACCACCACAGGCAAATCTGGCTGCTTGTGGCGAAAGTCTTGAATAATGTGTTGCCAATTCTCTACGGGGTAGATAGTATCCCCAGCTAAAGATGAGGACATCTCATTAGAACCCCCATAAATCAAGATGTAGCTAGTTTCGTTTACCCCCAAGCATTTTTGTTCATGTTGTGCCCACTCAATATCTGGCTTTGGCACATTTACCGCTAACTCTGGACATGGAGTCTGAATACCCAACGGTTGCAACAAGTCGTGGTATGCAACTGTCCTATACTGGGATGGTCTAAAAGGCACAGCATAGGTAAGAAAAACCGAGCCTTTACCTTGGTAGCCAATGCGGGCGGGAATACCAGTCAACCAGAGTAACAAACCCATCAACCAGCTTTTTCCAGTAGTAATGGCGACATCATACTCGCGATCGCGAATCATGCCCACCAAATTGCTCCAATCTGCTAGACTGTTGCGGTCTTTATAATCAAAGGTCAGTACATTATTAACTGACTTGCTCACCCGGTAGGCAGCCTTTGACCGGGGTTCAACAACGACATCTATTTGAGCGTTAGGGTAATAGCGCTTCAGTTCATCTAGAGTCGGGAAGAAAAGAATTTGGTCGCCAATTCCACCAGGTACAAGGGCTACTACTCGCATAATATTTATTGACGCGTACTCGCTCCCTATTTTAGGGGAATATAGGTATTAGTAATTGAGGATTTGGTATTAGGTTTTAGGAAATAGGGAGTAGGTTATAGGGGACAGGGGACAGGGGGAGAGAATCATATATTTTCCTTCCCATCTCCCCATTTTCCAAATTGAGGTGTTTTGTGTATTTACTAATTCCAGCAGCCGGAACAGGGAAAAGAATGGGCAGTACCCGCAATAAACTACTGCTCGAAGTGCGATCGCAACCAATTATTGCTTGGACTCTGAAAGCTGCCGCCGCAGCTAGTACAATCAAGTGGATCGGAATTATTTCTCAACCCAATGATTGGCCAGACTTTAAGGCAATTCTCGCTGAACTGAATTTGACTAAACCAGTAGAATGGATTACTGGTGGTTCCACACGCCAAGAATCGGTTTACAACGGTTTGCAGGCACTACCAGCAGCCGCAGAGCAAGTTTTAATTCATGATGGCGCTAGATGTCTAGTAACACCGGATTTACTCGATTCATGTGCCCATGCCATACGCCAATGTTCTGGTTTAATTGCTGCTGTGCCTGTGAAAGACACCATCAAAGTTGTTGATGAAAATGGCATAATTCAAAGCACACCCGACCGGAGACAATTGTGGGCGGCACAAACTCCCCAAGGATTTAATGTTAAGTTGTTGAAACAGTGCCACACCGAAGGCATTCGTCAGGGATGGGAAGTCACTGATGATGCTGCTTTATTTGAAAGATGCGGTATCCAAGTCCAAATTGTTGCAGGAGAGGAGACTAATTTAAAAGTGACCACTCCTCAAGATTTAGCGATCGCGGAATTTATCCTCAGTAACCGAGGCTGGTGATGCCGGGACTGAGATTTTTATAATTATTCTTTTTTTGAATATTTATGATATAATCCCACACAATTTTGATGGGCAAGTGTCAGTTATTTATTTTTATAAATAATGACCTAATGACTAATGACCAATGATTTACCCTGAGCGTAGCCGAAGGGCTAATGACTAATGACTACAGCAACTAAGATAGAAGCGATTCTCTATTTAAAGGGTAAACCCTTGTCACTCGGCGAAATTGCCGAATATGCCGCGTGCGATCGCGCCACAGTTCAAGAAGGCATAATGGAACTAATCGATAGTTATGCCCACCGAGATAGCGCCTTAGAAGTCGTAGAAACCCCAAATGGTTATAGTCTGCAACTGCGATCTGATTTTCATGACCTAGTGCAAACCCTGATTCCTCTAGAATTAGGACTAGGTGCATTACGAACTTTAGCAGCGATCGCCCTGAATAGCCCCATACTCCAAAGCGATTTAATTGATTTGCGTGGTTCAGGAGTATATCAACATGTTCCCGAATTGGTCGAACTAGGTTTTGTGCGAAAACGCCGAGACAATGATTCTCGCTCCTACTCATTACAAATAACACCGAAATTTCATCAGTATTTCCAAATCGAGCAGCTGCCCCAAATATTAGACCGCAGCCAGAAGGAAGAACAACTAGAGCTAGATTTAACACTTCAGGAAGAGGGAGTAGGGAGTAGGGAGTAGGGGGAAATTACTAATATTAAATTCTTTCCCCATGCCCCCTGCCC
>JADEXK010000144.1 GCA_015207155.1 Nostocales cyanobacterium LEGE 11386 | reverse complement strand
GCTCTATGCACCCCACATAACCGTTTAAATTCTGATGCTGGCAGGTCTTTTATTTGTTCGTAGCTCATTGCTCTTTAATTTTTGACCTGTATTTTTTCATGCTTACACTATTCGTGCAAGAGGTCTAATGAATTGAGTATTTTTTCCTTCTGGTGCAAAAGATGAAGTGGTTTGGCAGGAAGTCTGTGCTGAGAAAAGATTTTTCATTACTCTTGATTTAGATTTTTCTGATGTACGCCGTTTTCCACCAGGTACGCATCCAGGTATTTTATTATTGCGATCGCGTAATCGTAGCCGTCAAGCTGTGCTGGAAATTTTAACTCGCGTTGTCAATGAACAATCTTTAACAGCTTTGAAGGGTTGTCTTGTGGTTGCAGATGAAATCCAGACAAGAATCCGTCGTCCACTTCAAAATCCATAAATTTTCATGTTATTTAGGTGGTAATTCCAAAGGAATTTGCTTTAAATTCCCTAAATCAACATTTAAGCTCTCTCTACCTTTCTCTACTACTCATTTACTACTCAAAACTGCTAGTTTTGTCCCAGCGTTTCGCGATCGCACCGCGTGATCGCGCTACTCAAATTCTACTCAGGTAGTCCCAAAATTTCGGGCCGCTCCTGCACCAACTTTTGAAATTTCCTGAGTTCATCCCAAGCCCTGGTGTTGGT
Organism: Nostocales cyanobacterium LEGE 11386; assembly: GCA_015207155.1. GTDB lineage: Bacteria > Cyanobacteriota > Cyanobacteriia > Cyanobacteriales > Nostocaceae > LEGE-11386. The sequence goes on along the minus strand of JADEXK010000144.1, from coordinate 7,461 downwards.
GTCGAGTTCCTTGCCGTACTGGTTGGGATGACGGCTGGCTTTTTTGAATTCAATGTAAGCCGCGATCGCCTGCAATATAATATCGCGGCTATTGCCGTGTGACACGGCTTTACAGCTATCTAATGCCTTAGCGTAAACCATGATTTCATCTGCCAGCGCTGCGGGAACGCGAATCGTTTTAGTCTCGCCGTGGTTCCAACTGCCGCCAGTCCAAGTAGTTGCTGTTCGTCCCCCTCTCATAAAAAAATCCCCTATAGCCGTGTTACACGGCATTATAGGAGAAATTATCATGGTGCAAATTTTAAAAATTACTAGAGTGAATCCCCAGTTGATTGCTCCAGTGTGCTAGGAACACCAACACAAGTCAGTTGATTGCCATTAACTTCAAAAGTCCAAGTTTCACCATCAACATTTTGAGGGTGAATGTAAAATCGCCATTGTCCGTTATAGCATTCTGCCCTTAAACCAAAATCAACAGCTTTGGTTTTGTGACGTTGTAAAAATTCTTCTAGTGTATGTTCCATAACCTCTACAATGAGTCTCCAGATTTAGTTTCGGTGCGGGTTGGACGCTGGACAAAGTAACCAAGCAGCGCCGCGGCCACCCCACCAATAGCACCCGCCAACGGCTCGGTAATCACCCCGGAACCACCCAAAAGGGCAGAACCGCCAGCGACCAAGCCCAAAATAGTAGTAATACGGTCTAAGGTTTGTTGATTCATTGATGTCTCCTGGTGGTTAAAACTGATCGTCTCGAATCTGAAATCCAGATTCTTTATTTAAAAATCCAGTAATTTGCTTAATCCAATTGGCTAACCGATTAAATTTATGCTCAATCAACTTGTCAGTTGCGTTAAATCGGTACTCAACAAAAACTTTCTTTTCAGCATACTCAGTTAGATGAATATCAATTTTTTTTTCTATCGAAACTAACCGATCAGATAAATTATCTTTAGTCTGATCCACGACTGTAAGGAGGGTTGATTCTAGTCGAGCAATTTTTGAATTAATATTTGCTTCGACTTGAGCAAGTCGATAAATGGCACCAGCCAAAGTAATCAACCCTAAGACAATACTTAAAGTGCTAGCTACATCAATTTGCATTTATTCTTATTTAAATCGTCTTCATCTATATTCCCAAAGCTGTTTTAATTGCCTGTATATCATCTTCAAGTGTTGTGCTGTCCGCTCCCTCATACTGATAAATCGCAATATTAGCGTTAATAAACCATTTGGGAACTTGAATTGACACAAAATAGTTGATATTTAAATCATTGAAAATTATCAGATTAAATTTTCCTAGGAATAACCTTTCAAGCTCTCCCGTGAAAGTAGCTCCCAAACCAGTAGTTAAACTACGTCTGAGATAACCTGCATAATTCCAAATTCGTCCTACAGGCACACTAGTAGAAATATTTACGGCAATAATCGGCTGATCAAAAACGATGGGGACATTTATCTCGGTTATCTTTTCGTAAATTGGATTTCCTGCTTTATCATTCAGGAAGCTGACAGCAGGGAAAGAGTTACTGTACTGCAAATTCCAATTACTTTCTGTCCCCAACTGTAAATTGCGTACCATATCAAGCGTGAGAAATCACAAATTCAACATGTTCTGCAAATTCGTCCACTATCTCAAAAGGATTGGGAACACCGTAATATTCCAATTTATCGAGATATTCAACAATGTCTATTTTTCCTGTCAACCAATCACGCCCAGCTTGATTAATGGCAACCATTCCCCAAAATTCCTCCTGTGAACAATTGCCATCAACATCAACAGAGAGTAAATCCAGTGCATCGTCAGGAGTCCAAATAACCCCTGTGCGCTCGGCTATCTTGCTCATGCTAACCTTCTGGGGTGAAACGAGCGCGATTCTTACCGTTATTGCCTGCCAAAAAAGTATTGAACGCGGCAATGCCTTGAATTTCAGTTACAGCAGCGCTGTAATTTTGAGCGGCGGTTTTTTGTCCAAATGGAGAAGTGGCGCTATCAACAGAGGGCTTTTTGTAGCTAGCCCCGGTAATTCGTGAAGTTTGCGTGGTAGTAGTTGTAGACACACTTGTTATTGTCAGTTTGGCGAATCTATATCGCCTACCTGGTAAGACAATTGGCGAGCCGGCTAACGCGGTAAATTGTGCCCCAGTAATAGTGTAGTCAGATAGCAAGCTGCGAAGTGTATTAGCTACTGTACTTCCTGCTCCGTTTTGGGTTGTGCTTAAAATTTTGGTTAGCAGGTAGACCCTTTCGGTATTTGGAGTATTGAAGGGGGATACGTATCCTTCGACTCGGCTGTGATTAGCGCGTTCGGCTTCGATAGTCTTTGATGCGTAGCTGGCCTGTCTTTGTGCGGGGGTTTGGTCTTCCCAGAGTTTGAACTGGTCATACTTTGCTTTTAATGCTGGGTACTGCTTAATCCGCTTAAATGACATAATTTATACCTTTGGTGTTGTTATGCCACCATAGCAAGGACTTAGAGTAAAAAATTACACCTGAGTTCCCAGCCGCAAGTTAACTTACCGAATTTTTATTTCCACCAATTTTTTAATCTCGTTTCACCTGGCTACCCTAGTACTGACCTAGCTGAACTAGAATTCATGGTGATCCTAAGCGTACTGAATGGCAGATTTTAACCTCTTGCCTACACTCACCAAGTTAACGGGCTTGAGTTGCCCATAAATGAGTAACTGAGCATGAGTTAGTCGCACGTCTACTGTCGGGCGTTGCCGGGGTTTAGAAATGAATTTTCCGTATACTTTATGAGTACCTGGATTAATGGGGTACGTTTTCGTATTTTCGATAAACTGAAAATTTTCACTTTGAAAAGTTTTATCTACTATTTTTAACACGCTAGTTACTGTACTGATTCCCTCAGATTTACTAGCACATAAAAGCCGCAAATCAAAACCATTCTCTAGGTCTAAATAAGTGCATTTGAACTTTCCTTTTTTCCATACCAAAGGATTAGTTACAAACTCGGCTTTTATTTCCCTTGCGTATTCCACAGCGTCGGCACGGGTGATAGTTTCACTTGTGCGGTTCATGATGCGAAATCCAATTTCAGCCCGATGTTGCAGTGTTCCATCGCCGTGTTTAGCGATATCATATCTTTCTTTAAAGTAAAGTTTGATTTGAGGTCTAAATTTGGTTTCCCTCTGAAACTCTTGAACAGGAATGCCATAGATAGGAGCTTGTACAGACTGTAATCTTCCGGCAGTAACTTCAAATAGCCACATCCTCATAAGCGTCATGGTTGACGTGTCATTATCCTTCATTTCACAAGCTACCCTTAATGATTCTTTAGGGGTTTCTAGGCTGTTGGCAGGTGTGTTTCTAAAGTATTGACTAACAGCCCTGTTGTGCCAAAGTCTAAGAGTGTCTTGCAGATGTTCCCATTCACTAAACCCTTCTGGTAATGGCATAAATTCACCTCTTAATCTTCATCTGGTTCTAAAGTTTCTTCTGTCATTTCCTTGCCAGCGCTGACAGTTTTACTAGCTGCTTTTTCGGCTTTTAAAACATCTGGTTCGGGTTCTGGAGTAGATTTATTGGCTGGTTTGTCATCTTCCTTCAAAGCTTTGATAAATTCTGTACTAGCATTTGTCATCTCAGTACTTGCTTGAATTACATCTAATGGGGCTTGAGTCACCATTTGAATGGTTGATGCCCCTGCTTGCAAGCTTTCTAGGGTTTGAGTAACCCTATTGAATTTTGGTTGTGGCGACATCCAGCCGTAGGCATTTTCTAAAACCTCGCCGGCTTGCCTTAATGCGTTACCAATCTTGCCTACTCTCCCGGCTGTAATTTCCAAAGCATTGAGTATGGTAGAGGCTAGATTTTGAAAGGAATTAACAACATTAGTAGTAGCTTGATAAATACGGTTAGCCTTAGCCCATGATTCTCGTAGAGATGTGTAATTATCAGCCCCTACAAGACCCTTGATAATATTCTCTACACTATTGCCGATAATTTGATTTACATTTAATGGTTGATTTTTATCATCCTTAATGCCAATCAAAGTCAAAACATTACCTATTGCTTGACCGAGCGTTTGCCCAATGTCCGATGACAACTGAATTGCATTATGCACAGTAGCCGCAAATGTTAAGAGGTTTAATGCCCTATCCAGTTGCAGCCATTTAAAGCCATCTACTAACTTCCCTGAAATTCCCCCTACTATTTGCGCTCCTAGTTTGGTGTTGATAGTATTCAGCAATGCTAACTGTGATGCATTTGCACCAGCATTAAGCTGATTAAGAAGATTATTGTTACCTTGATTTGTGTTGTTATTGATAGCATTTTGTAAGTCATTGTTAGCCTTACCACTACAACCACCATTGAGGGATTTACAAATGGCAGTACCAGCAGCCGTTTCTACTTGCTGAGGAGTGATGAGATTGGGTTTGATAGTATCATTTACTCTTGCTGGTATTAGTCCAGCTAAGGATATCAAATTATCTAGTTTGGGAATTGCTTCTTGATTCACTTTTTCTTGTTGCTTTATTTTGGTGTCAATGGTGTTAATTTCGGTTTGCAGTAAACCAAGTTTGTTTTGATTAGCACTAGTAAAGGTATCAAATCTTTCTTGGGATGTTTTATTATTCAGATTGACAAATTCGCCAAACTTTTTATCAAATTCTTTAGACAAATCTGATATTTTCAAATCCTGGACACCAAGTTTATTATTGTTCTCCTGCCTGAACTGATTGAATCTCTGTTCAGAGTTCAAGTTATTTAAGTTTGTAAAATCAGCAAGTCTTCTATCGAATTCTTTGGCTAAGTCATTCCGCTTTAAATCTTGGATTCCTAGCAGTTGATTATTTTGTGCAACGAAAGCATTAAATTTGTCATCAAGTGACTTCTGTAAATCCTGAGTGGGAATTCCTTTGATTTGGGCTTCTCTCAGGGCAGCGTCAGCCTTGTTATTTACGTTGGAGATACTGCCGGCTAATCCTGTGATGGTGTTGCCCAGGATGTTGTTAGATGTCTCTAGTCCGGTCAGTCTGCTGCTGTGACTTGCTACAGTCCCCTGTAGTGTGTTGACCTGGCTTTGGACTGGCTGAACAGCATTTAACGCCGTAGCTTTTGCGCTGGCTAGTATGCCTGCTGTATCGACTGGTGTAGGCGGTGGAACGGGCTTATTTACCTGAGTGCGGAGGGATGTAATTTCAGTCTGTAGTCTGTTGATGGTAGTGTTTACGGCATTTTGGAACCCATCGCTGGTATTCCTGGCAAGATTAGCTATTTGAGTGTTGAGGGAAGCGATCGTGGTTGAGAATGATTGCCCTTGTTGCTTGATTTGGGTTTCAAGTATTGTTCTACCTTGGCGAGTTTCATATAGTGCATCGTTCGCCTGTTTTTTGGCGGAGGTAATTTCAGCATCTTGTTTTACTCTTCCCTGGCGCACTTCGTAAAGTGCATCATTGCCAAGTTTCCGTGCTTCACTGGCAGTAAGTTCAGCTTTCCTGGCAACTTCTCTTGCACTGGCTATCTCCCGGTCAGCCCTGGCGTTTGCATCGTTTATACTGCCAATTTTGAATTCGAGTTCTTTGTTCTTGACGTTAGCCCTAACGGCTAGTTCGTTTACCTTTGTCAAATCAGCATTTAGTGCATCAACGCTTTTGATTTGAGCATCTTGTATGAACTCGTCAAACTTCTCCAGAAGCCCGACTATAGCAACTGCACCACCAATAGCAATTAGTGCTTTTAGAGTGCCACCAATTGCCCCGGCTTTAGCTGCTGGATTGCCACCAGGGGCACCCTCAATTATTTTGTCACTGACTTGCTTCAGCCCTTCTAAGGGCTTGGAAATCTTCCCATCAATAAACGCATTCCTTTGCAATGCAGATGTCAACCCATTCGCCAAGGATGGGAGTTTTTTCATCCTCGTCAGCCTAAAGGAAGTCTCAAAGCTTAAGCGTTGTGCTTGCTTCGCCATGAAGGCGGCGGTGTTACTTTTAAGTGGTACAGTCATGATTACTTGAATATGAATGAGAAAAAGTCAAAGAACCCAATAATGTTTGTGATAAAAGGTTCCAAACTTTTAGATATTTGACCAATAAAACTTTCTAGGCTATTGCAATAGCTTTCTAGCCGAGAAACACGCCGTTCCAATGCTGAGTTGTTCTGTGGATTGCGTCGGATATTGTCTAGGTCTCTTCTTAATTTGTTATTCTCAGCTATCAGTTGGTTAAGTCTGTTTTGTAAGTCTTGAACATAGTTTTTATCCGCTTTAAATGAAAGTTGGGGTTGAATTTCTATTAGTGCCCTGTTTGCGGCTTCTCTAATAATTTTGGCTTCATTGACTGGTTTAATCTTGGCGATTTCAGCCCTGAGCGCGGCTAGTTCCTTTTTTAGCGCTTCACAACAATCAGCCATTATTTAGCCTCTTTAAATCTTCTTTAGCCGCGATAATGCCTGATTTCATCTCAGAGCATTTGACGCAGCAGTAACCGGGGTATATAGGCTTTTTACATTCGATTTCATCATCCTCACATTTGCCACATTGGACTTTAAATGTGCAAGGGCAATCACCTTGATCAGTAAAGATAATTATCCCCTTATGTTTGACGACTAACGAACATCTGGTGTTATTGGGGTTAGGACATCCAACATTATAGTTAAGTGTAAAACCTCCAGGGTTTAGATTATAAGCGCGTGCAAGACATCCTAATTCTTTGTTAAGTTCACCGTCACAAGGGTTACGCTTTAAATAACTTGTTTCTCCGCATTGCATTACAAAAAGAAATACGCTGTCAGGGGAAAAACTACCAATTTGGACACCTAATGTTCTCGTGAAGTGGTCAACAATACGGTAGTCCTGTGGAGAGCCGTTTACAGCAGTAATGTTAATTGCATATCCTTGAGATTTGTAATCACTAGAACCCTCTACAGGCACAGATTTAGACTCGATATCTATTGGGGCAAACTCTGATTTAAATATCCGTTCTTTTCCACCATTGAACCTATATTTCACAATGGGTTTATCACCGTCTTTACAGTAATTCATACCTAATAATCATTTGATATAATCACATCTGATAAATCTTGTATTTCGTATTCATCCACAATATTTAGTGTATTGAAAAGTTGGATGATTATCGTACCTACTCGTTTGCCATCGGTGAATCCAGTACCCCAGTAATAAGCATTAATCTTGCCATCTGTATCACCCTTAATTGCTAATGCTCTATTAATGAGTGCAACGAATATACTTTCAGCAGTATTGTTGTCGCTTGGTGTTAGTCCAGTGAGAGCTATTTTCTTGATAATGATTGTATTGATATCTTGCGTGAAACCATCACCAAAAAATAAATCAATGGTAAATTTTACTGATCGCCGATGTTTTCTAGCCGCCTATCCCAACGATGAAGACGAAAGCCCAGTACAAAGTTAAAAATTGGAATGCTTATGATGCAGCCCTCAAACAACGAGGCAGTATAACTTTCTGGCTGGACGAAG
>JADEXK010000143.1 GCA_015207155.1 Nostocales cyanobacterium LEGE 11386 | reverse complement strand
GCTCCCCACTCCCCCACTCCCCACACAATATGAATTCAGTTGCACCTACCTCTAGATCACCACGTTCTCGTCCTGGCGATCGCCACCAAGTCGGTAAACAGTCCAGGATCAATACCAAAAGACTTTACCTCAGAGCCATCAGAGATGCTTTTGTCAAGCTTAATCCTCAGTATGCAATTAAAAATCCCATCATGTTTTTGGTTTGGATAGGAACACTTGTTACCCTGTTGCTAACCATTGATCCCAACTTGTTTATCCCCACACAAGAGGAGAATCCCCGACTATTCAACGGCCTACTAACTGGGATTTTGTTCTGCACCGTTTGGTTTGCTAATTTTGCAGAAGCAGTGGCTGAAGGACGAGGTAAAGCTCAAGCTGATGCCTTAAGAGCCACAAAGTCAGAAGCGATCGCCAAAAAACTTGCTCCCGATGGCACAATTTCTGAAGTTCGTTCCACCAGCCTCAGACAAAATGACACCATCTACTTAATAGCTGGCGATATCATTCCTGCTGATGGCAAAGTGATCATGGGTGTTGCCTCAGTAGATGAATCAGCAATTACTGGAGAATCTATACCAGTTTTGAAAGAATCAGGCTCAGATGTTGCCAGTTCAGTTATTGGTGGTACGCGTATTATCTCTGATGAACTAATTGTCCGCATCACAGCTGATCCAGATAAAGGGTTTCTTGACCGGATGATTACTTTATTGGAAGGGACAAAACGCAGCAAAACACCGAATGAAATTACCTTAACTGTATTACTAGTAATTCTAAGCGTAGTATGTTTGTTGGTTGTGGTCACCTTGCCCGTATTTGCCTACTATCTTGAGAGTCCAGTTAGCATACCAATTTTAATTGCCCTGTTGGTGGCGCTCATTCCCACCACCATCGGAGGATTATTAAGCGCCATTAGTATTGCTGGCATGGATCGGGTTACCCAATTTAATATCATTGCTACCTCCGGACGAGCCGTGGAAGCCTGTGGCGATGTCAATACCCTAGTTCTCGACAAAACAGGCACAATTACTCTCGGCAACCGCTTGGCAGAAGAGTTTATCCCCATCAACGGCCACTCATTAGAGGAAATGGCTCATATTGCCTTTGTTGCCAGCGTATTTGATGATACACCTGAAGGAAAATCAATTATCCGACTAGCACAAAGGTTAGGCGCACAATTTGATTTTGATCCCAACCAGTCCGTGGGGGTGGAGTTTTCTGACGAAACGCTGATGAGTGGCACAAACTTGTCTGGTGGACGTGAGGCCCGTAAGGGAGCAGTCAAAGCAATTAAAGAATTTGTCCGTTCCCGCAATGGCAAAGTATCCCCAGATATAGATATTGTCTATCAACAAATTTCTCAACAAGGAGGTACACCCCTAGCAGTTTGTTTAGATAACGAAATTTATGGTGTTATTTATCTAAAAGACATCATTAAACCTGGTATCCGTGAGCGTTTTGTGCAGTTACGCCGCATGGGTGTACGTACGATCATGCTCACTGGAGACAATCGAATTACCGCAGCTGTCATTGCCAATGAAGCCGGAGTTGATGACTTCATCGCTGAAGCTACACCAGAAGATAAAGTGAGTGTGATTCAAAGAGAACAAGCCGCAGGCAAATTGGTAGCGATGACGGGAGACGGCACCAATGACGCTCCTGCACTAGCACAAGCTCACGTCGGCGTGGCTATGAATACAGGTACTCAAGCCGCTAAAGAAGCAGCCAACATGGTGGACTTGGACTCTGATCCCACCAAGCTCATCGATATTGTGAGTATTGGTAAACAATTGCTGATTACCCGTGGAGCATTGACTACATTTTCTCTTGCTAATGATATTGCTAAATACTTTGCAATTATGCCGGTGATTTTTACTGCTGCTAACTTGCAAGGTCTGAATGTTATGAATTTGTCTAGTACTAATTCTGCTGTACTATCGGCGCTAATTTATAATGCTTTGATTATTCCTGCTTTAATTCCTTTGGTTTTGAAAGGAGTGCATTTTAGATCCTTAACAGCTAATCAACTGCTACAACGCCACATCTTAATTTATGGTTTAGGTGGGGTAATTTTGCCATTTATTGCCATTAAATTAATAGATGTACTAATTACGACAGTGGGGTTAGTCTAAAAAGACAAAAAGAGATATTGTACTGTTTACAGGTTACAGGAAAATAATCTGTGTAATTAATTCTCTTTAGCTACTTTAAGCACCTTTGACAATTAAATCTTGAGAACAAATAGAAAAATTTTATGTATTTTATTCGAGAAATTATCAGAGCAATTCGTATAACTTTGGTGCTGTGGTTACTAACAGCAATCATTTACCCTCTTGCCATTCTGGTATTAGGTCAAGCCTTATTTCCGTTTCCGGCTAACGGCAGTGTCATGGTCAATATAGAAGCACAACCCATTGGTTCAACTTTGATTGGCCAGTCGTTCACATCCGAACGATATTTTCATGGTCGTCCCAGCGCTGTGAGATATAGCGAAGGAAAAAGGGCCAATCCAACTGGTATATCTGGTGCTAGTAATCTCGCTCCTAGCAATCCAGCACTACTAGATCGAATTGTCGAACAAGCAAATCAATTCCGAGACGAAAATATTCAACCCCTTGCCGATTTAATTTATACTTCAGGCTCTGGACTAGACCCACATATTTCTTTAAGAGCAGCAAGACAACAATTGAGCCGGGTTGCTCGTGCCCGTGGTGTACGAGATGATGAAATACTACCTTTAATTAATAAGTATACTGATGGCAGATTTCTTTGGATTTTTGGTGAACCAGGAGTTAATGTTTTGCGATTAAATTATGCTCTTGATTTACAAGAAATTAACCTTCAACAAAACTAATAAATATAAATAAGGAATAAGGTATAACAGTCTTATTTAATCACTAATAGTCATTTTTTGCTATAAAAATAAACTCCAGATGCATTGAAAACATCTGAAGCTTTGACAATATTTGATGGGAAAATTTACCTCGCGTCAACTTAATCTTTAGCAAGATTTTTTGTGATTTGCAGTTTTTGGTTTTGGCGCTTGCGTAGGAACACACCACCTACAGCCAACATACCTAAGACTAAACTAGGTTCAGGAACAGATTGGGGATCAAAACCTGTGAATCTGCCAGTTCCCATACTGAAGGAGTGGTTGTCACTTTCAAAGCCACCACCATGAGTGCTGGATTGGGAGATGATAATTTTGTTAAAAATATCGTTACTACCTTCAGAGTAAAAGTGGAGGTAGCCATTACCTTCACCACCATGTTGTGAAGCACGCACCGGAGCAACTGGATCAACGTCTTGAGTTGTAAATGATTTGACCAGAGCGTCGCCATTATAAAAGGAAAAAGTGTTATTAGCGCTGATCGCACCCCAGTTGATACCAAAGTAATTGAGATAACTATCTAAAGTAATGGTAACTTGGTCGCCATTAAAAACTGCCAGGTAGCTGGATGTGTTTACTTCTCCGTTGGCTCCTGCTGGAGCCCACTTATCTGCTCTCACACTGCTTGTTTTACCATTCTCAAATGAGTACTTGGCAAAACCAGTGGTGGGAGCTATGCCGGCGTTAAAATCAACAGTTACCACGCCTGGATCTGCGTGAAACTCAGAAAAAGCACCTTGATTAGTTACACCGTTAGGACCTGCAACTCCTGTAGTAACTGTAAAGGAAATAGCTTGAGCAGAACCAGCATAGGTTAATGAAGCGATCGCAGATAGAGATAAAGCAGCAATACCAGCAAGTTTTTGGGAAAACATAGTTTTTAATTTTTATTAGTTTGTGCAAACTTTGAGTACATTCTCTGCTGTATTTCCTATTTAAAGATAGGATGCAATTACTGGATTTTTATAGATTATAAAATTGCCATGTTTGTAATTTATTTTGCAAAATAAATATGTAAACCAGTGATTTTACATTAAGGAATAATAAAGAAAATATTGGTATTTCACCTCTCATATGAAAACCTGGCAAACTAATAGTCTTTAGGTCAAGATCCCATATATTGTTATTAGTGTTGTTTAAGCAATCATGAAGCTCAAGCATATAATTGTTGTTAATTTTGATAAAGTGGAGTAGCTCCGAGTTGGCAATTTCACAAAATTTATGATTACCAAAGAATCTCTGCCAATGCATCCAAATGAAGAAATTACCGTACCTACTCGCGTGATCGGTTTAATCAGTGGTACTTCCGTAGATGGTATAGACGCTGCCTTGGTAGAGATTTCTGGTACAGATTTGGATCTCAAAATTGAGTTACTAGCAGGGGAAACATATCTTTACACCGCCAATCTCAGAGAAAGAATATTAGCCGTTTGCGCTGGTGCAGCTATCTCCATGGCAGAATTAGCAGAAATAGATGATGCGATCGCCTGTGCCTTTGCCCAAGCCGCCCAAAATATTCAAATTGGTCACCAGCCAGCGACTTTAATTGGCTCCCACGGTCAGACAGTATACCACCGACCACCTAAGGGAGCAGGGGGAGCATGTTCTACTCCCCACTTCTTGGGCTATAGCCTCCAACTAGGTCGCGGTGCTTTAATTGCCCATCTCACAGGAATTACAACTGTAAGTAATTTTCGCGTTGCTGATATCGCTATTGGTGGTCATGGTGCGCCGCTTGTGCCGAGAGTAGATGCTTTTTTGCTCAGTCATCCTCAAGAAGGACGTTGTATTCAAAATCTAGGTGGAATTGGCAATGTTGCATACATTCCACCGCGTCGTGATGACTGGCTGTCTAAAATTCGGGGTTGGGATACCGGCCCAGGAAATAGCCTGTTAGATTTGGCAGTACAGCATTTAACATCTGGTGCTAAGACCTTCGATGAAAACGGTAATTGGGCGGCCAGTGGTACTCCCTGCTATCCATTAGTAGAAAAATGGCTCCAGCAAGACTACTTTCATTTGCCACCACCTAAATCTACGGGACGCGAGTTATTTGGTGTGACTTACCTGCATCAATGTTTACAAGATGCTGCACCATACCAACTCAGCCCCGCCGACCTGCTAGCAACACTCACCGAACTCACAGTTGCTTCGATTGCTCACAGTTACTGCACTTTTTTACCGCAAATGCCGCAGCAAGTACTATTATGCGGTGGCGGTAGTCGCAATCTCTACTTAAAACAAAGATTACAATTATTATTGGCATCAGTACCAGTTTTGACTACAGACGAAGTCGGCTTGAATGCAGATTTTAAGGAAGCGATCGCCTTCGCTGTGTTAGCCTACTGGCGACAGCAGAGTATTCCTGGTAACTTACCTGCTGCCACTGGCGCACCGTATGAAGTCCTTTTGGGAGAAATTCATCAAGGACTGTGAGGGAGTGGGGAGTGTGGGAGGTGTAAGAAGCAACTAATGACTAATGACCAATGACCAATGACTAATATATCTTTAAGTCTTAGGGGTACTGGATTAAGTCAAGGAAAGTACAAGGTGGCTCACACTTTTTTATTGGAACCAGGACGCTGGGTAATGCAAGGAAGTTGGCTGGAGCGTCATGGTATGCCAATCAGCGTTAAGGGCATGACCTTAGTTGCTTGGAATCGAGATAACTGGTTCACAATGGCAACAAAGCTGATATTTCCAGGCAGCGATCGCTCAGAAATCTCTCTGCAATATAAAGGGCGTTTGCATGATGGTGAGCGCCAATATACTTTTTTACTGCAACATAATGTTTTGGGGCAAGTTGAAGGTGAGGGTTGGATTGGTCTAGATACTATAGTGCAGCGTTATTGGGTACTGGGCGATCGCCAACGTCGTAGCGGCTTTGAAACCATGCACCGCATTTCAGAAGATACATATTATCTCAGCAGTGGCGTTATGGCAGGTCATGTTTTAATCCATACAATGGAAGCTAGCTTAGAACGTCAGTCTACGTAGAAAGTGCTGAGTACGCTTGCCCTGAGCGAAGTCGAAGGGGAGTGTTAAGTAAAAAACTACACCTCACTTTCTCATCTTGGTTTTGGTGATATGTAGAGATATCTAGTGAGTCAAAATTGGGCACACTAAAACTAAATCAAAGTGCGCAATGACACAAGGTATCAGGATAACATGAATTCGATGAACCTCACCTCAACCCCTCTGTGACGTCCAGAGGGGCAAAAATATCCTGGTTTTGAACTAAAAATCAAGGTTTCAAAGCCTCTGCGCCACTTGCGACAACGCGGGGAACCCGCGCAATGCAGTGGCTCCTCCTCGCAGGGGAGAGGTTTGGATAGGGGTTTTTGATATTTGTCGAACTCACGTCAGGATAAATCTACCAGTTTATTTGCACTGATATTGTGCAGCATTTTTCACCCAAACACTTACAACCTGCCTATTGAACAGGTGTTACCCACGATTATTGAACATTGGAGTCGAATTTTCTATGTCAGACCCCAACATTGGGCGCTTACTCGGCAAACGCTACCAGCTTCAAGAGTTAATTGGTACTGGAGCAATGGGCCGGGTTTATCGTGCTAAGGATACTTTGTTGGGAGGTGTACCTGTTGCTGTGAAATTTCTGGCCCTGTCTATACAAAATAAGAAAATGCGGTTGCAAGACCGCTTTGAGCGAGAAGCGAAAACCTGTGCTTTACTAGGGCAAAAAAGTATCCACATTGTCCGAGTCATGGATTACGGTGTAGACGAAAATAATACGCCGTTCTATGTAATGGAATATTTGCAAGGACAAAGCCTCAACCAGATTGTCCGCCAACAAAATCTATCTTTACCAAGATTTATCAGCATGGCGCGTCAAATTAGCTTAGGGTTAAAGTGCGCTCATGATGGTATCCCGGTTGATGGTGCGGTTTATCCCATTATTCATCGTGACATTAAGCCCAGCAATATGCTGGTGATTCAAGACCCTAGTTTCGGGGAATTGGTAAAAGTTTTAGATTTTGGTATTGCTAAGTTACTCCAGTCAAATAGTGACCAGACAAAATACTATTTGGGGACACTGGCTTATTCCTCTCCTGAACAGATGGAGGGTAAGGAATTAGATAATCGTGCCGATATTTATAGTTTGGGTGTGATGATGTTCGAGATGCTCACAGGCAAAATGCCTTTAATTGCACCAACCCACTCGTTTGGAGCATGGTATAAAACACATCATACTCAAGAACCACGTACTTTTGCTGAGGTGGCCCCCACCTTACAAATCCCTCAGGAAGTACAAAATTTAGTCATGAGTTGTCTAGCCAAAGCCGCAAGCGATCGCCCTCAAGGTATTGGTGACATCCTCCAGGTTTTAGAATCTCTGGAGAAGCAATATCGCACGCGCTCAACCACGCCTGAACATCATATATCTACTCACGCCGTTGCCATTAAAGCTGACCCTGAGCCGAAAATAAAAAGCGATTTGCAAATATCATTATCAAATGATGAACTTGCCCGCACAGCTTCCTGGCCTAAAAATAAACCAATTGCTGATATTGTTTTCCCTCAAACCATCCAGTCCCATGGCAAGACTTTACCAGCTCTATGGGTGATGCTACCGCAGGGAGAAATTATCAAACGCTTATCCTGTAACCTTTATAATCAATTTTTATTTATCACGGCTCCCCACCCCATGTTGTTGTGGATTACTGTCATCTACAACCGCAAACATGGCGCTAAATGTTTACCTTACTACCTTGATCTCAAAACTAGTCTTGGTCAAGAAATCGTTTGTTTATTGGCACAGACGGGTTCCTACCATCTGTTATTATTTGCCAGGGAAGTACCAGATCAGTGTTTTCATACTCTGATTTCTCAGATCGACCCAGCCCAACCCCAAAGACTGCAACAATGGGTGGCAATGAGCAAAACCTTAGTGTCATCTGCCGACCCTCAGCTTAGTAAAAGTTTACTCAAAGGCGAGTACGAAAAGATTAAGCCCCAAATTCTGGCAAAGTTGGCAGCAATTGTCACAGATTCTGCTTTCAATCTTTCTGGATCAGGATAATTTCCCAAAGTTAATGTTAAGTTCATCCGTCTTCGCTCACGCTGGCATAGAGAATAGGGTATGCAGCATTATTGCCAGTCAGGGGGCAAAGCTTTCTCCCAGCCTCAAAGAAGTGGGCTTTTTCTCCGAGTTTTGTAACTTCTATCGTCGTTGCCACTTAGCTTAACGTGAATTCGATGAACCTCACCCCAACCCCTCTCCGTGTCGGAGAGGGGCAAAAATATCCCTAGTTTTGAACTAAAAATCAAGGTTTTTAAGCCTCTCTCCTCGCAGGGGAGAGGTTTGGAGAGGGGTTTTTTCAACTTGTCGAACTTTCAAGAAACACATTCGGTGGGGTGGGAAAGAGGAATGAGTTCTAAGCCAAGAGCCTGAGCTTGTTGCTGGAGGTTTTTGAGCATCAGTTCCTGGTATTTTTGCTCATAGTAGTCCATACCAGGA
>JADEXK010000142.1 GCA_015207155.1 Nostocales cyanobacterium LEGE 11386 | reverse complement strand
CCATTGCAAATAATAATGAGTCTGTTTGCAATTAATGTGAGCCGAAATCCTTTTCTGTTTGCAACTAATGTGAGCCAACAATTTTCTTGTTTGCAAGCCGGAGCGTTTATGTTTGCGAGCCGCAACACATATACAGCAATTCGCCAGATGCTCCAGAAATTAAACGAACCTTTAACACGATTTATGTCACCTGAAGAATTTCAGAGTATGCAGATTGATCCAGCAGGTGTTGGAGTAGGCTTAGAGATAAATCAGGATGAAAAAACAAAATCGCTAAAGGTTATCAGTGTCTTAGAAGAAACTCCTGCTTACAATGCGGGAATTTTAGTTGGTGATCTACTCATCAAAATTGATGGACAAAATGTGCAAGGAATGAATGCTCCGGCGGTGAGAAATCTTTTGCGAGGAACATCTGGTCAATCTGTAGTTTTAACTGTACTGCGGGGTCAACAACAGTTGGAGTTTAAGATAACTAGAGAAGCAGAGAAAGTCAATCCAGTCCGCTACCAAGTTAATACTATTTCTGACAAAAAGATTGGCTACATTCGTCTGACTCAGTTCAGCGCCAACGCTGGTCAAGAAATACAGCAAGCTATTAAAGATTTAGAAAAACAACGGGTAAATGGCTATATTTTAGATTTACGAAGCAATTCTGGTGGTTTGCTGTTTTCTAGTATAGACATTGCGCGGATGTGGATTAATAAGGGTACGATTGTTTCAATGGTTCAGCGTAGTCAAATAGAGCGGGAAAAAGCAAATGGACGCGCTTTAACAAATAAACCATTAGTAGTTATTGTTAATCAAGGGACGGCTAGTGGTGCAGAAATTCTGGTTGGAGCATTAAAAGATAACAACAGAGGTGTTGTAGTCGGTTCTAAAACCCTGGGACTGAATACAATTCAATCAATCAGACCACTTGCGAATGGTTCAGGTTTAGCAGTAACTATAGCAAAATGGCTTACCCCTAAAGGACGAGATATTAGCAAAACAGGAATACTGCCAGATGTAGTTGTGAATTTGACACCAGGTCAACAATTAGCAATGGTTAAAAAACGTTCATTTGGAACAATAGCAGATCCTTTGTACTCGAAGTCACAAGAAAAACTCATCCAGTTAATCAACAATGACTCACAGTGAATTTGCAGTCGAAATACATGAATGATGAATCTTTATCAAAAGATTACCCGTGCTGATGATGGTTGGTTGAAATTGGCAATACCGCATTTACTTTCGTGGCGTGAGGCGTTCTTGGGTTAG
This sequence comes from Nostocales cyanobacterium LEGE 11386, assembly GCA_015207155.1. Lineage (GTDB taxonomy): Bacteria > Cyanobacteriota > Cyanobacteriia > Cyanobacteriales > Nostocaceae > LEGE-11386. The sequence goes on along the minus strand of JADEXK010000142.1, from coordinate 7,264 downwards.
CGCCATGAAAGTATTGTCAGACAAATATTTCCGTCTGTGGATTCACTCGGTGAATACTTATGTTTTTCAGGTAAAAGCCTTAATTTAGCGCGTTTAATCTCTTTCTTCTTCATCCTCACGTTCTTCATCATCTTCTCTTTCTACATCGCCTTCGCGTTCGATTGGATTTCCCCGCTCCCTAAAATCTTCTTCCCTCTCTTCATTTTCAGGAGTACAAGCAGCAACACTCGCTAAAACTATACCAGCCATAGCAATCTGAGTTAGGGTTTTTACAGGCTTACTTAGCATAACTGTTACCTCTTCATTTACCCAATTATTGTTGGAGTAAAAGTTCATTTTCATCATATAGAAAGTCTGTAATTTAACCCTCTTCTTTAAGCTTAATATTGTTTCTGACTTTCAGCAGCATCGGTTTCCTTAGCGACTAAAATTTCTCCATACTGCTGCTGGCTAGAAATCGAACACAACACATAGCACTTCCACCGTGATTCACTCATCAACGAGTCGCACATAAGTTAAAAGTAAGAAACGCTTGTGGTGTGAAAGTCTCAATTGTTTGACCACAAGGGTTATGAGAGCCAATGGTGAGAGCTCCTGTTGTGGTGGAATGTAGATCCACCAATTGTTTTCAATTGCATTTTTCACAACAAGTTTTTACCGCTTATTTCTCTATTTGCCCACTGTTGTGGTATCTATCGAGACACCCAGACTAGAGCATTCTGGGGATCGCTTCCTCAAATTCACCCAAACTGCTTTAGCTAATATTTTTGTTTTTAACCTAAAACAACTCAATTGTTAACCTCACCTTTAAACAAGGGTGAGAACTTATTCTTATGCAACTAATGTTTTGATTACATTTTCAAATCAACTGCTTGTAGATTGTATAAGTTAGGGGAATTTTCCTAGGATGATAATTCAGCTTGATCGCTTGAGTGTAACTTATCCTGGCGGAGTTCAAGCCCTCCAGTCAGTTTGTTTAAACTTTAACCCAGGAGAGTTTACAGTCATCTTGGGAGCTTCTGGTTCAGGTAAATCAACCTTGCTCCGGTGTTTAAATGGACTCATCCAACCAACGGCAGGGTTTATTACAGTAGAAGGTTGGCGCAAACTCAATGAACCCAAGGTACTACATCAACATCGCCAGCGCACAGGGATGATTTTTCAGCAGCACCAGTTAATTGGTAGACAAACTGCACTACAAAATGTGTTGACTGGTCGTTTAGCTTATCACTCAACTTTGAGGAGCTTTTTTCCATTACCCAAAACTGACAAACATATAGCCTTGGAGTGTTTAGAAAGAGTAGGACTATTAAATAAAGCTTTAGCACGAGTAGATAATCTTAGTGGTGGACAACAGCAACGGGTAGGTATTGCACGTGCGTTGGCGCAGCAACCCCGGTTAATCCTGGCAGATGAACCGGTTGCCAGCCTTGACCCGGCTAGTTCCCACAAAGTGATTTCTTTTCTACGTCAAATTTGTCAAGAAGACGGCATTGCGGCAATTATGAGTCTACACCAAGTAGATTTAGCTAAAACCTATGCAGACAGGATAATTGGTGTATCTCAAGGTCATGTAGTTTTTGATGGTAATGCCGCAGGTATCCAGGAAGGAGAACTTAATCGCATCTATGGCAATACTGAAAATATTCATTTAGATGATGCAGAAGAATTGATCGAGAAGCCAGTTGGCAAAGCCTCTCATAGAGAAGGCAGAAGATAACGTATTATTCCCAGTCCCCAATCCTTCAAGAGTTTACACACTGTTTGATATATCAGGAGAATCTTTATGGAGATCGCAATGCAAAAAAAATTACTCACATCTGTAGCTGTAGCTGTGTTGGCCTTAGTTGGCTGTCAAGCACCTAACAACACTGCTACTAATGGTTCTGCTTCTCCTAGTGCTAATACCGCAGCTGCGGTTGACCCTAGTGTATCTGACCCCGATACTTTAAAGGTAGCTCTTTTACCAGATGAAAATGCTTCCACCATCATCAAAAATAATCAGGGGTTAGAAAAATATTTAGAAGAAAAGTTAGGTAAAGATATTGAATTAGTTGTAACCACTGACTATTCTTCCATGATCGAAGCGGCAAGTAACGGACGTTTAGAACTAGCTTACTTTGGTCCACTTTCCTATGTTTTAGCTAAAACTAAAAGTAATATTGAACCCTTCGCAGCCTTAAAAAAAGACGGCGAAACAACTTATAAATCAGTGATTATTGCCAATGTCAAAAGTGGTGTAAATTCTATCGAGCAAGCGGCCGGAAAAACAGTAGCATACGGAGATCAAGCTTCTACTTCTAGTCATTTAATTCCCAAATCAATGATTGCTGACAAGGGTTTACAACCGAAAAAAGATTATCAAGAAGCGTTCGTTGGTTCTCATGATGCAGTTGCTTTAGCAGTTCAAAATAACAATGCTCAAATTGGGGGCTTGAGTAAACCTATTTTTGAATCTTTAATTGAGCGGAAAATTATTGATAGTAGCAAAGTCAAAATTTTGGCAGAATCTAAACCATTTCCTCAATATCCTTGGACAATGCGCTCAGATTTGAACCCAGAATTAAAGGCAAAAATTAGTTCGGCATTTGTTGAACTGAAGGATGAAGAAATTCTCCAAGCTTTTAAAGCAGATGGGTTTGATGCCATTACAGACCAAGATTATGATGTAGTTAGGGATTTAGGTAAAACGTTGAATCTAGATTTTGAAAAGTTAAATTAATAGGCTTTTCAGTACCTTTTATGGAGTCGAATAAGAAATAAAATCTAATCAGAGCCTATGTTCTTTGCTCTCACTGGATTTTAGATTTTTTAGCCTTTCTATAAAACGGCTATTTTAATGCCGTACCAAAAAACCAACGTAAGAGCCAATTAATAGGGACTAATTTAACCAACAAATTGAAGAATTCTGGTTTCAAAGATATGATTCTCAGACCACATATTACCTTCTTCCTTTTCCTTCCTACCTATTCAATCGAGTTTTATGACAACCAATCGTTATCAAAAATTTGAACCACTGTTAAAACAACAAAGACAACAGAGATATAAGCATTTACTGCAAGTAACTATTGTTGTAGTAATTGTGATGATATCTTTCTTATTAGTTGGTCTTTTTGATTGGGAACGATTAGCTGAGGGTGTGCCTAGTGGGATTAATTTAATTGGCCAAATGCTACCGCCTGATTTTAGTTCGGTTATCAACTGGATTAAGCCACTGTTTGACACTTTGGCGATGAGTGTTGCAGGAACCGCCATCGCAGTTACTTTTTCTCTACCGTTATCACTACTAGCAGCTGGGAATACTACACCCCACCCGATTGTGTTTCAGGTAGCACGTCTGATTCTCAATGCTTTACGGGCTGTGCCAGAACTGATTATGGGAATTATTTTAGTGGCTGCGGTAGGGTTTGGTGCATTGCCAGGAGCGTTGGCAGTGGGGTTACATTCAATTGGGATGGTGGGTAAGTTTTTTGCTGAGTACATCGAACACGTACACTCTGCACCAATCGAAGCAGCACAGGCGGCTGGTGCCAACAAAATTCAGGTAATTTATCACAGTGTTTTACCGCAAGTTTTGCCGCAAATGTTAGATGTTACCTTATATCGTTGGGAATATAACTTTCGCGCTTCTACTGTCATGGGTGCAGTCGGGGCAGGCGGTATAGGGTTTGAACTAATTGGTTCTTTACGTATTCTTAGGTATAAAGAAGTAGCAGCAATACTACTCGTCATTTTGATGATGGTGATATTGGTAGATAGTTTCAGTGGCTATTTACGCAGACGGTTAGCTTGAGGAAATATCATGAAGCCAAAGGTTGTGATTACTAACTGGGTACATCCAGAAGTCATTGAACTTCTCGAACCTCATTGTGAGGTGATTGCTAACCCCAGTAAAGAGTCTTTATCTCGTGAGGAAATTCTGCAACGGGCTAAAAATGCTGAGGCATTAATGGTATTTATGCCAGACACCATTGATGAAGCTTTTCTGCGGCAGTGTTCCCAGCTAAAAGTGATTGGAGCCGCCCTAAAAGGCTACGACAATTTTGATGTTGATGCCTGTACCCGTTGCGGTGTATGGTTTACAATTGTGCCTTCTTTGTTGTCTGTACCCACTGCCGAAATTACCATTGGGTTATTAATTGGGTTAGCACGACAGATGTTAGCAGGCGATCGCTTCATTCGCACAGCTAAATTTGCAGGTTGGCGACCCCAATTTTACAGCCTAGGTCTAGCAAATCGCACCTTGGGAATTGTCGGTATGGGTGCATTAGGCAAAGCGCTCGTTCAACGGCTGGTGGGTTTTGAGATGCGGTTACTTTACAGTGATCCGGTGGCTTTAACTCCAGAACAAGAGGCAGCATGGAATTTATCACAAGTACCTTTTAATACTTTAATAGAACTAAGTGATTTTATTGTGTTGGTAGTACCTCTGCAACCAGCAACCTTTCATTTAATCAACGCCAACACCTTAGCAAAGATGAAACCAGGCAGCTTTTTAATTAACCCCTGTCGTGGTTCTGTAGTTGATGAACAAGCTGTATGTCAAGCTTTAGAATCTGGACACTTAGCAGGTTACGCTGCCGATGTGTTTGAAATGGAAGATTGGTATCGTAGTGATCGCCCCCACAGCATACCCCAGTCATTAATAGAAAACACCAATCAAACCTTTCTCACTCCCCATATTGGATCTGCTGTTGATGATTTGCGGCGCAACATTGCCTTAGAAGCTGCCCAAAATATTCTGCAAGCCCTGCAAAATCAAAAGCCACAGGGAGCAGTTAATTGTCCATAAACAGTCAATTTTTCTGGTTTTTTCGGTTACTTTTATGAAAAAACTGATTAAAAATCATTGAAAGTCTTACCCTGTAAGGATTTCATTTAAAACAGCGCTTAATTTTTTATAACCCTTACCCCGCAAGGGTTTTGTTGCAATCAATCCTCATTCACCATAAAAGGGACGCAAAAGCCATTTTCTTTTACCTTTTTACTTCCTTGTCTCCTTTAAAAAAGTTATTTAATTTTGACTTTTGAACGCTAGTTGCTACTCTGCGAGAGAAGCCGCGCCAGCGCGTCTACAAGTTGGGAAACCCGCAAGGGCGCACTGGCTCTTTTTGACTTGATTTGCCCCACCTATGAATTTTGAGTACGTAGAAAGTTTTTTAGCCGTTGTCCATACAGGGAGTTTTCGCCAAGCTGCCAAACAATTGGGAATTTCTCAACCTGCTGTCTCACAACACATTAAAAAGTTAGAAGCATCTTTGAATACTCAACTGATTATCCGCGATCGCAAGGGTAATCAATTGACTCCTGCGGCACAGAAATTACTTCCTTATGCCGAAAGTCTAATTTTGGTAACACAAAGAGCAGTTTCAGCCCTCAAATCTACAAAATTGCGAATTGGGGCGAGTTCTAATATTGGTATTTATCTCTTACCCCCGTATTTGAAATATCATTTGGAACAGTATGATAATTCCTATGAAGTGGATTTAGTAATTGATGCTAATCCGGCGATCGCTGACAAGTTAGAAACTGGATTAGTAGATATAGCCCTGATGGAGTGGTGGGATAATCGTCCTGGGTTTAAAGCTCAACTTTGGCAAAGCGAAGAACTTGTCTTCATAGTGCCACCAAATCATCCTTGGCGAGATTTGCCGAAAGTCCCCAAAGCCTATCTAGAAAATATCGAAATGTTAGGCGGAGAAAGAGGTACAGGTACTGGACGCTTATTACAGCAATTTTTTGGTGAGCAAGTTCACAAGATGCGAATTTCCATGCAATTGGGTAGTACAGAAGCTGTCAAACGAGCCGTACAAGCAGGGTTAGGAGTTTCAATTGTGTTGTCAAAATCAGTTACTCAAGAGGTACAAGCAGGGTTACTATACGCCATTCCTATAGATGTAGATAACAAAACCTTACGCAAAGAATTATTTGTTATTTGGCGCAGTAGCATATCTTGCCAGAGTCCAGTCCACCAATTCACTCAAATATTATTGAATGGATCAACTTGAACTAAATACCGGACAAAAAATAGCTATGAGTGAAAAAGTAATTCGCCAACAATACGACCAGATGGCAAATTCGTATGACCAGCGTTGGAATACATATATTGCCAAATCACTATCTGCTCTAAAAAATTGGGCAGAGATTGCACCAGAAGTGACAGTGCTTGATATTGGCTGTGGAACAGGAGAATTTGAGCAATTATTACTCACTGAAAATCCACAGCAAGTGATTACTGGAGTAGATATTTCAGCAGAAATGCTTCTTGTAGCTCAACAAAAATGTCGTACTTATTCTCATGTTTCATTTCAGGATGCCAGTGTGTCGAATTTACCATTTGTAAATAACAGTTTTGATGTAATTGTATCTGCAAGTGCATTTCATTATTTTGATGCTCCTCATGCTGCATTAATGGAAATAAGACGTGTTTTAAAACCAGAAGGTAAAGTATTTATTTTAGATTGGTGTAAAGATTACTTATCATGTCAGATATGTGATTTTATATTGAAGTTTGTTGACCCTGCTTACAAACAGTGTTACACCCAAAAACAGTTTCATAGTTTACTAAGGTCTGCACATTTTGATATAGAGCGCGCAACTAAATTTCGTTTTAGTTTTGTGTGGGGAATGATGATTGCTGAAGTTACACCACAGAATAATCACCAAGCGAAACTTAGTTTTCGTTTCTAAGTCACAAAAATTAATCACTTTAGGCTCTCAGTTCGTTGGAAAAGCGAGGATCTCGAAATCTAGAACTGTCGCCACAGTTGAAATCAATCATTGATATCAATAATGGCTCTACTGGGTATAGAAGTCGTATAGACACTAGGGAAGAACTGCTCAGAACCTCTTATAAGCTATCTTTATCATTCAGTCTTCTCGTTCCCCAAAGGTAATTTATATATGCGACTGCGTGATGAACTTGGAGTCTTTTACCAGGATGAAGACTTCGCATCACTTTATCCGCAACGTGGTCAGCCAGCGCAAGCACCTTGGTGGTTGGCGATGATACTGGTGATGCAATATTTAGAAAATCTCTCTGATAGACAAGCAACCCTTGCAGTGCAAGGGCGGATTGATTGGAAATACGCTTTGTCGTTGGAGTTAACAGACCCTGGTTTTGACTTTAGTGTTTTGAGGCTTTGTTGCATGAAAGGAAAAAAAGACAGACCAATCCGAAGTAAGGATAGGAATTAGCCTTCGACTTTATAAGAGTCTGGCTTGCCTAACTGGATCATGCGATTAAGGGCGGCACATTGTAAAA
>JADEXK010000004.1 GCA_015207155.1 Nostocales cyanobacterium LEGE 11386 | reverse complement strand
CCCCCATTCCCCTCATGTTCAAACCCAAAATCCCCTTGGCTTGGCGGCAACTAATGAAACAAAAGGGACGTTTTCTCGTTGCTCTTTGTGGAATTACATTTGCCGATTTTCTCATGTTAATGCAGTTGGGCTTTCAATCGGCTTTATATGATAGTAATACCCGCTTTCATGAACTTTTACAAGCAGATTTAGTATTAATGAGCCGCCAAGGACAAAATCTAGGATTACTCAGTAGTTTTCCGCGTCGGCGGTTGTTCCAAGCTGCTAATCTATCTGAGGTTGAGTCAGTTAATCCTTTGTATATTCGTATAGGAGTTTGGAAGAGTCTCCAAACTAAATTAGATGAATCAATTTTAGTTATCGGCTTTAATCCAGAAAAACCTGCGTTTAATTTACCAGCAGTCAATCAAAAATTAGATCAGATTAAATATCCGAATACACTGTTATTTGACCGTAACGCCAACGGGAAATATGAACAGGCGATCGCTCAAATATCTGAAGGTAAACCTGTCACGACAGAACTGCAAGGACGTAAAGTTCAAATTGGCGGTTTGTATGAGGTTGGTGCATCTTTTGTAGCTAATGGTAGTGTTATCACTAGTGACCAGAACTACTTGCGAATTTTTTCGGCACAGCAACCAGGTAACGTCAACCTGGGTTTAATTAATCTTAAATCGGGTAGTGATGCCGATGTAGTTGCTCAAGCATTACGGTCTTATCTTACGGATGATGTAAAAGTTTTTACCCGTCAAGAATTTATTGATTTTGAAAAAAAGTATTGGCAAGAAAATGGCGCGATTGGTTTTATCTTTTCCTTGGGTGTCACCATTGGATTTTTGGTTGGTGTGATTATTGTTTATCAAATTATTTATAGTGATGTGATGGATCACTTGCCTGAATACGCCACACTCAAGGCAATGGGTTATCGCAATACTTATTTATTATTTGTGGTGTTGCAAGAGGCATTAATTTTAGCGATATGCGGTTTTATTCCTGGTGGTTTTGTTTCTTTTTTCATGTATGGCTTCACCAGAAACGTCACTAAATTACCACTATTTATGACTTATGCACGGATAATACAAGTTTTGATATTAACAATTATTATGTGTTTGATTTCTGGCGCGATCGCTATGCGGAAGTTAAACTCGGCAGACCCAGCAGATATTTTTTAATCTAGCCGTCTTCAACGAAGTCAGAGGGAAGAGGGAAGATTCCTTCTGACTTCTTGTTCAACGTATAAGCATAATTACTACAATACTTATTCATAATTGAACCAGCAAGTACTAAGCAATTTCAGTATAATCTCTATAAGTTACCAAGTATCAATTTGGTGATTGTGTAAAGTAATGCAGGTCATTTATGAAGCTTTTGTTAACTGGTACGTTTCTAGGTACAGCGATCGCACTGTCACCTTTAGCGGCTAATGCGGCAACTTTTTCTTTCACCAGTGTATTAAATGGTGATCAAGAAGTTCCCTCTGTCAGTACATCTGGTGTAGGTACGGCGACGGGTACACTTAGTGGTGGCCCCGGTAGCTGGGTTTTTGACTATGTAGTCAATTACTCTGGTTTGCAGGGTACCATAGCAGCTCCATTTGCACATATCCATAACGCCCCAGCCGGTCAAAATGGCCCTGTTGTTCACGATCTGGATAATGCCACTCTTCCTCCGATTGCAGGTAGCAATTCGGGGACAATTACGGGAGATTGGCGTTTTGATGATGTTACCAATCCCTTGACAGATGTATTAGCGCAGGAACTATTGAGAGGTAATGCCTACTTTAATCTGCACACAACCACCTTCCCTAGTGGTGAGATTCGTGGGCAAATTGTCCCCGTCCCTGAACCTACATCAACGTTAAGCTTATTAACACTTGGTGCTTTAGGTGCAGCCTGGCAATGGAAAAATCGCAAAAATCAGCAGAAATTAATCGGCTAAATTGCTAAAGTTTAGAGTACTGGAAATTTACAATAATGAACACTACCCCTAGATGCTTATTTGCTAGGGGTTTTATAAATAATTGGCATTAGCGATCGCCTCAAAAACTCGTTTTTTCATACCTAAATCTGCAACGCCTTAAACCATCTATTGACAACTGTATTGATAGTTTTTTTAATTTGATGTTTGCGATACCATTTTTGAAAAGCCATTTCGTACTCTTCGCCTTTAGTTTGAAAGGTATTCCAAATATCAAGCCCTAGTGTCAGTCCACAAAATAGCAAGAAATACAACGACCAAGTAAGACCACCACCACCGACGAAATCCACCAACAGGAAAAAACTGTTGACAATGGCATAATTCCCCACACGTTTTTTAAATCTGCCGATCCGGTAGGAATTAAAAGCTTGCCGTTGTTGGATTTCACTTTGTTGCGATCGCCAGTCAATTTCTGCGAGGTTGAGAGATTCTGGTGAAATTTCTAACTCAGTAGCAATTTCCAGCAGTTGCTCATAGGAAAATTCTTTGTCTTGGTCATTGGCTTGACGAGCGATCGCTAACTGAAGAATTTTCTGCACATCTTCTTGGCTATAAGAACGGAGACTCTGAGGTTCAAATGCCGTCATAGTTATTATCTCTTAGTGTGACCTTTACTAACAATTTGTCACCCAGTAGCTGTTAAGCAGCTACAACACCACTGTTATTATTATTTGTACTATACCTACACTAGCAAATCTTAATAGATCTGTAGATACATATTTTTCACATTACCGCTCTTTCATCGCTCTCATGAGAGTGACAGAAGAGCGCTAGATCAATTATGGACAATAAATAATTTTATCCTCAATCTGATCCAATGGTCACTTCACGAACAATTCCTAAAAAAGCGGACAAGATTGGATTGGTAGTATTGGGATACCAAGCAACAGCAAGCTCTAATTCTGGAGATGGCTCTAATAAATTTCTGAAGACAACACCAGTAGGTGTTACAGCTTGTGCTGAGGCATGGAGCAGTGAAATCCCAATATCTGCTGAAACTAAACCGAGAATGGTTTGCTGAGGAATAACCTCTTGTATAATATTCGGACTAAACCCTGCCTGCTGACACAAATTGATAATGCGATCATAAAGAACTGGACCAACATGACGTGGAAAGAGAATGAACGATTCATCAGAAAGTGCCTTGATTGAAATTGACTCAGTTGCAGCATGAGCCAATGGATGGGTATCTGATAAAACTGCAACTAACCTTTCTCGATGAATGGTTTCTAAGACTAAAAACTCATTTTCTAAAGGTGGATGCAGTAACCCTACTTGAAGTTGACCCGATATCAGCGCTTCAACTTGCTCATTAGTATGGAGTTTTTCTAATGCAAGTTCTACCTGCGGATGTCGCTCTTTGAACAAGCGGACAATTTTAGGCAGAATGCTATTTAAAGCAGGACTTGTAAAGCCAACAGCAAACCTTCCAATCTCGCCTCGACTCGTGCGTTGTGCCAGTAAAACAGTATATTCAGCCTGTTGGAGTGTTTTTCTGGCCTCCGTTAAGAAGACTTGTCCTACTTCTGTCAAGCGCACGGTGCGTTTCGTGCGATAGAACAGCTGCACGCCGATTTCATCTTCTAAATTACGAATTTGACGACTAAGCGGTTGTTGAGCAATATGCAATCGTTGTGCTGCTCGACCGAAATGTAGTTCTTCAGCCACAGCTACAAAGTAACGGAGATGTCGCAATTCCATTTGAACTTTTCAAGTGTTATTCAGTAATCAAATATATGTTGGACATTGATAAAACTTCTTTCTAGCATGATAAGTATGTTGATTAACTGAAAAAAGCTAGATGCCGTAACAGCGAGATAATAGCTATGAATTAGCTGTAATTGAACTTTAATAACCAATTTAATTTGACTGATAGAACTAGGCACAAATCCTGGGTTTATGGTGTTTTTAGTGCTTGAAAGGTGTTACTCCAGTGAAATGTTTAATGATTGCTAGTGTTCTACTTTTAGCTTCAGGTTGCGTTAAAGCCGACATGTGGAATTCTGAAGCAGTTCAACCTGCTGCGTCTCCAGCTACGGAGTCTCCTCAACTTCACACTAGCCAACTCGTTAATACACTCCGACAGGGCGGCTATGTAATTTACATTCGTCATACTGCAACAGATTGGTCTCAAGCCGATATCAGAGAAGGAGGAGAATGGTGGAAGAATTGTGAAGCTCATCGCAATCTATCTCCAGAGGGTCGAGTCCAAGCTCAAGTAATCGGTGATGCTCTACGTACTCTTGGTATTCCTATTGGTCAAGTAATTGCTAGTGAATATTGCCGAACTGTAGAAACAGCGCAATTAATGAAGGTTGGTTCTGTTCAGACAACAAATCGTCTGAATGGGCGGCGTTCTTGGCAAAACTTAAATGGCAAATCAGGACAAGAACAGCTGGTTGCAGAAACTCGAATATTGTTGGGTACTCCCCCTGCACCTGGTGTTAACAAGGTTTTGGTGTCTCATATACACAACTTTAAAGAACCAGCACATCCTGTATTGAGTGAAATTGCAGAAGGAGAAGCAGCAATTTTTAAACCATCTGATGATGGAAGCTTTACGCTCATCGCTCGTGTCACTTCCACAAAGTGGGTTGAACTAACTCAAAACTCAGTATCAACTGCGAAGGCAAAATCTCTTTTGAAACAGCAGACTTCTCTAAATCCATCTCAAGTGACGCGAAAGGATTTTTATGTGACGAGTGATCCTGGTATTCAAATTTTTGTCCGGGAGGTTTTGTTGGGCGATCGCACCAAAAGTTCAAATCCCCCAATCTTGTTAATTCATGGGGGTGGCCCCGGCGGTATTACTTCTTTTGACTTAAATGTGCGTGGATACTCACTTGCCGCAGATTTTGCTGCTGCTGGACATTCAGTTTACATCATGAATGTGCGAGGCTGGGAACATTCTACGCGTCCTACAGCTTTAGATCAACCACCAGAAAAAAATCCGCCATCTGTCCCCTCAGACGAAGCAGTGCGAGATATTGGAGATGTAGTCGATGCCATTCGCGACCGTCATCAAGGACAACCTGTGGCACTTGTCGGTTGGGCAACTGGCGGACATTGGGCAGGGATGTATACGAGCCAAAACAATGAAAAAGTTAGCCACTTGGTAATGCTCAATAGCCTCTATGGTGTTGATGCGCCTTGGAAACTTCGTCATGCCTTTGAAGACCCAAATAAGCCTGGAACATTTGACTCTGATGCAGGAGCATACCGAATAACAGATGCTGAAGGGTTAATTACTCAGTGGAACCGAACAATTCCAGTTGAAGATAAGAGTCAGTGGCGTGACCCTGCTGTCGTTGATGCATATCAACGTACAGCTCTTGCAAGAGGTGCCAACGGTAATACTAGTAATCCTTCTAGTCTGAGAATTCCATCTGCTTATCGATTGGAGAGTTACAATCTTTCACTCGGTCAAAAGTATTGGGAGGCATCAGATATTACTGTTCCAACACTGGTTATTCGAGGTGAACTTGATTTTTGGTCTAGACAGGAAGATTTGCAAGCTCTCAAAGCAGAGTTAGTGAATGCATCCAGGGTTAAAACAGTGACTATTCCCAGTGGAACACATTATTTGTTCAATGACCGACCAGAGCGGGGGCGAGATTTTTTCATTCGACAAGTATTATCATTTCTGAGAAATAATGCGGATTGAACAGCTGGCAATACTGCTCAGTTAAGGAGAATAGAGGTAAAAGGAACCTCCTTTAGATGAGTACCCAGTCCTAAGACAATAGATAAGATTCTTTGGAAATGCCCTATGAGAGTGTGTGACAGCAGTGCATTTGTCTTGCTGAGGATTCAACTGCCAAATCTGCCAATATGGCATCCTCCAAAAGAATACATCTGCCATTGCACCCAAATTTAATTCTTTTTCCCCACCTCCCACTTTGCGGGAAGCTACTATCGCGTCTACATCACCCTCATCTCCCTACTCCCCCCTGATGCTCACACTTAAAACCTTGACTTTGCCAAGCTTGCATATCTACATCGGCAAGTCTTGTAATATCTGAGCATTTTGGCTGAATAATTTGACTTAAAATTGCCCAAAAAAAGCTGCGTGTTACATCCAATCCAGTTTTCACCCAAGACTCATAATTACCTGGAATGCCCTGCTCTTGAACAATATCTGGTTCTACCCAAATACCATGAGCACCCAAGAGAATCTGTGCCATCCATTTAGCTCTGGGTAGATGAGTTGGTGAGGTAATCAATTTTATCTTATGTACTCCCCATTGCTGCAAAATAGGAATTCCATAGTAAAAATTCTCAAAAGTGGAATTCGCACAATTTTCTAACCACACGTTTTGCCACTCTGCTGCTTCTCGCTGAAAAATTAGCCATATACAAGGTTGTGGGGAACCATGAGAAATTAAAACTGGAATTTGCGGATTTGGTTTCGCTGCTTGGGCAACATAAATTTCTCTGCTAATACTACCACCAAGCACAAAGAAGGCATCTACTGGCCCAGAGGATGCCCAAACTAAGGTTACACTGGTGAAAATTAGCCAACTACCAAAGATCAGGCCTAAACCACAAGCTATTTTTTGTAGCAATTGCCACTGTTTACGTAATTTTCTCAAGGGAGAAATTGATGAAGTTTTGGTAAATTTATGTCTCATGACATAGGTAATAAAAGCCTAGTTAAATATTCTCAAGAAGACCTACAATTAAGTCGGCGAAGTGCTATCTTATAAAAATAATATAGGGTGTAAAGCTGACACTAGTAAAAGTGTCACAACAACGTCATAGTAATGACACAGTAGCTTCATAGTGTCATATTAGACTACTAAAGAAGCTCGCAGGTGCAGAAATTATCATTATAAAGTAGTGCAAAATTTTCAGGATAATTATAAGGAGAAAATAATGAATGTAACATAACTGAAAATCGAGTATAAAAACTTAAAAATTTTCCAAAAGCCTGATTGCTAAACTGTCAACAACACAACTATTTCAACTGATATACATGAACCAATCTGCGAAATTTTACTCGCCGCTCCAAGTAGCCTTGATTGGTGGAGCGATCGCCACGACCGCCACTGTGTCCGTATTTGGCTCTGCTTGGACTCGCTGCGTTCGTGCTGCTCTACAAGATAGCCCGAAAACGTTAGTTGACCAAGTATGGCAATTGGTAAATCGTGAGTATGTTGATGGCAGTTTTAATCAACAAGATTGGCTAGCCACTAGGCAGAGCTTATTAAGCAAAGAATATTCTTCTAATGAACAAGCTTATGTAGCAATTCGCGAAGCTTTACAAAAATTGGGAGATCCTTACACTCGGTTTATGGACCCCAAACAGTATCAAGCTCTGACCAGCCAAACATCAGGGGAAGTCTCAGGGATTGGCATTCGCATGGAACTGAATGACAAAACCAAGCGCCTGACTGTTTTGGAAGCCATCGAAAATTCTCCAGCGCTGAAAGCAGGCGTCAAAGCAGGCGACGAAATTTTGGCTATTGACGGCAAATCCACTGCTCAAATGAAAGTGGAAGATGCTTCGCAACTGATTCGCGGCAAAGCTGGTACTCCCATCACACTACAACTGGGGAGAACAGGGCGGAGTGCTTTTGATTTGAAGCTGACACGGGCAAATATTGAAATCCCCACAGTGAATTATACCCTCAAGCAAGAAGGTAATCGCCGCGTTGGCTATATCCGTTTGCGGGAGTTTAGTAGTCATGCGTCCGAGCAAATGCGCCGAGCCATTCGCAATTTGAACGGTCAGAACGTCGATGCTTTTGTCTTAGATTTGCGTGGTAACCCTGGAGGGTTGTTGAATTCCAGCATTGAAATTGCTCGGATGTGGTTGGATAATGGCGGTATTGTGCGTACAGTTAACCGCGCCGGAGGCAGTGAAGTAACTAGAGCTAATCGCACAGCTCTGACACAACTACCCTTGGCAATCCTAGTGGATGGGAATTCAGCTAGTGCTAGCGAAATCCTGACAGGTGCGCTCAAGGATAATAACCGAGCGGTAGTTATTGGTAGTCAAACCTTTGGTAAAGCACTGGTACAGTCTGTGCATGAACTCTCAGACGGTTCAGGTTTGGCAGTCACCATAGCTCATTACTATACCCCCGATGGCACGGATATTAATAAAAAAGGGATTGTGCCAGATATCAAGCTAGACTTAACAGCAGCACAAGAGCGTCAGCTAGCATCCAACCCCAATTTAGTGGGAACTCAAAGTGATCCCCAGTATGCCCGGGCGATCGCAGCACTATCTAGTAACAACTTCGCCCAGCCTCCAGCAAACCAACCCAACCAACCTGTGAGCGCTGGCGCTAGGGACTTAAAATTTTAGTTTGCACATATTCAGTATTCCCACATCCAGCATTCTGGAGTCATGAAAACTATCTGAGTATTACCGTTACCGGATTTTGGATTGGGAATACTAGTTTAGTATCCCATCCCCAAAATCTCACATTTTATGAATCAGCCAGTTGATGCAACCACTGCCAAAAGCTTCTTGCCCATGGTATCAGTGGTTGTTCCTATTTATAACGGTGAACCAGATTTACCAAATTTAATCAATTGTCTGTTATCTCAAACTTACCCAAAAGACCGGGTAGAGTACTTACTAGTGGACAATAACAGCAGCGATCGCACTCTGACTGTGCTAAAAACAGCTGCTGAAAATTCCCCCATAATTCATGCCTTAAGCGAAAACCAAATTCAAAGCTCTTATGCTGCCCGCAATACGGGAATTCGCACCGCAGTGGGCGAAATTGTGGCTTTTACGGATGCTGATTGTCACCCACAACCGCAATGGCTATCCTCATTAATCCAGCCTTTTATTGATCCAGATGTGGTAATTGTGGCTGGGGAAATTGCCGCATTACCAGGCAATACGCTTCTAGAACAACACGCAGAGCATCAAGAAACCTTATCCCAAAAGCATACTCTTGCCCATCCTTTTTGTCCCTACGGTCAAACTGCTAATTTGGCAATTCGTCGTATAGCTTTAGAAAAAGCTGGTTTATTTCGTCCCCATCTCACTACTGGCGGCGATGCAGATATTTGCTGGCGGATTCTACGGCAAAATATCGGGCGTTTAGAATTTTCCCCAGAGGCGATCGTTCAGCATCGTCACCGGACTACATTCAAGGAACTGCAAAGTCAATGGCGACGTTATGGATGCTCAAATCGCTACTTACACGAACTGCACGGTGTAGAGTTAATGCCAGAGATGACAGCTAAAAAATACAGTTATAGTTTGCTACGTTGGTTATTTAAAGAACTACCCAAAGAAAGTTTCAAGGCGATCGCAGGTCAAGCCACCCTTGTAGATTTATTAAATACTCCCATTGGTTTGTTCACTGCGAGGGCGCGTGCTGCTGGACAAAAAAGTGCCAAGTTGCCAGAGAATGCCAAGATCATCGAGTGGCTATAGGGTGTATTGAAATATTCATACTTTCGCTATTATTCTTCTTGCTCAATACCTAACAACTTTCGCTAAATTGGAAAAAGGTAAATACAGGGAAACTTCAATGTCAGCACAATTGTTACTGGTAGATGATGAACCAGGATTGCGGGAAGCCGTAAGAGATTATTTACAAGAAAGCGGTTTCAGCGTTCAAGTTGCCAGTAACGCCCGTGAGGGATGGGATTTGATGCAACAGCATACACCTGACTTAGTAATTTCTGATATCATGATGCCCCAGGTGGATGGCTATCAGTTCCTCAGACAACTGCGAGAAGACCCCCGCTTTCAAACACTCCCAGTAGTATTTTTAACTGCTAAAGGCATGACAGGCGATCGCATTCAAGGCTATCAAGCTGGTGTTGATGCGTATTTGCCCAAGCCTTTCGATCCAGATGAGTTAGTGGCAATAGTTGAAAACTTACTATCCCGCCGCACCGCCAAACTTCCAGCCATCGGTGAAGACAGCGAAACCCCTGACATTGCTGAATTAGCTAATCAGATTGCCCAAATTAAGGCATTATTAACCCAAAGAAGTGCCATATCTCAATCTCCAGCCCCGTTTAAAATTGACTTGACACCCAGAGAACAAAGTGTTTTAAATCTGGTAGCTGAAGGGTTGATGAACAAAGAAATCGCCCGACGCTTAGAAACCAGCGTTCGTAATGTAGAAAAATACGTTAGCCGTTTATTTAGTAAAACCGGCACCAATAGCCGTACCGAGTTAGTTCGTTTTGCACTAGAACACGGTCTTGCTAATTGACACTCTCCCACTGACGCTGTGCTGGGAAAGTTTTCTTGAGAGGACTTTAGCTATTAGCCATAGGTTTATCACCTATGGCGATTTTTGAATCTACTCTTACCCCAATTTATCCAACTTTAACGTGAATTCGATGAACCTCACCCCAACCCCTCTGTGACACCCAGATGGGCAAAAATCTCCCTGGTTTTCAACGAAGTCAGAGGGAAGACGGAAGACGGAAGAAGTGATATTAAATACCCATCGTCTTTTGACTCTTATCTCCTGACTCCAAACTTCTTCTTCTTGTTGAAGGTTTCAAAGCCTCTCTCCTGCAAGGGTAGAGGTTTGGAGAGGGGTATTTTCCACTTGTCGAACTCACGTAACTTGAAAGCCAAATTTAGGTATAAACTAACTAGGGCTTACTGAAAACTTAAGCTATCACTTGTTTCCCAGATGTTGGAAGAATCAAAGATTTAACAAAAACCGTTAAGCTAATCTATCAGTAGACACCCCATTATCTCAGTAGTGTCAAAGGTGAGGGCTACTGTAGATGCTTTTTTGGCTTTTCAAAGGGGAGCAAAAAACGTAGCTTGTCGCCTTGGGATAAGGTTATACAAGCCCACCTGTAAAAAAGTGCTTCCTTCCTGTAAAGCCCTACGGGTATAGCTGCGCTTAGAGCGGTAGCGGGGCGTAAAGCCCGTGCTGAGTAAAAAATACTAGACCCTAGACCCTAAACCCTTTTTCATTTTTTCTAGTATATGCAGTTTTAAATTACAGCTTTAGTTTTTTCTCTATTGACTATTGTCAACAGCATTGCGTAAGCGCATCAGTTGACGCCGCATTTGAGGTGAGGCTTTGAACTCAGACACTTCTTGCGCCTTGACAGATGCTTGCAGCGTCTCCAGAAACTCATCAGATCCTTCGGTCAGAGCGTCCAGCAGCACCTGTAAAAGTTGCTCGCGATCGCCCAACAGAGTTTTTTCCTCAATCAACCGGAATTTGAGATGTATTTCGCATTCATAAACACCTACTTCAATATTATTTATCTGGCGTGGTAATGCTTTCGAGTTCATAGTTTTGAGGATTGCTTTACTTAGTGGTCATCAAGGCGAGGAACTATATCCCCAGCCAAAATCCTTTATATTTTTTTGAATTTACAGTCCTGGAATTAACAATCTTTCTTCAATCCATAACAGTTGTATTCCATATTCACTCTCCTGTGTTTTTTTCTCGCTAGACTTCACAAGCTAAAGTGGTGACTTCTAGTGCTAGATGCGTTTTAGGCAAACCATCACTATTATTCAGTTTTTAAGATTCTATACAATAAAGTTTCTGTAAGAACTTGTTCAAGCTTTTTAAAGGTTTTTACATTAACTTTATCTTCAAGTCAAGAATAGTTTAAGTTTTTACTGAAAATTTAGTGTTTGTACGTAAGTGAAATTGCTGATTTTTTTTGCTTTTATTAAAGCTAGAGGTAGTTGTACCATAATTACGTAAAATTACTTGATGTACGTTTTTTTCATAATGAGAATTCAGGAGATGTTGATGAAGAAATTGCTGAAAAGTCAAATTTTGGTTCTGAAAGATGATCAAAACTTCGACTAAGTAGAACGACTGGAAAAAACCAAACTATGTAAAGTAATGTAAAGATGTTGAAATTCAGTTCGTAGTCAGGACTTTAGTCCTGATTTGAGAACTAAAGTTCTCACTACAAACCTTTAATTATTTACCCTGTTCTACTTAACAGATTTATCTAAGCATTACGGTAGGTGAGTAATTCCTTCACAAGTGACCACTACCCAATCCTTGTGGCAGCATAAAAGTACGGTTACGCTCAAAGCTAGTAATTAATGGGCATGAATGCCCAGGCATAGCGTTTACAATGATTTCAGCGTAATTAACCCAAACTTTACACCCTGCTATGGACAATCCCATTCTCCTCAAGTCCACAACCCGTCATGTTCGCATTTTCGCGGCAGAAATTGATCGGGATGGCGAACTGGTTCCTAGTAATCAGGTTTTAACGTTGGATATTGACCCAGACAACGAATTCAATTGGAACGAAGATGCCTTGCAAAAAGTTTATCGCCAGTTTGATGAACTAGTAGAAGCATCTAGTGGTCAAGATCTCACAGATTACAACTTACGCCGCATTGGGTCAGACTTAGAGCATTATCTGCGATCGCTCCTGCAAAAAGGTGAAATCAGCTACAATCTCTCGGCTCGCGTCACTAACTACAGCATGGGACTCCCCCAAGTTGCAGTTGACGAAAATAAGTAGCCACCAAAGAGGAACTGGTGACTAGGGGAGGGGAGCGGGGGAGCAGGGGAGAGTAATAATATAAGTTTTTTCTCCTCAGCCCCTCAGCCGCTTTCTCCCTACGCCCAATGCCCAATGCTTCACTCAGCAACGCCAGATGCTCCACTACAGCGCTGCGCGCATCCTGCGGCGGGGAGCCACTCCGTTGTAGGCGGAACGCCCTCCCGCAGGGTAGGAAGTGGCGTGAGACTCTAAGACCCTTCGGGTAATGCCTACGGCACGCTTTGGTAAGCGCAGCTATGCCCGTAAGCCCGTAAAGGCTTTACGGCAGTTCCTCCTAGGGAAAACCCCCTCTTCTGCGGACTGCCTCATCGCAGTGGCTCCACCCTGCGGTCAGCCGCAGAAGCGTCTACAGCACTTGCAATCTAGAAGGACAGAGGGGCAGAAGAATTGTAGATTTAGGATTGAACAATCTAAAAATTGACAATATATTAAATTCTTAAGAATTTGACCAGGCAAATCCTTAAATTTGGTGAATAATCTATAATCCACTATCAAAAATCAAAATTTATGATTGTTATCAACTGGGAAAATGCTGAATCAAATCAAATATTTATCACCCAGAAGTAAAGGCTAGAGTTGCTTAACTATCAGCTATCTTAATTCTTAATTAAGGTTAATTGATGCTAGCCAACTTATAAACTCAAGAAATACCAACATCATCTGCCTCTTGGTGATGGGGTAATCACTAAAATCCCACAGCATAGATTTACCTGGGTTATGCTTTGGTGACAGAGTGAGAGTTAGCCGCCTTTAGCAAGGGAGAGTCACACAGGAATAGAGGCTATCATGAGGCTGTAGGGTTCTTAAGGAGTATGTTCTTTGCATCATTAAATTATATTGATGATTAACAGGCGCTAGTATCTGCCAGTTAGAATCATGATCCAAAATTGGATATGTCGAGTTCAAGAAACAAAAGCGGTTTAGATTGCCGCTACCAATGCTGTTGAAAAAATTGCCAATCGCTGATTACTGCGAACACTATGGAAAATGATGCGGCAACGCTCTACTGCCCAAATGAAGCTTGTCTGGCTGCTAATCCCCTAACTCACAAGTTTTGCCAGCGATGCTCTACACCTCTGCCCAAACGTTACCTCTGGGCTGTGGGAGATAATCTGAATGTGGGTAGCCCTGGAGAAAGATTAGCCGATCGCTATTTAGTCATCAATAAATCAGTTGTTTTAGATACTAAGCCGGGATTACTACCCCAAGCGCCTGAATCAGATCATTTACAGGGTATCAAAGCTTATTTGAGACTAATTCCCTATAGCTTAAACGTACCACAGGTATATGGAGTGCTGCCCATCGCTGAGGGGCAATCTCACAAAGAAATTTTACTTTTAGAACAGCCGCCCTTGTACGCAGATAGTTCAGTTCCACAAGTGCAGCTATGTAGTCAGTTAACCACTGCTTGGCGTCATGCCACTTCAATGCGTCAACTTAATTGGCTATGGCAGATAGCTCATCTGTGGCAACCTTTGAAGAGTGAGGGCGTAGTTTCTAGCTTAATTGCTCCTCATTTATTACGAGTAGAAGGGTCATTAGTTCGCTTGTTAGAATTGCGTTTTGACTCCTCAACAGCCCCGGAATTACCCCAATTAGGTGAATTTTGGCGACAATTACAGCCAGATTCCCAACCAGCGATCGCTGAATTTATGCACCAAGTTAGCAACCTGCTGATTCAGGGAGAAATTAATTCACCAGAAGTACTTATAGCAGTTTTAGATCAAGGACTGGCAGAATTAGGGCGATCGCAAACTCCGACAATTAAAATAGTTACGAAAACAGACACTGGGCCAAGTCGTCAACGCAACGAAGATGCCTGTTACCCGGCTAGTGGTACAGTTGTGAGCAAACCACCACAGGCCTCAGCCTTAGCCATTGTCTGTGACGGCATTGGCGGACATCAAGGAGGCAATGTTGCATCGAATTTAGCGATTGAAACAATTCAGCAGCAAGTACAGCAACTCACAAAGGTTCCCTATGACCACATAGAACCTTCACTCCTACTCAGTGACTTAGACTCGGCAGTAGCACTTGCTAATGACAAAATTAGCCAGCGCAATGACAACGAAAATCGGCAGGGACGGCAACGGATGGGCACAACCTTGGTGATGGCGTTGCCTATGGCCCATGAAATGTATATTACTCACGTCGGTGATAGTCGTGCCTACTGGATTACCCGCCACGGTTGTTATCAAGTTACCCTGGATGATGATGTAGCTTCGCGGGAGGTCAGACTAGGCTATGCTATCTACCGGGAAGCTGTGCAACAAAGTGGTGCTGGCTCTCTTGTGCAAGCCTTAGGCATGAGTTCTAGCAACTCATTACATCCCACCTCCCAACGGTTTGTCCTTGATGAAGATGGAATTTTCCTGCTCACATCCGATGGCTTGAGTGATTTTGACCGTGTGGAGGATTATTGGGAAACAGAGATTTTACCAATTCTTCATGGTGAAGATAATATAGTCAACGTTGCTGACAAATTAGTGGAAATCGCCAACATTAAAAACGGACATGATAATGTCACATTGGCATTAATACATTATCAAGTCAAATATTGTGAACCAGAATCCAGCCTCAAAGCAGTTATTCCCGATATTTCTGCCATCAAAGCGGCAACTGCTGTAACTAGAGGCTTACAACCAACACTACTAGATAGCAGCCCCAACCAAAAAACGCAAGTAGTTCCCGAAAACCAACCTACCAAAATAACTCAACTGCCGTTAAATTTCATAGTGCCGTTGCTATTAGCGATCGCAGCTGGTTCCCTCGGATATTTAATGATGCGACTGCGATCGCCATCAGATTTGATTCCCACGACAAATGTACCATCAACTGTGACAAACCCAGTCGCCCTGCGATCGCTAGCTAACCTCGATTCTGGATGGGTGATTCAAACCAACCAAGAAATTGCCCTGAACAATCAAGAAACTTTCCCCCCAGGCAGTTTTTGGCAAGTTATTGAGACAAAACCCAATCCCCAACCTGCTGCTGGGGATTTATTGGTGCATCTGCGGCTGTGTCCAAATCAAGATCCGCCCAACCCAACAGTCAACCCTGCTCAAAAAGCAGTATGGATTCAACTCTCTCAACTGCAAAATCAAGTAAAGGTTCTACAAGCCAGCGATACCAGTCCATGTGATCAGGTTCCACAAACACCAAATGCACAAATTGACACTCTCAGGTCTAAAGACACTGAGATTCTTTAATCAAAGACATGACTTGCTCAATCAGGCTTACGCCAAATTTAAGTAGAGGACTCATCTCCTAAAGCGTTGCTTGCGTCATAAACTCAATACACAGTGCTGAGTAAGAAATTATATTTTATCCCCTGCTCCCCTGCTCCCCATTGGCGG
The DNA here is from genome assembly GCA_015207155.1 of Nostocales cyanobacterium LEGE 11386. GTDB lineage: Bacteria > Cyanobacteriota > Cyanobacteriia > Cyanobacteriales > Nostocaceae > LEGE-11386. Next base: position 129,958 of record JADEXK010000004.1, on the reverse strand, counting down.
CAGCCTGCTTGCGGAAACTGATAAAAACCTGAAATAATACAGGTAAGTAACACCCAGATGAAACACTCGCCAGCCAAACCCTTTACTAGAGGAAAATTGTTATTGGCAATTAATTATTACTACCTTTTAGTTTAGTGAATCCATGCCATCCCTGAACTTGGCGATCGCCCGTCTCATCAATACTGGCACAAACAACTTCGCCATTTGGGTGGTCAAGGCTCCCTATCCCAGTGGTTATGTTTTGCATGACTGTGTATGGCCTGTTGAACTTACTCAAGTTTGGCAAGAATGGCAGCAAATGTTTGCTGGTCATAGTGGCTTAAATATTTCTCCAGGCTTGCAGCCAGGGCAAGTAAACCCACTCTCCATCAACTTGGTTTCACCCCCTTCAGGACAGACAACCGGTTACACTAGTCGCCTGATGCAATACTTGGGGATGAATCTGTGGCATTGGGTTTTCGATGGGCCGATTCTCGGTAGTCTCGAACGCAGTCGCGGTATGGCTATGGGACAGGATACACGTTTGCGCTTTCGACTAGAAATCCGTGACCCGGATTTGATCGCCCTACCTTGGGAAATCATGCAACGCGAGCCTGGCCAACCAGCAATGTCCCTCTCGCCCGATTTGCTATTTAGTCGTACTACTAGCGAAGTTGAGCCTCTGCCATATTTGCGATCTGACCAGGCTTTAAATATTCTGCTAGTTTTAGGACATGATCAGAACCTACAATTAGAACGAGAAGCTGCTATCCTTGAACGAACTCTTGCCAGTTTTAGCCAGGTGGGTAGCAATTCTCAGGCATATGCACACTGTACAGTGAATACACTCCTGCAACCTACTCCACATAAGTTAATTCAAGAATTAGAAACCAAGGCATATAATGTCTTTTTTTATGCTGGTCACGGACTGCCAGGCCCAGACGGAGGATTATTCTTTTTGCACCCTGGCATGACCCTCAACGGTATAGAATTAGCACAAGCATTAACCCGTAGTGGTTTAAAATTGGCGGTTTTTAATGCTTGTTGGGGCGCACAACCAGCTGCTATTAATCATCAGGCTATCCCTGCTAGTAGTTTGGCAGAAGTATTAATTCGTCATGGTGTGCCTGCTGTTTTAGCTATGCGTGACCAGATTGCTGATCACGAAAGTTATAGTTTTATTCAAGCCTTTACCGAAGCTTTGCGATCGCGTAAACCAATTGATGAAGCCGTAGCTGAAGCTAGACAAGAACTGTTAACACTATATAAGTTCAATCAACCAGCTTGGACTTTGCCTGTTCTTTATCTGCATCCAGATTTTGACGGTGAACTCATTAAGAGTTTTGAAGAAGGAATTACAGAACTACCAGAGACTGGTATCCCTCATCTAAATTCCCAAATTCCCATAGCCTGTTTGCGATCACTTTCACCAGCAGGACAAACCTGGTTTTTGCGCTCTGGTGTCACCCGCATCGGCCGCACGAAAGATAATGATATTGTCATCCCAGAACCTTCGGTTTCCAAGCGTCACGCCGAAATTTTATGTCGAAATACTCTCACTGGTACTACTTCAGTGAGAACTTATTACTTACAAGATTTCTCAACTTACGGCACAACCTGGTGGTTAGGCCCCAATGGTTGGCAACAAATCCTCCGTGAGGAAGTACCCTTACAATCGGGAATGCAGTTAAAGTTTGGAAGTTCTAGAGGTGAAATTTGGCAATTTGTGATTGAAGATACCTAAGGAGTGAGGAGACAAGGAACAAAAGATTTTTTCCCATGGCCAATACCCTAATCACTAGTAAAAAATCAAATTTTAAGTACCTACGCATAAATATTTAGCCATTTTTCCACACGAATGAAATCGCTGTATTCTCATACTGTCACCCTTCGGGTTCGCCAGTCGCTCATGGGGGAGACCCCCAAGACCGCGCTGGCTCAACTGTCACCTGTCCCCTTTCCTGGCTAGATAATTTATTTTGCACGACTACTTATTAGCTAGTTCCATCATCAAAAAACTATATTTATCGTTAGACAAAATCAATTTTTTACGGAAATCTAAATCAGACAGTTGTAGCTGTCAATACTGCTAAATAATTCATCAGGAGGCAACAAATGACTAACAAAAACAACAGTTCAGATACTTTCCTATCTCAGGTCGAATTAGAGTTATTAGAGGTGTTACTAGCACCAGATGACGCCCCTTATCCTTGGAATCCGGCTGATGAGGATTCAGAAGCGTATTTTGACGAACTAGAACGGCAGTTTGCCACGCAGGATTGGCTAGATGAGGAACTGACTAGCAAATCACCAGCTTTTTATGAACAACTAGACAGCCTATGGTCTCAGGTTTCTACTTGTTCGCATGACATTTGTGAAGTAAATCAATCAGTTGTAGAAAATCTTCAGTTGACTTTACATACAACTTTTGCTCATGGTGTACCCCAAGGCTGGCTCAGTGCGATCGCTCATAAAGCTGCGGAAATTTTTACTTCTCAAAAATCTATGGGCGAACAACTGGTGCAGTGTGTACAAGCTGTATTACCTACTTGGGGTGCAGAGGATTTGTTTGTTTTAGCCCGTCCCTTTGCTTATGCTATGCGTAGCAGCGAATCGCAAGACGTGAAATCAATAGTTAATAATATTGAAAACCGAGACTGGAAAACTCTATCAGAAATTGAGCAAGCAAAGGTGAGTGTAGCGATCGCTTACTATGCTTTCAAGCAATTAAACCGTTCTCAGTCTCAAGACTAATTTTAATCTGTGATTTTTGTCGCTCTCTAAACTTTATTTCAATTCAGGTTGTAAGTATTTTTGTTTGCAGACTTGCAAATAATGTTTATGTTGTAAATTTGAGAATTGTTGTTATTTTTGAGACATAAATACTCCATAATAATCTAACCATAGAGTGATGGCGATAATATCTCTATCTATCTGAAGATATAAAACAAAATTGCCATTTGCCACAGCTAGCCTAGCACCACATAATAAAAATCTAGTAAAAAAGTAAAAGGCAAAATATTGTATAATTCCAAGCTGGATTTAATTGGATTTTTTGCTCAAAAGCCAGTCCAGTAGAAACTTTGATTCTAAACAAGACTAACTTTTGCAACTTGGTACAAACAAGAGATCAGGAAATTTTGGCAATCAATTCTGATCTTTTGACTTTTGCCTTTTGACTGATTAACTCCCATTACTTATTTAGGCCCAATAAAGCGAGTAGCAAAGTTTTGCGATCGCGTCGGTGACAACACCCGTGCCTTGAGAATAGCTGCCATCAAAAAGGCGTAAGATAACACCCCAACAACCACTAACAGTAAAGCATTGATAGATCCTGTAGCGTTCCACAAAGCGTGGAGTGCAGAGGCACTAAGATAACCAATAGAAAGAATCTGCCAACTCATCCGGGGTTTAAGTACAGCCAACCCGATAAAATAACCTAGGTAGCCACTGTAAGCCATATGTCCAGCTACAGAGCCTAAAATTCGCGGAATTAGTAGTTGAAACCCTGCCAATTGACCAGCCGCCCCAATGCCCACCTGTTGTGTAATATTTGGCACATACTGTCCCAAAGTTTCCAGCAAGGTGAAGCCCACAGCAGAAGCTGTTCCCAGGAGAATACCATCTAGAGGTTCCCAAATACCTATGCGTTCCCGCCAAGGTGAAGGTAATCCCCGGCCAATGTAATATGCCCCAATTAAAGGTAACGCTTTGAGTAGTTCTTCCATTAACCCAGCACCAAAAAACATCCGCACCAGCAATTCTGTAAAGGTGGTAGGTTCTTGAGGTGAGGGCAAGTTCCCAGGTAGGATGACGCGAAACACAAAGATAAATAAATCCAACAGGGGACTGAGCAAAATCAGTGTTGTACTCAATGCTGCACCCATTAATACCCACCAAGGCTTTTGTTTACCGCAAAGTTGGTAAACAAAATAGTAAGCAGCAGATGCTATATAAGTCGCTACTATTACCTGATTAGTTTGGGGCTGACCTACTGTAGCAAACATCAGCACCACAAATATCACTGTGAGTATTCCCGGTACGAGATAAGCTTTGCGAGTTAAATCTTTACCTGTGGAAATAATGGGAAAAAGTTGCGTGAAGCTAACTGAATCTGGCTGTTTTAAATGGGTGTGTCCGTGGTGATTTTTCGCTGATGGCAGTGGTTTGACTTGGTTTGTCATTACCGTAGGTTGCGAGATCAAGTCATACTCGAAAATAAATTGCGGCCCATCAGCACCTAGAGAAATGCGATCGCCTGCGTGCAATTCCTGACATGCAGATAATCGTTTTCCATTTAAAAAAGTGCCATTAGCACTATTCAAATCACAAAGTACCCAGCTAAATTTGCTATCTAGAGATGAGGAGAGGGGACGAACCACAGCATGACGGCGAGATACCATCCGATACATCATGGCATCCAAGACAACTTGGCAGGTGGGGTCGCGTCCAATTACTACCTCTTTACTGGTAAGCAGCGAGTAGCGAGATTCTGACCCAGAAGCTGCCCCATTACTAGACACTAGCCGTAGAAATGCATTATGTCTTGCGTTTTTGCCTGTCATCGAGTTAGAGTGTCTTTCAAAACAAATTCATAAAAAATACTTTGGCAGTAGGACTTAACTTTAGCCACGCCAACAGCAGCATTGCTAACTACACTATAGCTTTACTTACTGCGAAGAAATTTAAAATTTGCTCATTCAAAATTTAAAATTACCTAACTCAATATTGATAAGCATTCTAGCTGTAAAAAAAATTTTCTGTGCTTGATTTAGCAGTTGCATTAATTAAAGTCTATGGACATCCTAAAGGATTAGTGAAAAATCTTCAGTGATCTAGAGTGGGCGTAATCGATCAAAATATAGATGTGGTAGGCAACACCCGCCTTAAGTGGATTTCAAAAATCAAATAGGAACTCTAATATTAGGTGAGACAGTCCTGACAATCCACTGTAAATTTCCTGCACAGAAATTGTTCAAATATTAGTAGTATTTGCCACATTTAGTTACGTTTAAAAATATAAAGTTGGCAATGGTATGCTATGAGTTATATTTTTCTACTGAAATATTTCTCAATTGTCTGCAAAGTTTTGTCAGGGCACAGCACTAGAGATATTTCAGTTTATTTGACTGTAGCTCTCTCTAGATGCTCAATCTTAGTGCCCAGTACTTGCAAAAACTCTGCTAACCAACGGGAATGAGCCGGCCAAGCGGGTGCTGTGACTAAATTGCCATCAACTATAGCTTCATCAACTGGAATATTTACGTAAATCCCTCCAGCACTTGTAACATCTGGACTACAGGCAGGATAGGCCGTACATCTCTTTCCTTGCAGGACATCAGCCGCCGCTAACAGCTGTAAACCATGGCAAATAGCAGCAATGGGCTTATTAAATTGGACAAAATGACGGGTGATTTCTAGCACCTGCTGATTTAAGCGGATGTATTCTGGTGCTCGTCCTCCAGGGATAACTAAGGCATCGTAGGCTTCTGCTTTTACTTCTGCAAAGGTGGCGTTTAAAGAGAAGTTATGACCAGGTTTTTCACTGTAAGTTTGGTCTCCTTCAAAGTCGTGAATTGCTGTTCGCACCTTGTCACCAGCCTTTTTGTCTGGGCAAACTGCATCAACGGTGTGTCCCACCATTTGCAAAGCCTGGAAGGGAACCATGACCTCATAATCTTCTACATAGTCCCCAACAAGCATCAAAATTTTTTTGGCAGCCATATTTTGGTATCCTTACATGCTTAGTCATAAATTTAGAGTAAAGCACCACATGAAAGTGATGAGTTAACAAAGCGTAACGCAGGCTACAGACTCTATTTTTATTTGATCAAATAATAATGACTAATTTAAAGCAGATGAAATTCTGCTATTGCTCGAGGAAAGTTTTTGTTTTCATGTCCCGGACGGCTGAGTTTTATCAGGGCAAAACGCTGTAAGGAAGTTAATGCTGCCCATTGTTGCAGCGAAAGAGTAATACCTATTTCTTGCGCTTTTTCCTGAATGCTAGCTGGCACAGTGCTAGAGTCCATCCATGCAGGATAAGACTCAATGGGTAATTTTGCGACTGGTGTACCTGTGCGTTCTAAAATCAGCTGCTGGAGATATTCTTGGTAAGCCTGAATTTCTGTTGTTGTTGTGCAAGGTAATTCAACTAAAGCTTGGCGCTCAGCTTGAGTCATTTGGTGCCAATCAGATAATTTTAGCTTGATACCACAGATATCTAGTTTGTAGCGTACCTGCATGGGTATGCAACGTAAGGCATCAACAAAATCTGCTTCAAATTCAAAGAAATCTGCCATAATACCATTTTAAATTTTAAATTGTTTTCTGCATCTGGATTTTATAAATCAATCTATCGCCATGATTTTTTATCATGATGAAAATACAAACATGCATAATTTAATTAACCATTATTATGCCTTGTTGTGAAGATTCAAAATAACTTTCATTGTTAATTATAATGATTTGGCTAAAAAATAAATATATTAAACTTAACGTGAATTTGATGAACTTCACCCCAAGCCCTATGTGACACCCAGAGGGGCAAAAATATCGCTCGCTCTTCCCCCAGGTCTGCCTCCGTTGGAGACTCAAGTTAAATTTAACGTGTAGATCTGGAATTACTTAACCGAATTATTAAATAACTAATTGATAGAGCGAGAACGGCAAATCCTAAACCAATAATATCAAAACCTGTGACTTTCTCTAAATCAAGTATAATTATTTTACGCGCAATAGCAATTAAAGAGGTAACAATAACTAATTCAACTTGAAATACATGTTTTCGCAAATATGCTGTAATATTTTCTAAAATTTCTAAAGCAATTAAAATATTCAAAAACAACCCAAAAATTGTAAATAATGTTGTGTTGAATTGTCCATATGGTACAGTAAATAGCTCTTTTACCAGAAAAATACCCAGTTCTCCAATTGCTACTAAAATTACCAACACCATCAAAATAGATAGAGTTTTAGAAACTAGCACTTCGATGTTTTCGATAACGTGCATAAAGTTTTGATCATTAGTAGCTTCGACCATGCGCCTCAATAATCTCCTCATCTACTGCACCCCATTTTCCAGCAAAAAGATAAAATAAAAACCTCATAGATATATCTAGAGGATGCAAAAATAATACCTTGCAGATTCTTTGTAGGTTTTTGATTAGTCTTTATTTTTCGCTTGACTAGTAATTAAATTACCAATTTACTGTTTAGGTATGTAGTTAGTAGCTTACCATTGTGAGGACTGAAGTTGATAATTTTTGACTGTCATCTCTACAGAAATTGGTAGCAGTTGCACTGCACAGGCTTTTAATTCTGGTTGGAGAGAATCGGGGCAAGATTCGGGATGAGTCAGGGCGTTAGCTTCGGCATTATCTGCCCATAAAGTTCCCCAGTGCATAGGCACAAACACCGTACCAGGAGTGATCGCGCAGCGTGCGTTTTACGCGTTCGCTCTGGTAATTTTAGCAGGAAACTTGGCTTGTTCCAACACCTGGTTCAAATCGGCATCAGCTTGATATCGAACAGTCACGATTTTGCCTGCCCTCTTGCTGCTTAGCTGCCATGAGCTTGTTACTGGTGTGCTTCCATATATGCTCGTAACAATTGGTTAATTTTGGTTTGATAACCTCGCCCTTCGGATTTGAACCACTCTAATACATCACTATCAATGCGAAGGGTAACTTGAGTTTTGTTTCTGACAACAGGTAAACCACGACGCACTACAGCTTTGGCAAACATTTCCGGTGTGACTTCCGGACAGTCGGATAGATCGATATCTTTATCTGTCATTGCATCTAGACGCTGCAAATCAGTTTGAGAGTTGCTCGAAGTAGGCTCGCTGTTCATTTTTCGTTGCCTTCCTTGCAGAAATAATACGGGTACAATCTTCATGTTCTGTATGGACAACGGCAATCACTCGCCCTTGCAACAAGCCAAATGTGATAAACCGCTGCTCTCCATAGCTATAGCGATCGTCCTCAGCAGTTACAATGTCGCCATCGAATATGGCTGGGACATCAATAAAATCGATTCCATGCTTACGAAGATTAGTGAGACGCTTTGCTTCATCCCATTCGTATTCCATGACTAACGACCGTTACAATAGCCAATTGTAACTACAAATTGTCGTTACAGCTATTTTTACTGAGCAAACATACCCTCAAACGCCTAACTGATATCTTTCACTCACATACCGCGCCAATAAATAGCAGCATAACGTTTTGGGTCAGGGTTATCGATCCCTTGCAACTCCACAAGCGGCTTCAATCAATCCGCTGCACCACAATTGTTATGCGGCGATTTCTAGAATTGAATTGGTGTATACAAATCTCCTTGTAACTGGAGCCTACCCTCAATCAGATACTCCCATACTTCTCCGGAGTGGATACGTTTGTGAGTATTGGGTGGAGCTTGCATAGTAGGCACCTCAATTTCAAGATCACCTCCACCTGACCAGTAGTGTGTCCAAATTCGCTCTATATCTTCACCTGACCACATACCAGTAGAATAAGCAAAACGCATCAAAGAAATAATTTCCATATTTACCTTTGCAACTTTAGTCAATGAATCTTCAAGAAGTGTGAATCTTCTGACCGAGTTAAGATCCCATCTGTAAAGCCGTTGTGCTTTTCTGCAATCTTCTTCAGTAGCAAATGCATAAACAGCAGACAGACGCGATGGAAGTGTTGCAAAGGAAAGTAGCCGTCTCATTTCAGCGTCATACTCGACACGATAGTCGGCAATTGCAGAAGCACAGTAAAAAGATAAGAACCCGGTGGATTTTTGCTCGTTTATTACAAATGGCAGATAATTAAGCTTGCCTTCCAAATACTGCACCGCCAAATCAGGATATTGCAAAACAGATGTGTAACCTGCGGACAGAATTTGACCTGTAAATTGAAGATTATGTTTGGTAACTGGATTGGCAAGATTAACAAAAATAAAATACTCTTTGATGTCAGATGTACTTGTCTGCAAAATAATCGCTATCCTTTTGTTCTTTCAAGAACGTCAAAAATGAGATTAAGCATTTCATCGACACGATTGGTAATACCGAAAGCGTATGCTGGCACTCCTTGTGAAGGGTCAAAATTTGCAACAGTGAAGATTGTTGGACGATAAAGACTGCGCTTAATACTCTCGTGAAGAAATCTTAGTCCCTCGTCAGGTACTCCATCACGGCTCATGTCCGAGATGATTACATCGTACTCGGTGTTAGCCAACATATTGAGTGCTGATTTTGTGGTACGTGCAACGTCTACAATAACTCCAAGTGATTGCAATATTCTTTGAACATTGACCATCTCTTCAGGTATATCATTCACCAAGAGCAACCTTGCTCCTTGAATTATTGAAGCTATTCGCTGCGCTCTTCGAGTAACTTGATTAAGGGCTGTCTCTTTAACTTCTGGATTTTTACGTGCTGCCTTTGCTAATTCTTCTTTGATAAATTTTGCTTCAATGCCGAATGCTTTAATTTCACTTAGCTGTGGTATTAAGATATTTTTAATTGGCTTGAGAAGAACAAGCACAAGAATTGTAAGAAAAATGACCCACAAAATGGACGGGATGATCTTAATCAGTTCAATAATAATTTCTTTGGGCATTAGTTATTTGGGCAACAAGAAAGATTAAGTGTAATTTAGCTGACCAGTGAGAAAATCAGCACTATCTTTATTCTGACTTAACTCATGCCGTTTTCATTTTACCGTTCTACTCACAGTCTTATGGAAAATCAAGCTTGCACACTAGCAGATAGTAATTATGCACAATCCTAAGCAGAGAACCGAGCCGTATAACTATTTATTATACGGAAAGTTTCTGTATAATCTTTTTCTCAATCCTAATATATCAAGCATGACGACGAACTTTTGTCTGAATATACGGAAAACTTCTTTTTTACTCCCTTATTTGGATATTATATGTAATTTTTCCGTATAACATCCTTATTTAGAGTATTAATCGGAATTTTTCTGCATAACACTGATAGAACAAAGCCCAAAGAAACTGATTGAAAAAGTACAAGATGTTATTCGGCTTAAACTGTTACTCGACAACAGAGTAATGAGAGAATTGTGTTTCTTGTTTTTCTACTAATAATGTACTTATAGGAACTAGCTGCACAGCACAAGCTTTTAATTCTGGTTGCAGAGAATCAGGACAAGATTCGGGATGAGCCAGGGCGTTAGCTTCAGCATGATCAGCCTAAAGTGACCCCCAGTGCATAGGGACAAATACTGTACCAGGAGCGATCGCCTGTAAAATGAATACGAGGGAAATCTCAACCATCAACCAAGTGTGAAAACAGACAGCATCTTTTATCGATTTTTTCAAGAACTTCCGAGTATCTTTTTTGAATTAATTGGCAACTCACCCCAAACCGCAGCAACCTATCAATTCTCCTCTGTGGAAATTAAACAAACTGCGTTTCGCATAGATGGGGTTTTTCTCCCGACACAAGTACAAAATTCAATTTATTTTGTAGAAGTACAGTTTCAACCCGACACAGAAATTTATTCTCGCTTATTTTCAGAAATATTTTTATACATCCGCCAATATAAACCCCTCAACCCTTGGCAAGCTGTAGTTATTTATCCTACTCGCAATGTCGATACAGCAGATAGAAGTCATCATACGGAATTATTATATAGCCCTCGTGTGCAGCTGATTTATTTAGATGAATTGGGCGAAACAGCATCATTACCAATTGGGATTGCTACCATCAGATTAGTTATAGAAAATGAAGAAACAGCAATTACCACAGCCAGAGAGTTAATCAATAGAACAAGGCAAGAAATTGATACAGAAACCAAACAAAAACAATTATTAGAATTGATAGAGACGATCTTGGTTTACAAATTCCCATCTATGAATCGAGAGGAGATTGAAAGTATGTTTAGTTTAAGTGATTTGAAGCAGACAAAGGTTTATCAAGAAGCTAAACAGGAAGGCATACAGGAAGGTAGACAAGAAGGTATACAGGAAGGTGCGCGTCAAGAAAAGTTGAAGTTGATACCTTTACTGTTGAAATTAGGATTGAGTGTAGATCAAATAGCACAGGAATTAAATTTGCAATTAGAGGACGTACAGCAAGAATTACACAGACAATCCCCGAATCAAGATTAGTAAAGTTAAGTCAAACAATTTTGGCTAAAGGTTGATAAAGGGACTGGAATTTTAAAAATGTGAAGGCTGGAATTGTTGATTTGTGACTTTAACTTCTACAGAAATTGGTACAAGTTGAACTGCACAAGCTTTTAATTCTGGTTGCAGAGAATCAGGACAAGATTCGGGATGAGTCAGGGCGTTAGCTTCAGCATGATCAGCCCAAAGTGACCCCCAGTGCATAGGGACAAACACTGTACCAGGAGCGATCGCCTTTGTAATTTTAGCCGGAAACTTGGCTTGACCCCGACGCGATAAGCCTAACGGCATAGCTCACCTACCGCGAGTCACTTTGGGCAATCACGAATAGTGTAGCAGCGATCAGGTGCAGCGCATTGTTAGGCACTAAGGTGAAACAACGAACAAGCCTGTTATACTTGCCAGAAATCAAGCGCACCTTCTGGCAATTTGGCAAGCACTCGATCAAAGGCTTTCTCATCTACGTGTCGTCTCAGGGCAGCGGCTACATCTCTAATTGCTGTTTCAGTAGAAAAATTGTGTTCCCCACGCAATGATTTTACTTCCCTCATCATCTCTTCACGATCTTCAAAAGACTTTTGCGGCTCATTCGTATCCCAGTCAGTCACAAAAAGTGCCCTCAAGCAAATCGGCAGTACATTCGCAAAAGCTATTGCATCTTCAGTGGAAAGCCTAAGGCGAAACGTCTGAAAGACCCCTTGAGTCATTGTGTAAGTTACGTGTGTACTCCAGAGCCCTGCTATGTCGCGTGCATCTACCAAATACCTATAGAAGTCATCTGAAGCACGCTGGTATTCTGCGGGTACTGGCATAATATCCTCTTTTACGTTTGATTTATTTTGGCATAACTTTCCTGGTTAGTAGTTTACAAAAAGCGTTAAAGCAAGCGGTTCGTCAAGCTGGTATTCAAAAAAAGGTGAGTTGTCATACGTTTCGTCATAGTTTTGCTACTCATCTACTGCAAAACGGTACGGTACAGGAATTACTTGGACATAAGGATGTCAAAACAACGATGATTTATACCCATGTTCTTAACCGTGGTGGTAAAGCTGTTCTTAGCCCACTTGATTAATCAAAATCTATCATCAATGGGCAATCTTTAAAGACTAATCACCACTTATCTAAATGGGTTATAGCACGCGACAACATCCGGCTTTTGGTTTGGCAATTTACTCCACAACGGAGTAATGAGAGACTTGTGTTTCCTGTTTTTCCACTAATAATGTACTGATGGGAACCAGTTGTACAGCACAAGCTTTTAATTCAGGTTGCAGAGAATCGGGACAAGATTCGGGATGAGTCAGGGCGTTAGCTTCAGCATTATCCGCCCAAAGTGCGCCCCAATGCATAGGGACAAATACTGTACCAGGTGCGATCGCTCTCGTAATTCTAGCCGGAAACTTGGCTTGACCCCGACGCGATCGCACGTCCACTAACTGATTATCGGTAATACCCAACTTAGCCGCATCACGGGGATGAATTTCGATAAAAGGTTCCGGGTGCATTTTGCGGATTTTCTCAATGCGACCAGTGCGTGTCTGCGTATGCCAATGTCCGTAAAGTCGTCCAGTAGTGAGGACAAAAGGAAAATTGGGATCAGGTGGTTCAGCTAAACCTTGAGAATAATACGCCCCAAATCGCGCCCGACCATCAGGAGTATGGAACCGTAAATCTGTATATAGCCGTTTTGATTCTCCTGTCCCCTGTCCTCTGTCCCCTGTTCCCTTCTCTGGATGAGGCCATTGAGTCGGCCCTTGAATTTGCAATTGTTCATGACTGATACCAGACATATCGCAGGGGCGATCGCCTGTCAATTGGGCAAACTCGGCGTAAACTTGAGATGAGTTGGTAAAAGCAAATTCTTTGGCAAAACCCAATCTGCGACCAACTTCGGCAAAAATTTCCCAATCGGCTTTTGCTTCTCTTGGTGGTTGGCGGAATGCTTGACACAAGGTGACTGTTCTTTCGGAATTAGTCATCACACCTGTTTTTTCACCCCACTGGGCAGCAGGCAAGAGAACATGAGCATAAGCAGAAGTTTCTGTGGGGTAATATGCGTCTTGGTAAATTGTAAACGGCGATCGCAATAAAGCTTTTTTAGTTCTTTCCAAATCTGGCATACTCACAGCCGGATTAGTCGCTGCAATCCAAAGTAAACCTACAGCGTCATTTTCCAACCCAGTAATCATATCCCACGCTGTTAAACCGGGATGCGGTGAAATTTGCCCTCTTGGTAATCCCCAAAAATCTTCAACTTCGGCACGGTGTTGGGGATTTTTCACTAAACGATAACCAGGTAATAAATGTGACAATCCCCCGGCTTCTCTACCTCCCATGGCATTTGGCTGACCTGTGAGAGAAAAAGGCCCAGCACCCGGCTTGCCAATTTGTGCCGTCATCAAGTGCAGATTAATGATACTTCTAACCTTGGCTGTACCTTCACTTGACTGATTCACACCCATTGACCACAGAGAAAGTACCCGTTGAGATTCACCCCAGTACTTAGCTGCTGTTTCTAAATCTTCAATACTGATCCCACATTGATTGGCTACTACCTCTGGTGAATAATGACGAATCACTTCCGCATATTCAGAAAAATTACTAGTGCAATCATCAATGAATCCCACATCAATGAGTTGCCAACGCATTAATAAATGAGCAATACCATTTAATAAATCGATATCTGTACCGGGACGAATCGCTAAATGTAAATCAGCCGCTTCTGCGGTGGGTGTCCTTCGAGGATCAACCACAATCATCTTAACTTTACGATTTTTTTTATGATATTTCGCCAATCGATTAAAAACGATGGGATGACATTCTGCTGTATTTGTCCCAATTAAAAATGCACAATCTGTGATTTCTAAATCTTCATAACAGCAGGGAGGGCCATCAGCACCGAAGCTTTGAATGTACCCAGCCACAGCACTAGACATACATAGTCGTGAATTGGCATCAAAATTATTAGTCCCCAGACAGCCTTTGAGAAGTTTTTGGGCTAAATAATAATCTTCAGTTTGGAACTGACCAGAACCATACATACAAATAGCTTCTGGCCCTTGGGTATGTCGGACTGTTTGGATGCGCTGCGTAATTAAATCAAAAGCTTCATCCCAACTCACCCGGCAAAACTCCTGATCTAGAGAGTCTCGCACCATTGGATAATGTAATCTATTTTTGTCCAGAGATTCTGCGATCGTTGCACCCTTAACACACACCATCCCCTGACTTGACGGGTGGTCTTTATCACCCCGCACCCGCCAAATCGGATTTCCTTGGCTATCTCGATTAGTTGGTTTAGCAGGTTGCGCTGGTGGTGAAACTTCCAATCCACAGCCAACACCGCAGTAGGGACATAAGGTTTTGGTAAATTCACTCATAGCGATTAATGGGGAGTGGGGAGTAGGGACAAATTAATTCAAAATTTCAGAGTTTCTCAGTATAGGAAATTACGAATTACGAATTACTTCCTCATCTCTCCCTAACTGGGAACTGTTCTTTCGCCACATCTGGTGCTTCGCCTTCATGGTGTTCGGCAAATGAGCCTTTGGGTTCTTTGAGGAGAAAAGCGCACAAGAAGGTGACTATTAGTGCGGTAACACCGAGAGTCTGGAAGAAGATGCGGTTGCCAATATCACCTGCTGGTAACAAACTATATAGGGTGAGATAGGCTACGGCTCCAACATTACCGTAAGCACCAACGTTACCTGCAATCTGTCCGGTAATGCGCCGCTTGACTAAAGGCACGATCGCATAAGTGGAACCTTCGCCGGCTTGGACGAAAAATGAACAAGCCATTGTCAGTATAATTGCTAGAGGTAACCACCAATTACTACTTACACCACTCATGAATAAATAAGCAATACCCATGCCACCTGTAAGTACGGTCATTGTCCATTTGCGACTACCGACTGTATCGGAAACCCAACCGCCACCAGGACGGGCAAATAAGTTCATGAAGGCGAAACTAGCGGCAATCATCCCGGCTAAGACTTTACTGAGGCTGAAGGTTGACTCGAAAAATGCCGGTAGCATGGAAACTACTGCTAGTTCTGAACCAAAGTTGACAAAGTAAGTTAGTTCTAAGATTGCTACTTGGGAAAACTCATAGCGGTCTTGGGGAGAATAATGTTTTTTGCCGATCATCAAATCTTGGTTGACATGCCAGCATTTATATGCTTGGAATGCGTACAAACCAACTAATAATAGGTAGACGATGAATAGTTGAGTTTGACTAAGTAAGCCAATTTGAGCAATCCGCCAAGCTAGTACGCCGAGGATGCCCACTAAGGGAATATTGCTCAACATCAGTAACCAAAAGCTTCTTTTACTGGTGACTTCTATACCACCGTGGCGGGAAGGTCGCTGATAAACTTTACCGGAGGGTGTATCTTGGACGTTGAAGAAATAAATCGCTCCGTAGATGGCGGCGATGATACCAGTTAAGGCGATCGCTAATCTCCAGTTAATTTGTCCGGCTGTAAAAATTGCGGCCGCTGTGGCTATTGTGGGTAGGGTAAAGGCCGCAGCTGCTGAACCAAAATTTCCCCAACCACCATAGATTCCTTCGGCGATACCAATTTCTTTAGGTGGGAACCATTCAGCAACCATCCGGATACCAATGACAAAACCAGCACCGACGATACTTAAGGCGAGGCGGCTGATGACTAATTGGCTGAAGTTTTGGGCGAAGGCGAAGGCGAGACAGGGAATCGCTGCATACATGAGTAGCAGTGAATAGGTGATGCGTGGCCCGTATTTATCTAATACCATACCAATGATGATGCGGGCTGGTACTGTGAGGGCGACGTTACAGATAGCAATGGTTCTGACTTGGGCTACACTCAAGCCTAGTGCTTCTTGGATGGCTGTTTGAAATGGGGCAAAGTTAAACCACACTACAAATGAGAGGAAGAATGCAAACCACGTCAGATGTAGTATGCGGTAGCGACCCTGAAATGAAAATAATCCTGAAAGCATTTAATATTCCTTTGTCAAAATTTGCAAACTACGAATTACGAATTACGAATTACGTATCGCTAAAGCGAAAGCTCCGCTAACGCGTTAGCGTGCCGTAGGCTCTATTACGAATTATTCTTCGTGGGCGCATTTGCGATATAGGAAGTCTAGGGCGTAGTTCCGTAGGTTGTAATATTCGGGATCTTCCATGATTTGGCGGCGATTTCGGGGGCGGGAGAAGGGTATATTTAGTACTTTGCCGATGTTGGCGGCTGGGCCGTTGGTCATCATGACGAGTCTGTCTGCGAGGAACAGTGCTTCATCAATGTCATGGGTAATCATTAAAACGGTGACTTGATGTTCTTGCCAGATTTGCAGTAGTTCTTCTTGCAGTTCTTCTTTGGTGATGGCATCTAAAGCACCGAAGGGTTCATCGAGAATCAATACTTGGGGACGAATGGATAAGGCGCGGGCGATCGCTACGCGTTGTTTCATTCCACCAGAAATCTGTCCGGGTTTTTTGTCTGCTGCTTCTGTTAGCCCTACCATTGCTAGGTGTTCTCTAGCGATCGCTCTTTTTTCGGCTTTGGTTTTTTTGGGAAATACTGTATCTATAGCGAGATAAACGTTATCAAATACACTCAGCCAAGGCAGTAAGCAGTAGTTTTGGAATACCATCATCCGGTCTGGGCCGGGTTCGGTGATGGGTTTATCTTGCAATAGCACGACACCATCGGTGGGGGTGTTGAAGCCGGAAATCATGTTGAGTAGGGTGGATTTGCCGCAGCCTGAGTGACCAATGACGCAGACAAATTCGCCTTCTCGTACTTTGAGGTCAACGCCATCGATGACGGTGTAAGGGCCTTCGGCGGTGGGGTAAATTTTGCTAACACCATCGATGATGAGAAAGTTATCTTCTTTTTGGAGTTGGTTTGTTTGGGTATTTTTGTTTACTAATTGCATGGTTTATTTTTTGGTGATAAGTATTTTTTGATAAATGAACCACAGAGACACAGAGAACACGGAGTAAGAAGAAATAAGAAGGTTTTTTGCAGTTTCTTACACTCTCTGCGCCTCTGCGTCTCTGCGTGAGATTAAATCAACACCTCTTCAATGCGAATTTGCCTTTTAATTTCCAAACTCTTCAGATACTCAATTGGTTCAGAAGAATTAAAAACTTTCCCATCAAATAAATGAATAGGATCATCCCAACCAATATCCAACAAACCTAAATCTCTTGCAGCCGCACCAAAGATGTCTGTACGACAAACTCGTTCAATTACTTCTACCCAATTTTTGGGAAAGGGTACTAAATCCCAACGTGCTAGTTGAGTTACCATCCACAACAGTTCTGTGCGGTTGGGATAGTTGGTTTTGTTGAGATAAAATTGGTTATAGGCTGTGAGTTCTTCTGGTTGAGTACCGTCGCCGCGATCGTATGGGTCGATGAAACCGGGACGAACATATATCGGATTTACATTTAGGTATTCAGGACGGCAAAGTAATTGCAGAATTTCTTCCCGATTGCGGAGTTCATCGCAGTATTGGCAGGCTTCTAATAAGGCTTTAACTAAGGCCAGATAAGTTTCTGGGTGGTTTTGTGCCCAATCTTCCCGCACTCCTAAAACTTTTTTCGGCTGTCCTGACCAAATTTCTAAGGCGGTGGCGGCGACGAAGCCGAAGCCTTCATGCACTGCTATGTAATTCCAAGGTTCGCCTGCACAGTAACCGTCAATGTTGCCGGCTTTGAGTTGAGAAACCATTTCCATTGGGGGAATCACACTCAAGCTGACATCTTGATCAGGATTGATCCCGCCAGCCGCTAACCAATAACGCAGAATTAAGTTCTGCATAGATGTGGGATGACTGACTCCTAAGGTGAGAACTTGATCGGGATAGTCGTTGATTACTGCTTTTAAGTCGGCTGGGTTTCTGACGCCTTGGTTGTATAGTTTTTTGCTTAAAGTAATAGCGTTAGCGTTGCGGGAGAGATTTAAGGCGTTAACTATACAAATCGGTGTTTTCCCACCAGCACCCAAAGTCATAGCTAAGGGCATTCCCGCCAACATTTGGGCTGCATCTAATTTGCCTGTAGCTACACCTTTGGCGATTTCGTTCCAACTGCCGGCACGATTGAGGGTAATATTTTCTAACCCATACTTGGCAAAGAAGCCTTTTTCTTTCGCCACTATTAACGGTGCAGCATCAGTTAAAGGCAAAAAGCCAAGTTCTAAATGGACTTTTTCTAAACCAGATTTAACTATTGGTACAGAAACTTGCTGTGCTTTACGTTTCTTAGCTTGCTTTTGTTGGTTGAGGAAGTAAATCATTTCATTCCGCAGATTGTAGTAACTGGGATGCTTGACTACTTCCAAACGTTCACGGGGTCTAGGAATGGGTACTTCTAAAATTTGCCCGATGTGTGCTTCTGGGCCATTGGTTAGCATGACCACGCGATCGCTTAACAATAATGCTTCGTCTACGTCGTGTGTTACCATCACACAGGTAACATTATGTTCATTGCAGATTTTCATTAATTGGGCTTGCAAACTTCCCCTAGTTAAAGCATCCAACGCCCCAAAAGGTTCATCTAAAAGTAACAACTTAGGACGAGTAGCTAAAGCGCGGGCGATCGCTACCCGTTGTTTCATCCCCCCAGATAACTCATGAGGACGTTTATTCGCTGCTAGGCGCAGTCCCACCATATCTATATGTTCTTCAATAATGCCTCGACGTTGGCCTTTTGGTTCATTTTTATACACCTCATCCACAGCCAGTGCAATATTTTCTCTGACTGTCAACCAAGGAAGCAACGAGTAATTTTGAAACACTACCATTCGGTCTGGACTAGGTTCTCGAATTTCCCGACCTTCCAAAGTCACACCACCAATACTGGCTTTATCTAAACCAGCGATGATATTCAGCAAGGTAGATTTACCACAACCAGAGTGTCCAATTAAAGAAACAAATTCCCCTTCACGAATTTTTAATTCAATATTCTTCAGGGCGATATACTTGCCACCATTCGGCAAATCAAATACACGATCAACGTGATCAACTTCAACAAAAGTAACCATTTTTTTAATTCGTAATTCGTAATTAATAGGGAACAGGGAATTGTCAACAGGAAAACTTCTTATTTACTCCCCTACTCTCTACTCCTTATTTTTGTTCTGCAACGACTTTACTAGCGATAAAAGCAACCAACTTATCCAACAGCAACCCAACTATCCCTACATATATAAGTGCCAGGATAATTTCACTTAAATTAGTGTCTGTAGTCGTGTTATAGGCATTCCAAATAAAGGAACCAATGCCCACACCACCAACTAACATTTCTGCTGCCACAATCGCCAACCAAGATAAACCAATGCCAATTCTTAATCCAGTGAATATGTAAGGAACTGTGGCAGGAAAGACAATTTTCAAGAAATATTTAAAACCTCTTAACCGCAAAACCCTAGCCACATTTACATAATCTTGTGGGATTTGTTGTACACCGACTGTGGTGTTAATAATGATCGGCCAAATAGAGGTGATGAAAATTACGAAAATAGCTGAAGGATTTGCCTGTTGAAATGCTGCTAATGAAATTGGCAACCATGCTAGAGGTGGTACAGTTCGCAATACTTGGAATAGGGGATCTACAGCATTATATAAAAAGCGATTAGCACCAACTAGAATTCCCAATATGATACCCACAATGGCGGCTAAAGAAAAGCCGATACCAACTCTTTCTAAGCTGCTAATTATTTGCCAACCGAGACCTTTATCACTTTCGCCATTATCAAAAAATGGATCAATAATAAAAGGGTCAAATGTGTCAGTAAAAGTTTTTACAGGGCCAGGTAATTGGAAATCAGGTAAAAAACTCAGTAATTCCCAAATTACTAAAAAAACAGCTAATGCTAATAACGGCGGGACAATTTTTTTCTTAACGAATTTATAAATAGCTGTTTGCGGCTTTTTCCTACCAACACGACTCCCCACAATAGCTGTCATTTTTGATTTCTCCTGTTGAATTTATTGGTTTACGCAAGCAGTAATTACAGATTTAATTAGACTTTCTTAATTTTCAAGTTATTTAAATATTCTTCTGGTTTTTCTGGGTCGAATTTGACACCATCAAAGAAAGTCTCTACTCCGCGAGAAGTACTAGTAGGAATTTGAGAATCAGGTACACCAATTGCTTTAGCTGCTTGTTTCCACAAATCTTCTTTATTCACCTGGTTAACAACTTCTTGAATTTTGGTATTTTTTGGTAAATAGCCCCAGCGAATATTTTCAGTCAAGAACCAAATATCATGACTCTTGTAAGGATAAGAAGCGTTATCTGCCCAGAATTTCATCCGATAGGAGAAGTTTTCTTCTATGCGTCCGTCACCAAAATCAATATTGCCTTTGGATCTTTCGAGAATATCGGTAGCTGCAACGTTAAAGTATTTACGTTCTGAGCAGATTTTGCACATTTCTTCGACATTTTCTGGCTGGTCGCACCATTGTTGTGCTTCCAAAACTGCCATCAACATTGCCTTTGCCGCGTTGGGATTTTGGTTAACCCAATCTTGTCGCATGGCGAAGGCTTTTTCTGGATGATCTTGCCATAATTGGCCTGTGACTAAGGCTGAATAACCGATTTTTTGGTTAACTAATTGAGCGTTCCAAGGTTCTCCCACACAAAAGGAATCAATGGTGTTGACTTTCATATTTGCCACCATTTGTGGTGGTGGTACAGGGGATAAAACTACATCTTGGTCTGGATTGATACCACCTGCTGCTAACCAGTAGCGCATCCATAAATCGTGTGTACCACCAGGAAAGGTCATACCAAATTTCAAAGCGTTTTGTGCGGCTTTAGCTTTAGATGCTGCTTCCTTCAGGGCTTTACTTTCTAATTGAACATTGAATTCTTTAAATTTATTAGCAACAGAAATCGCCTGCCCGTTGGTGTTTAATCGTGCCAAAATATACATCGGCACTATATTATTGATGGTCATTAAGTAGGGCATGGGGCTGAGGATGTGTGCCCCATCAATACCACCACCGGCTGAACCAATTGCCAAGTTATCGCGGGTGACAGGCCAGGATGTCTGCTTGATTACTTCAACATCAGTCATGCCGTATTTAGCAAAGATGCCTTTTTCTTTAGCGATAATTAAAGGCGCAGAATCAGTTAAAGCGATAAATCCTAACTTAGCTTTGGTTGTTTCTACTTGTGGTGCGTTAGTGGCTAAAGAAACGTTGGTAGCAGTTGTTGTACCCGACTGAGAATTATTTGTACAACCATGAGCCAAAATAGAAGCTGCTGCTGCCGCACCTGCGGTGAAAATGAATTTTCTTCTAGGAAAGTTTGTCATTTGTTTAGTAGTGCTTGATGAATGAAAAAGAATGCGACAGATGCAGTCCTGGTACTTTGGTAGATTTGATTTCCGGCTTTGCTGAATGAATGGTATGAATCTCACGCAGAGGCGCAGAGAGAAGAAAGAGTGTAAGATTTGATGCGCTAGGATTCGGCAATGTTAAAAATTAGATTGGTTTTGCCCCGAAGTGTTGGATGAGTAAGTCTCGTAATACTGGCTGTAAGTCTTCACAAGGAATACCTTTTTGGACGCATTCGCCTAGATGTGCATCTTTGCCGACTTTGCCACCCATATAGATATCCACGCCTTCTACGGCTTTGCCATTTTTCCGGGCTTTGGTTCCCATCAAACCGATGTCTGCGACTTGGGGTTGTCCGCAGGAGTTGGGGCAACCAGTCCAATGAATTCGCACGGGTTGAGTTAGGGTTAACTCGCTTTCTAAGGCTTTCACCATTTCCAGGGCGCGGTTTTTGGTTTCAATTAAGGCAAAGTTGCAAAATTGTGCGCCGGTGCAGGATACTAGCGATCGCGTCAGTATATCCGGATTAATAGAAAACCTATTCAGTAAAGACTCTGTTAAAAATGTTTCTAAACGCGAGTCAGGAATATTCGGGATAATCACGTTCTGTTCAACTGTCAGCCGAATTTCGCCATTGCCGTAGACCTCTGCTAGACTGGCAATCTCAAACATATCTTGGGCATATAACCGACCTACCGGAATATGCAAACCTACGTAATTTAATCCAGCTTGCTTTTGTTTATATACACCAACGTGGTCACGTTTTTCCCAATCGATCTCGTCTTTGGGGGCTGCGGGTAATAATGATTTACCCAAACGCTTTTCCACTTCAGAGCGAAACTTATCTACACCCCATTCATCAATTAGCCACATCAGGCGAGATTTTAGACGATTAGCACGTAAGCCGTTGTCACGATAAACTTCTAAAACCGCTCTACATACAGCGACCACTTCTTCTGGAGTTACCCAAGCATTTAAGGGAATCGCCGCTTCACAACGTTTAGCAGAGAAGAACCCACCAACGAGGATGTTAAAGCCGAAGATGGGTTCTTCCCCATTACCTTGTTTAAAAGCTGGAACAAAGGCTAAGTCGTTGATTTCTGCATGAACTGAATTGTCACGTCCCCCGGCGATCGCAATATTAAATTTCCGTGGTAGGTTGGTAAACTCTGGATTTCCTTGACCTTTGTTGGTCAGCATATCCTGAATTTGCTGCACCAATTCTCTGGTGTCATACAACTCATCAGCATCCAGCCCGGCTACAGGGTCACCTGTGATATTACGGACGTTATCCATCCCTGATTGGACACTGGTTAAACCAACGGCGTGAAATCTATTAAAGATATCTGGTAAATCCTCAATTCTGATCCCCCGCAATTGGATATTTTGTCTCGTAGTAATATCAGCACTACCATCATCTCCGTAGCGCTGAACTACTGCCGCTAAAACACGCATTTGATTGCTCGTGAGAATACCGTTAGGTATCCGCATCCGCATCATAAATTTACCAGGTGTGACTGGGCGAAAAAATACACCCACCCATTTGAGCCGATGGTCTCGGTCAGTTTCATCCATTGCTTCCCAACCGAGATTGGCGAATTTTTCTATCTCCTCCTTAACGGCAAGTCCGTCTTTTTCGGCTTTGAATTTTTCAAATTTATTGAGGTTGACTTTGGTGGTTTCTGCTGTAACTGTCATAAACTGACTCTCATTGCAAGTAACTGCTAATTTGCAAGAACCTTGGAACTCGTTGTCCAATCTCAAACCCGTAATCTTTTAAATTCTTAATTACGAATTACGAATTACGAATTACAAATAATATTTGTTTGTGGCTAATTTCTCGTACTCAAGAACACTCCCAGGTGGCTCATCCGCTACTTTATGACCGATAAGATACCTGTCTCATGCTGCAAGTGACTTCGTAATTAGTTTGGGGAAATTTGTAATCTTTTACATTGAAATGATTTGTCAAGTAGGTTTAGTTACTGTTTATGTAACGTTTTCGATACTTATCAGGTTAAGATGAGATTTTTGGTAAAATCGTATAGATAGCTACAAAATTGTGATAAAATCGTTAAACTTGCATTAGTAAAATGCATTTTTTGCATAATTTCCGCAAAAGAGCCGAAACTTATTTACATCTGCGACTAAATTTAGTAGCGAATAGACTCAAACAAACTTTGCACCCCTCTGCGTTGATGAAATTGTGTACTTAGGCGATCGCTGTTAATCTAAATTGGGGCGTTGCATATTTGCGGGATGATTTTGCTGGTTTTGTGGGATGGGCATCTTGCCCGTCCCTTGTGTTTCCGGGCGGGCAAGATGCCCACCCTACAAGAATCATCCTTTGATTCAGCAACGCCTAAATTGGAGAGATTAGTGGCCGATTACACATAAGTTCCAAACTATGAAACGTCGTGAATTGATCAATTGGGTAGGTTTAGGAGCAATAGCTAGTAGCCTACCCATAGCGATCGCTGCTTGTACTGCCAAAACTGCATCTGAAGATTGGCAAATAGTGGGTACTGTCGCAGATTTAGATAAAAATGGGGAATTACTGGTGAAAAACTGGCCTACAGTTAATGTTTTAGTAGTTGGTACATCCCAAAGCGCAAATCTAATTGCTGTTGACCCTACTTGTACCCACGCAGGTTGTACAGTGACATGGCAAACTGAAGGCGAACAATTTAACTGTCGTTGTCATGGCGCAGAATATAGCGCTGATGGTAATGTAAAAAGAGGCCCCGCTACAGAACCTCTCAAATCTTACACCGCCAAAATTGAAAATAATTCAGTTTTAGTTAAGCCAAATTAGCTAATTAAAAAAGCATTGTGAACAATATCAACCAGCTTTTGGTGCAAGCACAGTCAGCAAAGGATACATCTGACTTATCATCGCTGATTCAATATCTGCAACAGTTGACCTTAACAGAAGCCTCCACAAATCCAGATATAGTTAACAATCGAGAACATATCCTAGAATTAGCACTCTCGGTTTTACAAGTGGGAGACTTTCAGCAACGTTGGGATATTACCAAGGTATTGATTCACTTAGGAAATGTTGCCATACCTCCGTTAATCAACATCTTAAAAGATGAAGATACCGAAGAAGAATTACGCTGGTATGCAGCACGAATTTTAGGTGAGTTTCAACACCCAGATACTATATTTCCTCTGGTGGAATTACTGAAAAAAACTGAAGACGAAGAACTCAAAGCGATCGCCTCAACTGCATTAGGGCAAATGGGTACTGTAGCCATTACAGCACTCACTGAACTACTAAACAATGAAGATACAAGGCTTTTGGCAGTGCGATCGCTTGCTTATATTAGCAGTCAAGAAATTATCACACCTCTATTAACTGTTGTCCAAGATGCACAAGTAGCCGTCCGCACCACCGCTATCGAAGCTTTGAGTAATTTTCATGATCAACGTGTAACACCAATATTATTAAACGCCTTGGATGATTTGGCTGCTACCGTTAGACGTGCAGCCGTGCTGGGTTTAGGTTTCCGCGCTGATTTGTGTACAGAATTAGATTTAGTAACGAGATTACAACCGAGATTATACGATTTTAATCTTGAGGTTTGTTGTGCTGCGGCGATCGCTTTATCTCGCATGGGTACAGATGATGCAGCTGATCAATTATTTCAGGTGCTTGTATCACCTAATACACCCCTACAACTGCAATTAGAAATTATCCGAGGTTTGATGTGGTGTGAAACGTTATCTGGTTTGGAGTATTTACACCAAGCACTAAATCAAACATCCTCAGAAACATTATGGCAGGAAATTATTACTGTTTTAGGACAAGTACAAAAACCACAATTAACAACCCCAGCCGCAGAAATTTTATTAGAAATATTGCAATCTCAACATCCAGCCATCAAAATTGCCAGTATTAAAAGTGCGATCGCTTTGGCTTTAGGACAGTTAGATAATCAACAAGCTATTGAGTCATTAATTTTACTTCTAGCCAACACCAATCAAATAGTCAGACTCCGGGCGATCGCATCTTTGAAAAAACTGGCTGGAGAAGATGCACATCAGAAGTTACAGCAATTGGCTAATGACACCAAACTGTCACCAGATTTGCAACAAGGAGTTGCGATCGCTTTAGCTGAGTGGTAACGATAATTAAGATATTTGTGGGAGGTTGGTAGTTATGACAGAGTTACTAGAAAAGGTAATTGCTAGATTAAAAACCCTACCCACCAGTGAACAGGATGCGATACCTACGGTAAGCTACGCTAACACCAAGCTATGATTTAGAGCATATTGTTAATAATCAACATTTATGAAAACCTTTACCGCGATCATTGAGCGAGATTGTGAGACAAACCTCTACGTTGGCTATGTCCCTGGATTTCCCGGAGCGCATTCTCAGGGAGAAACCCTAGATGAGTTACAAAATAATCTACGTGAAGTTATTTCGATGCTGTTAGAAGATGACGACGCGAAATTTGAGACTGAATTTGTGGGGATTCAACAGATTGTGGTTTAGTAGACCATGAGTAATCTTCCTGTACTCAAACCACAAGAAGTTATCCATATTCTAGAAAACCTCGGTTTTGTGGAAGTGCGTCAAAAAGGTTCACACAAGCAGTTTCGACATCAAGATGGTCGAGGAACAACCGTTCCATTTCATAAAGGACGAGATATTTCACCAAGATTGCTACGTCAGATTGCAAATGATATTGGTTTGTCTGTTGAAGATATCCTGGAGTCTCAGTGAGGTTTCATAAGGCTTATATTGACACCAAATTTGTAACAGGAATGTCGAAGCGAAAAGTCAAGGCTTGATTGCTCAAGTCAAGCCTCTATTAGATGCTTTGGTAAACGACGCTGGATTTTGGATTGCAGAGCCTCTATACAATAGCGTTTTACGGCTTGTTAACGAAATTGACTCACTCTGAATTTTCACGCTGGCAGATCAGCTATTAGGAATTCTTCTGTATTTTCTCAAGCATTGCCTGTGTCGGTTCAGCATAGGGTGATTTTAACTTCTGCAAAATCTCTAAAGCTGGTTGCAAATAGGATATGGCTTGGGCGTATTCACCCTGTTGTTCTGCCAAACCTCCTAAGTGCTTTAAATTTAGTGCCTTTCCCTTAGCATAACCAATACGTTCATTAACTTCTAGGGATTGTTGTAAAAGAATAATTGCTTGTTGTGCATCTCCTCTATTGGTGTACAGTAATGCAATTTGCTCTAAAGTTGCCGCTTTACCTTTAGCATTACCAATACGTTCTTTAATTTCTAAAGACTGATTGAAAAGTTGAATGGCTTGCTCAACATCACCTCGATTGGCATAGATACGTCCTAATTCGTCCAAAGTGGTTGCTTTACCTTTAACATTACCAATACGTTCTTTAATTTCCAAAGATTGATTGAAAAGTTGGATGGCTTGCTCAACATCCCCACGACTAGCATGGATACGTCCCAATTCGTGTAATGTAATTGCTTTACCTTTAACATTACCAATACGTTCTTTAATTTCCAAAGATTGATTGAAAAGTTGGATGGCTTGCTCAACATCCCCACGACTAGCGTAAAGCAGTGCAAGTTGATGCAGCGTAGCTGCTTTACCTTGAGCGTTACCGATGCGTTCTTTAATTTCCAAAGACTGATTGTAGAGTTGGATGGCTTGCTCAACATCCCCTCTATTGGCGTATGTTCGTCCTAATTCGTGCAAAGTCATCGCTTTGCCCTGGTGATCACCAATACGTTCTTTGATTTCCAAAGACTGATTGTAAAGTTGGATGGCTTGTTCTATATTCCCTCTGTTTACATAACGCACTGCTAAACTGTGCAAAGTCATAGCTTTGCCTTTGTCATCACCAATGCGTTCTTTGATTTCCAAAGACTGATTGTAGAGCGCAATCGCTTGTTCTACTTCCCCTTGCTGGGCGTAGATGACTGCTAGATTATGAATGATAGTGGCTTTGTCTTTTTCCTCTGTTTCTGGACACAGTTTTAGTGCTTGTTGATAAAACTGTTGTGCTTGTTCAACTTCACCTAGTTCTGCTTCATTCCTAGCTAACTGATGTAAAACACGGTAATCTTGCGTAACTTCTAATGTTGATTTACAAAGTTGCGACGCTTCTCTAAATCTGCCTGTATTTTTCCAGTTACCTGCTAAAGCATCAGTTATTACGGCCGCAATTCTTTCATCCTTTCCCAACAACGCCAAGCGATGAATTTCTAACTTTTGCCCTTCCGTCGCACTTTCTGCCTCCTCCCACCACAAACGATATAAAATCTGTACCGCTTGCAGATACAACTCCTCATCTGCAAACTCTAACAACGGTGCTAAAATTCGGGGAACACGATATAGCACCTCTCCCCCATTTACCGTCACTTCTTCCAATAAACCCAAACTCGCCGCCCGTTGTAAATAACCTTCCCAACCAGAAATCTCACCACAAATGGCAGAAATCGCCGCACGGGGAACTGGTAACTCATACACCAACAACTTCCCCAACATTTTCCGCAAACCGGGACTTTGCAACTTCAGCAACTCCTCAGCCAAAATATGCTCACGAAATTCCTTCTCCTTCGCCTGCATCTTTTGTAAAATCGCTTCAACTCCCTGCATTTGCACAGTAGAGTCTTGTAAAATCTGATTTAACCATTCCAATAACCGGGGATTTCCATCTGCTGCTTTCTTGGTGTGTGACTGCAACGGAGAATCAATTGGCAACACTCCATTAAAAGCATTCAACCTGCTATACTTTTTCTCCAAGTCTGCATCCCGCAACGCCGCCAAATTCTCTCGATGCAAACGATGATTTAATTCCGCCAGTACAAAATCATAGCGACAGGTAATAATCACCTTATGGGGAAGTCGGCAATTCTGCACCGCTTTTAACAACGCCAGCAGCACATCTACAACTTGCGGCTTTAACACCCACACCCCATCACCACGCAATTCTAAATTCGCCTCAAAGTCATCTAACACCACAGCAAAACGCTGTTTTTTGCTATTCAATCCTTCCTGAAAAAACTTAGTGAGTTGCTGCATCAAGGGTAAATTACCATTGAGAATTTCATGTCCCCGTTCTGATGTACATTGTTCAGCTAACAACTTTCGCAACTTATCTGCATCTAGTTCCTGATAAATCACCAACCTGTCATAGCCAGCCATCCTTTCCAATAGCCGTGCTGTCAGGGTACTTTTACCCACACCCCCCAACCCATGAATCAGTAACCCTAAATTATTCCGAATTCCTTTGAGACAACGCTGCAAATATCGCCGCCTCCCCACAAACTCGGCTGCTGTGGCTACCCTCACCTGTTGTGTCAGGGGATCTAAAAACTGTTGATATGCTGGTTCTATTAACGGTAGTGGGACATCTCCCCAAGTTTCCACAAATGCACCAGGACATTCTCCCCGCACATACAACCGCAACAAGTGCCAATCTGTAACTTTTTGTTGAAATAAATACTGATAGGTACTAGCCAATGCTTCAGCTAATTGATATCCTGCTGCCAACTTTCCATACAGATGTGCGGCTGCGGCTGTAGCTGTCCCATCTTTCACCGGACGACCCCAACCTAACACAGTCCTAGCACCCTGAGCAATCAACGCCTCAGCCATTGAAGGGACAGCACCATTATCAGCAGCTTCTCCGGTACGACAACCAGACAAAAACACCAATTTAGGAAAGCGAAACCGGAAAACTTGAGCTAATTCGGCGGCTGTAGTTTCCTGACGTTCTCCCGTTTCCGTCTCGGTAATAAAATAAGGCGTGTAAGGTACTTCACCGCTAATTGAAGCATGTCCCGTCAGGTGAAACACATCAAAACTAAGACTATCAGTATACCGATTCCACACCTTTGCCAACTCAGTTACACAGCCGCTTTCCTCCACCCGCAAATCTAAACCCAAATCTTGGGTATCAGCTAAAATTTGCGCCTCTTCCCGTTCAAAATCTAACTTGGGTGTAACATCTTCCGGGTCTGTTGCCATAAACAATACGCGCAACTGTCGCAGTTCTACGGTGAAAGCTTCGGTGCTTCCCTCCACCAAGCGCACAGGCAAAACTACCGGATTTACCCGATTTACCAGGAATTTTTGATCATCATGTAACACTTCCCAAGGCAAATGAGCTAATTCTTTAGTATTAATGGCGACAATTAAACCTTCACCGCGACAATTATTAATAGCACGACTCAGCCATCTACTATCCCCATCCAGCCAATAAAATAACTGCCGCCCCATATTTGGTAAATTAGGCAGCAGATTATAGTATTCTCGTTTCCCCAGTTTCAACAAATCGGCAATTTCTGCCAAGTTGAGAGTACGAGATTCATAGTGTTTTTGCAGTGGTAGCCAGTAACGTAATTCAACTGTTTCCTGTTTAACTTCCCTAAGTTGGAGGCGGATAGTTTGCACTGTTATTGACTGAGATGTTTGAGAATTTCGGTAATTTCCTCTATAGTAGCCTCTTCCAGGAAAATCCGGCTGCCAGTGTCAGGATTGACGATAATCACATCAAATTTTTGGTTAGGCTGTTTTTGCTTCCATTCTTGATACCATTTGCGGATTTGCTCAGCTAAGGCTACAGTTCCGCCGACAATTCCGACAATGGTGGCGATCGCTGCTAATGTTCCTTCTCTTTGGGTGGAAACTTCGTAATCTCCTGATATTCCTTCAATTTCCAGTAAAGCGGCTGCGGCTTGGGGTGCATCTTCGCTTTCAATAGCAATTTGTATTTTTGACATTAATTTTTCAGTAATTTTACGTAGATTAATTATCTCATATTCCGGGCGGGCAAGATGCCTACCCCACAAGAGTTTCATTGAATTTTAATATGCAAATTATAATTACTGTGCCACTGAGTTATTAATTTTACTTTTAGCCGACACAAATCAAATAGTCAGACTCCGGGCGATCGCTGCACTCAAAAAACTGGCTGGAGAATCAACAGCAATTACAAGAAATAGCTCATGACAAAAAAATTACATCTTAGCTGAATGGTAAATTTCCTCACATGTCAATTAATCAACTACTTCATTCACAGGGAATCTATCAATTAATTGCATAGCTCGATAAGCATTACGCTGCAAGGATTGAGGCAAATGGGGAACGTGGGGAATCTGAGATAATAAATCCAATGTCCGGCGTAAAATTCTGACTACATCACCTTCATCCAGACTGGTATTATTGCACAGTTCTATCCACGGTGTTCCTAATGCCCACTGTTCCACTAGGGCAATTAACTCAAATTCCAACCAGATAGGCAAAGTTACACCATACCGCCGTTGCAGTTGAAATATTTGGCGACGAATTCCCCGCAATTTTGCCAAAGCATCGACAACTTCGTTACTGAGTTCAAAGTGTACCCTACTATCTGGACGAGGGGTTTCGACCACCAAAGCAGCGGCGGCGGCGGCTAAATGGTGCGGATCTAAATTATCCAATTCTCCACTGGCCAGTGCTAAACCTAGCCATAATTCATTTTCTCCGCGAATGGCTGCGGCGATTTGCCCTAGTTGTGTGGGGACTAAGTTATCCAAACAGCCAAATTGTTGCAAGATGGCAATTAAATTCAGAAATTCTTCCCAATGACGTTGTGAGTGTTGTTCTACTTGCGATTGCAACTCTTCCAGTTCTGCTTCTAATTCCACATAACGCGCCCGGCGTTTAAAAATCTTGCTAGCGTTACCTGATTGATGGATGGGATTAGCTTCTAATTGTTCTTGGACGGCGGTAACGCGACTGAGTTGTTCTGCTACTTCTGGCGGCATGTATAATGAGCTTTGTGGCTCAGGAATGCGTTGGGCGATCGCAAATGTTTCTTCACTACCACGCAGTGATTGACCTGGTTTCAAAAGCAATTCTGGCGGTGGTATGATCTCTGGTGGCACGTCAACTCGTGGTAGTTCAGCATACAAATCTACTACATCCCCAGTTGTCACCACATACCAACGGTTATCCTGCCCCAAACATACTAAATAAGGAGCTTCAGCACCGGGTGTTTTACCTACTAACACTGCTGTTATAGGTGCAGATACGGCGATGTTTTTACCCTTGAGACTTAATAGAGTTCCCGACACGGCAAAGCTCAACATCATCACAAATTCTTCTTGTCGGCTTGCCTGCGCTTGTTCTTGCAGGGTTTTTAATAACTGGCGTTCTACTTTCAGGCGTTGCCGTAATTTTTCATAAACTGCTAGTTCATGTTCATTAACTGCGGCAATTTGTGCTTGAAGTTGAGCTAATTGTGTTTGCAGTTCGGCAATCTCATCATACTCTGGTTTTAGATACAAAGTCGCCATATACTGCCCAAAACTACGTTCTATGAGTTCTCTGGCTTGTTCTAGGGTATGAATTTGCAATAAATTCAACACCATCCCATAGCTGGGTGTAAATTGGCTGACCAAAGGATCTGGTTGAGATGTAGCCAAATACGCCGCTTCTTTCGATCCCTCAAAGGGAGTTTGCACTGTTACCACATGACCTTGTAAATCCATCCCCCGGCGACCGGCTCGTCCAGCCATCTGGAGAAATTCGGAAGCGTTTAATAAGCGATGTCCAGAGTCAGTACGTTTGGAAAGAGTGGAAATTACTGTTGTTCTGGCAGGCATGTTAATTCCGGCTGCCAGTGTCTCAGTGGCAAAGACTACTTTAATCAACCCTTGCTGAAATAGTTCTTCTACTAGTACTTTCCACGCAGGTAAAATCCCGGCATGGTGAGCAGCTATACCTCTGTAGAGAGGCGCGATTTGCCCAGAACGCCCGGCTTCAGGATTGCGGGCTAAAAAGTCATCAATTTGCCGCCGTAAGATTTGCGACTCGTCATTATTTACCAACCATAAATCCCCTACTTCTGCTACCGCTTTATCACATCCTCGGCGACTGAAGATAAAGTAAATCGCTGGTAGCATATCTCTTTGCTGTAGGTGGCTGAGAGTGTAAGCTATGCTAGGCGCTTCCGGTCTACTACCTTTACCTCTATCTCCTTGCCGCCTTTTACCTCTATTTGCCAAGCGGGGGTTAATTTTGGTTTTGCTATCATTTAGTAAGGGAAACAGCCCTTTGGGATTGCAATAGTGAAACTCCAAGGGGACTGGGCGGAAATCGGAGTAAATTAAGTCAGTGGGGCCGTGAACCCGATTTAGCCAGTCAGTGAGTTGATCGCTGTTAGCAACGGTTGCTGAAAGGGCTACTAGCTGAATCTCCCGAGGACAATAGATAATTGATTCTTCCCAAACTGTTCCTCTTTGGCGATCGTTCATATAGTGGCACTCATCCAGTACCACCGCTTCAACATCCACTAATGAGATACCGACTTGCCCGATGGGTGTGCCATAGAGCATATTTCGGAAAATCTCTGTAGTCATCACCAGAATTGGTGCATCCCTGTTAATGGAGGCATCTCCCGTTAACAGTCCCACGAGGTCATACCCGAATTTTTCGCGGAAATCACGTAATTTTTGATTTGACAGCGCCTTTAAAGGAGTGGTGTAAAATACCCGTTTCCCTCGCGATAAAGCGCGATAAATGGCGTATTCTCCTACTAATGTTTTGCCCGAACCTGTGGGCGCACATACGACTACAGAGCGTCCAGCGTTCAGGGACGCGATCGCATCTTTTTGGAACTGATCTAGTTCAAAGGGAAATATCAACCCTAAGTCTAGTTCTGGAGACGGTGCGGGATAATTCACTCAATCAAATTTGCAACCGGACTGTTTACTATATTAACGGCTATTTTGTCAACTTCGTTAAGTATTAGGGAGTGGGGAATGGTGAGCAGAGGAATTCTTTACTGAACACTCAGCACTCAGCACTCAGCACTCAGCACTCAGCACTCAGCACTTTTAGAAGCACTCACTTCCCCAACTCCTGCGATCGCCATGTGGCAGCTTTTACTGCTTCAATTAAGGCTGAACGAAATCCTGCCTTTTCGAGTTGGGCAATGCCCGCAATTGTGGTGCCACCGGGACTGGTAACGCGGTCTTTGAGTTCTGCTGGGTGCATTTTCTTGTCATGCAACAGTTTCGCTGTTCCTAGGACGGTTTGCAGGGCTAGTTGATTGGCTATGCTTCTGGGTAAACCTGCGGCTACTCCCCCATCAGCTAGTGCTTCCACCATTAAGGCTACGTAAGCAGGGCCACTACCAGATAATCCTGTGACTGCATCCATGAGCATTTCGGAAACTTCTACGACTTCCCCTACTGCCGAAAAAACTTGCTGTGCGATTTGGTGGTGCTTGGCGTTGGTGTATGCACCTAAACACATGGCGGTAATGCCTGCTCCTACGGTTGCTGGAGTATTGGGCATGGCTCTAATTACTGGTAACTGGGGAAACGCCGCTTCTAATTGACTTAAAGATACACCTGCCAAAATAGAAATGACTACAGGCGAGAGTTCTATCGTGATCACATCTGCTAATTCTTGAGCGATCGCACTGAATACCTGTGGTTTTACTGCTAAAAATACTACTTCGCTTGCTTGCTTAAAAACTAAACTATTTTCTGTAGTTACAGTCACATCGTACTGCTGCCGCAAAAAATTTTGGCGTGTCGGTAGGGGTTCACTGACTATAACTTCTGATGGTTGATAAATTCCCCGGACAATAAGGCGGGATAACAGTGCTTCGCCCATTACCCCACCACCAATTAAGCCAAATTTAATAGTCATTAAGTTAATAGTCAATAGTCAATAAGAGCAGGTTTAACCCTTTAATCTATGCTAAAACACTATATCTTGTTAAACCCGCCCGTACAATAATCAAAAATTTGGGACTTGGGACTTTTGACTAATTTAACGTTATTGTACCATCCGGTTAACGTCGTTACTCCAGGCTTGAGTGGCGCTACTTGCCGGACGTGAGGGACGAGCTGGGGGTTGTGGTACTTCATGAATAACTCCACCTTGGGTGCTAACTTGCACGCAACTGGGCGTAAACAAAAAGATGCTTTCTCCGATGCGCTCTTGATGTCCGTCCAGGGCGTAAGTTCCACCTGCAACAAAGTCTACTGCTCGTTGTGCTTGATCCGGGTCCATAATAGTCAAGTTTAAGACCACAGACTTGCGCTCGCGTAGTGCTTGAATTGCCTGGGGCATTTCTTCAAATGTACGAGGTTCAAGTACTAACACTTCTGAAATACCGTTAATTGCTCCTGGCATATTAATCACATTCCCCATCGTAGACTTTGATCCTGCTGCTACATCATCACCCATTGTAGTCATGGGTTCCCGCCAGCGTCGATTTTGAGCAGTTGCTTCTGCTGCTGGTTGAGAATTTTCTTCTTGATACAGATTTTGGTAGTTACCAGCATCTGTATCGGCTTCTTCTTCGTAGTACTCGTATTCCACCTGCTCATTGAGACCTACAAAGTCTCGGAGTTTGGTAAATATGTTGTTCATTTTTACGCTCCTGGTAAAAGTTACCCTTATTGATTTGGCTAGTAGTTAATGTAGCCTGACTTGATAGCTACAAAGAGCGGACAACTTAGTAATTTTATCGCTGTTTGTAGCCTCTATTACAGCTTGGTTTGATGAACTGACGTTTAGGGAACGCCTGTACATTAACCTAGAGACAATTAATGAGTCAAGATTATAGCCTAAGTATTGTTGGAAATAAAGTTAACTTTACACCAGATTTTTTTAATAGCCGGTTGATTGCAGCATTAATTTTTCTGTGTTAAATAGCACCAGTATAACGGGAAATCTCTCTGTATTCTATCCCCAGTACTATTGATACTAAAGCCAAAAATTGCAGGCTCACATCCTAAGTGCGCTCACCAAATAAGATGGTTCCTAATCTTACCATCGTTGCACCAGCTTGCACAGCCAGTTGGTAGTCGCCTGACATCCCCATTGACAGTTCCTGCATTTTAATGTGAGACCAGTTTTGTTCTTGGATTTCTTTTGCTAATTTATGCGTATTTTTAAATACATTGATAATTTCCGCATTATTTAAACCCACAGGGGGAATTGTCATCAAACCCTGAATTTGTAAATTTTTACACTGATTGAGAGCGGGTAAGTCAGCTAGTAGTTCGGGGACACTCCAACCCGATTTATGAGGATCAGGAAGAATTTTCACTTGGAGGCAAACATGGGGACTAACTTCTAGCTGTTGCGCTAATTGATTTAAGCGCTGTGCCAACTTCAAATTGTCTACAGAATGAATCCAATCAAATAATTCAATGGCTTTTTTGGCTTTATTGCTTTGCAAATGTCCAATAAAGTGCCAGGTAATATCCGCTAAGTCATGTAGTTCGGCTTGTTTACTGGCAGCTTCTTGGATACGATTTTCGCCAAAATCACGAATTCCGGCGTTATATGCCGTCCGAATCACCTCAGATGAAAATGTCTTGCTAACAGCAATCAATCGTACTGAAGGCGGTAGTGAGGCACAAATGGTGGTAATACGTTCGCTAATCGAACTTGTCATTGGAATGTGCGTTGGAAAACACTCTGAAGTAGATCGTACTCCTGGGATTGACCACTGCGGCGCAGAGTACGTAAGCGATTTTCCAACAACATTCTAGCTTCAGTACGTCCTATAGACTGAAATTTGATACCTTTGATGTCATTTGTGACCAAAAAAAATAACCGTTGGGCATAAAGTGTAGTGAACAGATCTTGGTTCTCGTCAACCATGCAGATCCTATAAAGCAAACCCCAAGTTGGATGATTTATGTAAGTTTCTAGGTTTTCTGGGTTCATTTAATAGTCAGGTAGGAGTATATATCTTTTTTCGCAGTTAAGTACAAATATTCAGACGATAATACACCCCTTTCACCAGGTTATGAAAACCTTGATCTAGTTGCAAATGGGCAGATGAAGCTAGCAGTAGCAATGTAGAAACGACACAAGATAAGCAATTACGATTTTGCCTTGATGACTTATACTCAGCTGCCGTTGGAAACCAGGAAAATTTTTTATCCTGATGTTTGAAGTTTCCAGTGGCAAAGGGATATACCCTTTGAAGTGCCCAAGGGCAAAAGCCAAATCTCATACTTCTGTTTGCTCTGGCTTTTTTCCATCTTGCCATAATTATCGCTTTGTGGAGCAAAATGGCCAAAAGGGAAGATGAAGGGATAGGGGGACAATCATCAAGCTAAATTTCCTAGAACTAGCCTTGCTCCCCAAAATAACGTTAAGATAGCGATCGCTAGCCAGTCTCTTGCTTTTAGCCGTAATTGGTGCCATTTAACTTGATGTTCATTGGGGCTAGTGAAGCCGCGCACCATCATTGCACTAGCCATTTGTTCGGCTCGTAGTAGTAGATTCTCTAACAGCCTCTCGGCGACGATCATCCAAACTTTGACTGCTCCTTTCAATCCCAGTTTTTTCCAATTAATTGCCCTTGTCATTACAGAACGAATTAAATTTTGTACTTCTTCTAGGACTAAGGGGATAAATCGCAAGGACAAAGTTAAAGTCAGAGTAATTTCAGTTACGGGTATTTTAAATCTTCGCAGAGGCTGCATTAAGCTTTCAATGGCGGTGGTGATTTCTTCGGGTGCAGTTGTGAGTAGATATAGGTTACTGCTGTAAATTACGGTAAATATGATTGTACTCAGGCGCACTGCCAAATCTAAAGAGCGGCGAGTTACTTTGACTGGCCCTTGATGAAACAAAATGTAGCTATAGTCTTTGTTACCACGTGCTGATTCTGGAATCACATTGGCATTATCTGCATTTGCTGGCTGAGTCAAGACTTGTTCGCTAGCTGGTAGGCGCGGCTGATAACTGATCCCCAACCCATCTGGACTGATAGATGCAATAATTAATATAAACAAAGATAATGTTAACAGCCAGCCCATTTGCTGCTGCCACACTCTCCGAGGAATTCTGGCTATTAAAGTAAAAATAATTAATAATACTACCAGCAGTATCCGCCATTCATTATTAGCAAAAGTGTAGCTAGTTAAAAAGCTCATCAACCAGGCAATCTTGACTCGTGGATCGAGTTTGTGTAGCCAAGTTTGCGGTTGTTCTAGGTAGAGTCCAAGTGGTAGCGATCGCAATAAGTCCATGTTTGAATGCTGGGTAGGAGAAACTCAGGGCTGTGTATTCACTAATTTTACGAACAAAAATGTCCCAGATCCCCGACTTCTTTAAGAAGTCGGGGATCTGAGGGAATACTAAAAGCAAAAGCAAAACTCATATTCTCGCCTATGCCCCGACGACGAGTTTCCTTGCAAACTGGAAACTTTTATCATGTCTACAATCGAGGGAACAACCAGCAAAATATTTTCTTTGAGCGTGAGAATTATATTTATTTTCTGAAGTTAGTAAGAGAACATCTCATCAGCAAGGCGGTAGATATTGTTGCTTACTGTTTAATGCCCAATCATTATCATTTTTTAGTTTATCTCAGAGATGAAACCCTGTCTGAGTCCATGAAATCTCTTTCTCTTGCCTACACAAAGGCAATTAATAGACGTTTCCATCGTTCTGGAGTTTTATTTCAGGGAAGGTTTCAAAGTATCCACGTTTCACAGACTGATTATCTCATCAATCTCTCTCGTTATATTCATCTTAATCCAGTGAAAGCTGAACTAGTAAAGCAACCTGAAGAATGGGAATTTTCCAGTTATTTGGAATATACAGGATTGCGAGCAGGAACACTACCCAAAACAGAATATATCAAGATGCAGATTGAGGGAGAATCGGCATATCAGCAATTTTTAGCAGATACTAATTTACCAATTAGCAGTGATTTTCAACAACTACTGCTAGATGATTCATGATATAGATCCCCGACTTCTTAAAGAAGTCGGGGATCTTCCGGGGATCTGAATCAGAAGTCGGGGATCTGATGCTCACTTATTTAACGCGAGTTGCTCGATTAACACTACCAACTTCCATATCCCTGAC
Source organism: Nostocales cyanobacterium LEGE 11386 (assembly GCA_015207155.1). Lineage (GTDB taxonomy): Bacteria > Cyanobacteriota > Cyanobacteriia > Cyanobacteriales > Nostocaceae > LEGE-11386. Next base: position 91,646 of record JADEXK010000004.1, on the reverse strand, counting down.
TTTTTTACTGCGCCAGAGTAAACGGATGGGTGTGCCTTTAAATCCTAGTTGTTGGCGGAATTGTCTTTCGATGTAGCGACGGTAGTTGTCGTTAAAGCGTTTGGCTTCATTGACGAATAAAGCGATCGTTGGGGGTTGGGTACTTACTTGCGTACCATAATAGATTTTACCTTGTCTTCCACCCCGCGAAGCTGGCGGTGAATGCCAACTCACAGCGTCTGTGAGAACTTCGTTAATTACAGATGTGCTGACACGGCGTTTGTGTGACTCAGCCGCTTGATTCACCAACTCTAAAATCTTTTCTACCCGTTTTCCTGTGGTGGCACTAACAAAGATAGTTTCTGCCCATTCGGTAAAATGTAATCGGGCTTCTAGAGTTTTTTCGTAGTCGTAGATGGTGTAAGAATCTTTTTCGACAGCATCCCATTTATTGACAACGATAATGCAAGCTCGACCTTCATCAATAATCCGCCCGGCTAATTTCTGGTCTTGGTCGGTGACTCCATCTAGGGCATCTATGACCAATAAAACCACATCAGCGCGACGAATTGCTTTGAAAGCACGGTTGATGCTAAAAAATTCTGTACCGTATTCTATTTGTTTCTTTCTGCGAATGCCGGCGGTATCAATCAAGCGGTAAATTTGCCCATCTCTTTCAATGACAGTATCAATGGCATCGCGGGTTGTGCCAGAAATGGGGCTGACGATCGCTCTTTCTTCGCCGACAAAAGCATTCAATAAACTCGATTTGCCGACATTGGGACGACCAACAATCGCAACTTTAATTTCGTTGGTTTCCTGTACTTCCGTGACGGCGGGGACGTGATTAATTAACTCGTCGAGTAATTCTCCTGTACCACTGCCATGAATTGCGGAGATGGGGAAGGGTTCACCTAATCCTAATTCCCAAAATTCGGCGGCTTGAATTGCACCTTGTTCTGGCGATTCACATTTATTCACAGCCAATAAAACGGGAACGGGTTGTTGGCGTAACCATTCGGCGATTTCTTGATCAGCCGCATTCAGTCCGGCTTGACCATCGACCACAAAGATGGCAGCACTGGCTTCTGTAAGGGCTGTGAGTGCCTGTTGGCGAATCAGTGGCAGGAATTCGGTATCGTCGTTAAAGACTAAGCCGCCTGTATCTACCACAAAAAATTCGCGATCGCTCCAGTAAGCTGGCATGTAAGTGCGATCACGTGTCACCCCCGGTTCATCATGAACAATCGCCGTTTGTTCCCCGGCGAGACGATTAACCAGGGTGGATTTGCCCACATTTGGGCGTCCGATAATAGCAACGATTGGCAGTCTCATAAAACCAGGGTGAGTGAGAGAGATAGTATATCACCTCTCTACATTTTAGCTACTTTAATTCTTTATTTAATTTCTCAACCCCTCTGGTGATTAACTGCCAAATTTAAAGAAATAGCATAACGGAAAATCTGGCAGTCACGTCGCAGGAGTTTGTGCCTTGAGAAATCGCAAGTGGCTGAAAAAAGCCAGTCGATCAGCCTTTCGATGTTTAGGATGGTGCTTTCTGTTAGGCTGTTGTACTCTACTATACGCTAAGTTGATTGAACCGAATTGGATTGAGATCAATTCTTTGCAATTAACTTTACCTCATCTCTCTGGGGAATTTAATGGCTATCGCATTGTGCAAATCAGCGATCTTCATCGAGATAGATGGATGAATCCCCAGCGTTTAAGGCGGATTGTGCGTTTAGTTAACCAACAAGAACCAGATTTGGTAGCGATTACAGGTGATTTAATCACTCGTAATTTGCCGCAATTAATTCCGTCTTTGGGGATGACTTTGGAGGAGTTAACGCCTAAAGATCGGACGTTTGTGATTTTAGGTAACCATGACCACGAAAATGATACCAAGGCAATTATACAGGCATTAGAACAGCGCGGTATAGTCCACCTTGGTAATGATGTTTACACCCTAAAGCGGGGCAAAGGCCTGTTACACATTGCTGGGGTCGATGATGTTGGCATGGGTAAAGACCGCTTAGATTTGGTATTGAAGAAGTTGCCTCATGGGGGTGCAGCAGTTTTACTGGCACACGAACCGGATTTTGCAAAACAGAGTGCTACTACCAGGCGGTTTGATTTGCAACTATCGGGGCATTCTCACGGTGGACAGGTGCGTTTGCCTTTTTTCCAGCCGCCGATTTTACCACCTTGGGGTAAAAAGTATTATTTGGGACGCTATCAAGTAGGAGATATGCTGTTGTATACCAACCGTGGTTTAGGGATGACTGGAATACATCTACGCTTTTTTGCTCGTCCTGAGATTACGGTGTTTACTTTAGTTTCACCGGGTGACCGGTAAGTAGAAATTAACGCCTACTGAGTTAGCTTGGGGGTGCGATCGCCCGACCAAATAATTACTATTCGTAATTCGTAATTCGTAATCAACAGGGTACAAGCCCCCACTGATTGCAACTACGAATTACGGCATTGCTGAATAGTATTAAAAGTCATTGTGCTGATTGCTGTAAAGCCCTGCGTGCATGGCTGCGCTTATAGCCCGTGCTGAGTATAAACCCAGTGGCTTCAGTGCTTTGAGCAATCAATAATGTCCTAATCTATGTGACTACGGCTGTATCATTTATCAAAATATTTTTGTTGACTAAACTTCTTGCATAAATTTTTTCTTTGCTCACGCAGAGGAGGACACTTGCGCGGGCGAGTTTCCCGACTTGAGCAACATGTCCGTCACGCAGAAACGCAGAGAGAAAATCTGAAAATTAGCGCTTTTGCCAGCAGTCTACTGTTCACTGATTTAATTTTATAGTTCCAGGCGATCGCCAAAATGTTTCCGGTATGAGTTATACGGAAATGAGTCAACCTCTGCGGTCAAATAATTACTTAATTAAAAAAAACGAGCGCGGAGGGATTTGAACCCCCGACCCACAGAACCGGAATCTGTTGCTCTATCCACTGAGCCACGCGCCCTAATACTGGTCGATCATAGCACGTTTTATAAAAAATCGGCAGGGTTTACAGGTGAGCCGTTGCGCCGCACTTCAAAATGCAGATGTGGCCCTGTAGATAAACCTGTAGAACCTACAGCCGCGATCGCTTGTCCTCTTTCTACAGATTGTCCTTCAGAAACATACAATTCGCTGGCGTGAGCGTACAAGGTAGTCATGTTTGTACCGTGGTCAATAATTACGGTTCTGCCATAACCGCCGTACCACCCGGCAAAAATGACTGTTCCTGAATCGGCTGCTCTAATTCTACTGCCATAACTAGCGGCAAAATCTAAGCCTGAATGAAAACGGCGATATCCTAAAATGGGATGTGTGCGCCAACCAAAGGCGCTGCTAGTGCGTGCATCACTAGGAAAAGCTAGTATCCCTGTTCCTCGAATCAAAATGTTTGTCCGGCTATTGGCTTTGGCTTGCGCTGCTGCTACTTTCTGTTGAATCAAGATTTCTAAATTTTGAGAATCTTTATCTAGCTGGTTTTGTGCGGCTTCCAAAGCGAGGCGATCGCTATTTAAACGATCAATTAAGTCTGATTGTGACTGCGCTTGAGTTTGATAATCAGTTTTTTGTGCTAACAGTTCTTGACGAATTAAAGCAATTTCGTTTTTTTGCTGTTCTACATCTGTTTTTTGTTGATTGATTTGGTTGGCTTGGGTGTTGAGTTTTGCTAAAATCTTTTGGTCGGCTTGATACACTAATTTGAGTTGATGACGACGGCTGATAAAGTCACTGATATTTTGGCTTTGGAGCAAAACTGCCCATCCTTGAAATGCAGGCGATCGCTGAAGATATTGCAATCTGGCTACTGTGGCGATGCGCCGTTCTGCATAGGAATTTTCCGCTACAGTTAAGTCAGCTTCCAACTGTTGCAGGCGTTCGCTAGCAAGTCGTAATCGTAGTTCACTGTCTTGAATCTGGCTGTTTGTGGTGTGCAGATTTTGGTTGATTCCAGTCAGGCGTTGTTGTGCTGCTTGTTGCAAATTAGTCAAGCGATCACGCTGTTGAATGGCATTCTCACGCTCTTGGTTAATTTGTTGCTGCTGTTGCCTCAAGGTATCAATTGTTGGTGCAGTAGTTGCAGATACTGGTAGCCATACCAAAGTAGTAATGCACAAAAAACAACAAAATGCAAGACATAGCCCAAAAAATTTTGCTTTTGAGAGAAATAGCGATTTCATGCTGTTGATTCAGCCAAACAATTTGCAGCATCAACCAGGATTATTCCCAAAATTGAGCAAATCCTAACGCCAATAGTGAAACGGTATTGGACTAATTCATCATGAAGATGCGTCAAATTTAATACCAACATTGGATCATTGGTGTTTCTGATGGAAACGCTAACATGCATAGCGCGGAGTGGCTTCTGTCTTCGACACGCTACCTGAACGCAGAGTAGATACAAAAGTTCGTTTTTGGGTCATATCGAACAATATTAATTTATACTTTGAGCCAGCAAAACCTATTGCTTTGTCTGATAATTAGACAACTCTTGCATAGCTTCTTGTTTGAGTTGTTGCTAAATGAATAATGAAGCAATTCTTTCTCCGTTTGTTCGCCAGTCTTGCAAGTACATCAAAACATCAAATATCACATTTACACAAAGCATGAACTTGCTCATACTTGCATGAAAATTGACATTAGCTATAGTGGCGATCGCTACTTTCTAGTGATGATACAAAGTATGAGAATGGTGAAGTTGATACCCACGGTTATAATATAATGTGATACCATTATTAGTCCACTGGAAACCAGAAAATAAATCCAAAACTATAGCTGCTATAGGTATCCAAACTATGCTAGACATTAAATTTATAAAAATATTGTAAATTTAGGCACACAATATATTTATTGTAATTGCATTTTGTAGGGAAAAGTTAATTGTATTTTATAGTTTTTTGTACTGTAAATTTTGCATAAGTGTTAACTAAATTTATACTATTATAGTCAAGTCTATTTAGTGATTCTTTGTACAAAATCCCGTATTTACAAGTTTGAAATTATGCAATTTTTAATGCGATTTTGTGAATAATATTTGTCATACAATTACTCTACCGATAAAAGAGAGTAAGGCAAAATTATGTTTAACTCTTTCAATGCTCGTCCTGAAATCTTATGGCGGCAAGTTTGGGGGTTAGCCGCTTTATTGGCAGCGATCATCCTCAGTTGGATGGCATACGGTTTTTATCAGCCTAAAATTTTACAAGAACTAGAATTTGTTCAACTTGCGAGTTGGCTGGGAATAGTGCAAGGGTTACTTGTAGCAGTCATAGAACCTTTAATTGGCAGACTTTCTGATCGCATTCAGCAGCGTTTAGGTAGTCGCTTACCAATGATTGGTGTGGGAGTAATCCTGTCAGGTTTGATTTTCGTTACTGTCTCGCTGTTGATAGAACATAATCTACCAACAGGTATACGTTGGATATTGCCAGTGTTAATGACTGCTTGGGTGATAGCAATGATTATTTTTCGTAGCCCAGCGATCGCACTTCTCACACAGTTTACACCTCTAGCCGCATTACCCCAAGCTAATGCACTCCTTGTGTTCGTTTTGGGATTAGTAGGAGCTATTGGAGTTATGTGGGATACCTTACTCTACAGTATAGGTGCATCGATTACTTTTCTCTTAGGAGCGATCGCCTTGGTTGTAGGCGCATATATTTTACAGTTATTCACTCCCACACATTCCTTTAACTTCTCCACCCTGAATCAGGATAAATCTGCTCAAACTCCCAGTGTGTTACTAATTTTAATTTTTGCCATTGGTTTAGCTACAGGATTTGAACTTAATCTGTTGCTGTCGATATTTCCTCAAGAATTGCAAACTCAACTACCGGGACTCAAAGTAGAATTTATTGCTGCTGAGATACTTTTGGTGTCAGCGATCGCTTCAATTGCTCTGGGAGAATGGACAGCAGAACTAGGTGCAAATAAGTCTATGTTGCTTGGCTTGGGAACAATGACAGGCTTAATGGGGCTAACACTGTTAAATGATAATCATATCATCGTCATTGGGTTAATACTGGCTTTTGGTGTCAGCTTAAGTTTAGTTTTGATTAGTATGATTCCCTTGATATTGGGAAAAATACACCCTAGTCATGCAGGTTTAGGCACTGGATTATACTTTGGTGGTAGCGCTGGCGGGACTGCGATCGTTTCTTTGTTAATGAAACAAATCGGGATAACATCAGTAGGGGCATTTTTATTAGCTGAAGTGGCTTTTTTGGTAGTATTTCTGTGTATTTTTTTCAGTAAAAAAATTCCAGTTGTTTAATCTTTGATATTTTTATCTACACTCAACTTAGAGGATGTTTTAAAAGTGTTGGGCGAATATAATAGAGCCTCCGGCACGCTCCGCGGTAAGCGCAGCTATGCCCTTTAGGGCTTTACGCTACTACACAAACGAAGTCCGCGTAGGCGGACTAACGCAAAACTAATGGTTTTTAACCCACGCAGGTGGGTTTTGCCTGTGTAGCTGCGACTTCTAGTCGCCAGGGCTAGTATGAATAAATACTTTACAAACATCCTCTTAAGTGTTGTCAGTCTATCAGCATAAATATTCCGCCTAACACCTTGAAGGGTGCAGCTATACAAACTAAGTCTGCCTACGCAGGCTATAAGAATTTTAGCCCTAGGTTTCAGTCTATGCGATTTTTGCTGAAAACTCTCAAATTTTGCTATTGACAGTGGGAAAACTAACTTTAGTGAAAGTGCTATCTACTAAGTCACTAAAGGAGTTAATATGAGTGCTGTCAAAATTCAGGCTACCGAATATCCTATTTGTAAGGTTTTTAGCAACGATTTCGTTTTTAAAATTCCTTTATATCAGCGTCCCTACGCCTGGACAACCGAGCAAGCAGGAGAACTACTTGAAGATTTGATCGCTGCTTTAGGATATGGTGATGAGAAGATTGATGAGATAAATCCGTATTTTTTAGGAAGTATTGTACTTATTAAAGGAGATAAACCAGATGCTCAAGTTGTAGATGGTCAACAGCGCCTGACTACACTTACTATACTTTTAGCTGTTCTACGAGCATTAGTTCCTAAAGAACACACACACAAATTAACAAAATATCTCTATCAAGAAGATGATTTTGATTCAGATTATAATGTTTATCGCTTGACTTTACGTGAGCGAGATGCAGATTTTTTTAAAGAATATATTCAGGATGAAAGTGGTATTGATAAATTGAAAGATTTACACATTGTTAAACTTTCAGATAGTCTTATAAAACTTAAAGAGAATGCATTATTTGTATTGGAACGCTTACAAAATATATCTGAATATCAGCTTCTTCGCTTTATTCAATTTATCACTAAACGATGTTTTCTAGTAGTGGTTGCTACTCCAGATATTGATTCTGCATATCGGATATTTTCTGTACTCAATAATCGGGGTATGGATTTATCTCATGCTGATATTTTAAAAGCCGAAATTATCGGTAAAACATCCTTGTTACAACAGGAAAATTATAGCCATAAATGGGAAGAAACAGAAGAAAAATTAGGACGTGAGATATTCAAAAGTCTATTTTCACACATCAGAATGATTCATGGTAAGTGCAAGTCTCGTGAAAGCATACTCAAGGAATTTATTAAAGATGTTCAACCCACTAATTCTCCTCAGCAGTTCATTGATAAAACTTTAATTCCTCTCGCTGATGCTTTTTACGATATTAACAATCAAGCATATCAAGGTGACACATTTACAGAAGAAATAAACGAAGTTTTTAAGTGGTTGCACTATATAGATAATTCTGATTGGATACCACCAGCTATTTTTTACCTATCACAAAATTACAATCAACCTGAATTATTAGTGCGTTTCTTCTCCAATTTAGATCGTCTTGCTTCAGGTTTAATGATTCAACGCAGTAATATTAATGAGCGCATAGAACGTTATAGCCGGTTACTACATGCTATCGAAAAGAAAGAAGACTTATATACACCCGATTCACCATTGCAGTTACAACCTCAAGAGCAAAAATATATCATTAAAATCCTTAATGAAAATCTTTATTTAATTAAGAAAATACGACTCTATGTGTTGCTTCGCCTAGACTCTGCACTCTCAGAAGGAAAAGCTTCTTATCACTTTTCTAAGTATTACTGTCGAACACGTACTACCACAAAATCCAGCCTCTAATAGTGAATGGATGTATTGGTTTCCCAGTCAGGAAGAACATGAGCAATACGTCCAGCGTATAGGTAACTTAGTCTTGCTCTCTTCCTCTAAAAATAGTCAAGCGCAGAACTACGACTTTGAAACGAAAAAGCAAAAGTATTTTACCACTAAGGCAGGTATTTGCAATTTCGCGCTAACTACCCAGGTGCTGACAGAAAAGGAATGGACACCTGAAGTTATAGAACGACGACAGAAAACTTTGATTGATAAGCTAAAAGAAGTTTGGCGTTTACAGTAGTAGGCTGAGGCTGGGCGATCGCCTTTCTGATGACGACAGTACTGAAAGCGATCGCATACCCAACTTAAGGTAGAACAGTATAAATACGTTAAAGTCTACACTCCTTCATGAAATTTTCAAGAAGTTCAACGGGTAATAGGATGATTTTTAGTTAAGCTGTAAGCTCTATAATCGGAGTTTATTAAGTACGTTATGCACTGGTTGTTATCTGGGCCGTTGAGTATAGAGAGATTAACGGTTAAGATTGCGGGTTTGCCTGCGTCGTTACGAGGTAAGAAGTTGGTGCAGATGTCAGACTTTCACTATGATGGTTTGCGACTGTCAGATGCAATGTTAGAAAAGGCGATCGCTGCTAGCAATCAATTACAACCAGATTTAGTTCTCTTGACTGGTGATTATATAACCACCAACCCAGAACCTATTCACATGCTAGCCTTACGACTCAAACATCTACAAAGTCAAGCTGGTATTTATGCTGTCCTGGGTAACCACGATATACGTCACAGATACTCAAAAACTGAAATTACAAACGCCCTCACTAGTATTGGGGTTCACGTCCTGTGGAATGAAATCGCCTACCCTTTCGGTCAAGAATTGCCATTAGTCGGATTAGCAGATCGTTATTCACTGGAATATCATCCTGCATCAGTGATGAACCAACTCGACCCTGACACACCCCGAATCGTTTTATCTCACAACCCTGATACGGCGGAATTATTGCAAGCATGGCGAGTTGATTTGCAATTATCTGGTCATACTCACGGGGGTCAAATTGTGTTTCCAGGATTAGGGCCTATGTTACTTTGTCATCAAAAGATTGTGCAAAAGATACCCATGAAAGTACGGTATCGCTTTCCCTTTCTGCGAAGAAACTCTTTTGTCATTCGCCATTGGGAATGGGCACAGGGTTTACACCAAATAGGAAATAATCAGTTATATGTCAATCGTGGTTTGGGAACCTATCTACCAGGACGCTTATTTTGTCCGCCTGAAGTTACAGCCATTACCCTTCAGAGTAAATAAATGAGCATTAAGTTTTGGTACTGACCCTAGATACATTTTGATTTTTGATAAGCTGTAAACGCTGGTATGAGGAGTCTGTGTTGCACTATGCACTGGTTGTTTACTGGAAGTTTAAGTATAGATAAATTAACGGTTAAGATTGCGGAACTGCCTCAATCCTTGCAAGGCACAAAGTTAGTGCAACTGTCAGATTTTCATTACGATGGTTTGCGGCTGTCTGAAGAACTTTTAGCAGAAGCGATCGCTGCTACCAACGAAGTCGAACCCGATTTAATTTTATTAACTGGCGATTACGTAACTGATGATCCTACACCAATTCATCAACTTGCCTTGCGACTTAAACATCTACAAAGTCGCTGTGGGATTTATGCCGTACTTGGCAACCATGATATACATTACAGTCACTCCAAGGCAGAAGTTACAAATGCCCTAACTCGCATTGGAGTTCATGTTCTGTGGAATGAAATCGCCTATCCATTAGGACGAGAGTTGCCATTAGTAGGGCTAGCTGATTATTGGTCGCGAGAATTCAACCCCGCACCAGTGATGAATCAACTCAATTCTGGTACACCCCGCATTGTATTATCCCACAACCCAGATACTGCCAAGATACTTGCACAGTGGCGAGTAGATTTACAACTATCTGGCCATACCCACGGCGGTCATATTGTTTTACCAGGGATCGGCCCTGTGGTTTTTCATTATAAAAAGCTTTTGAAACAAATTCCCAAAAAAATGCGGCGTTGGGTGCCATTTTTACTAGGAGATTGCTCAAAAGTGGTGCGATATTGGGAATGGGCACAAGGGTTTCACCATGTATCAAACAATCAGTTATATGTTAATCGCGGCTTAGGAACCTATCGACCAGGACGCTTATTTTGCCCACCTGAAGTTACTGTAATTACGTTAGTTAGTAAATAGTTTATTTGTTATTTATCAAAATTTTTTACTTAAAACTTTAAACCGCCACAAGTTACGATGGATAGGTATCAGTAACATATGGCGGCTGATTAAACATGCAATCGTTACGAGAAAATGGAAAAACCAGAGGAAATAAACTCAACTAAGGTGGACAATATTCGCAATCGGTCATCTCAAAATCGAGCATCCTTGATTCAAATAGACAGGCATTTCTATCTGTAAGTTCAACAACCTCCAAAAAAAATCAATAAACTCAGGGCGAAACACTTTCACAGGATGCGACAAATGAGTAATGATTGCGAGGATATTAGAGCAGGAGGTACAGGCTCTAACTTCAAGGTTTTAGTTCAAAGCTTAAATAACTTTTAACCTTTTTGTACCTTGCTCTTAATTTAGCATTCTCGTACTGAAGATGAAAGCATGTTTACTAAAGTTGTTCACCATTAACGTATCGCAATAATTTGGAAATTTTTCTTAATAAGAAATCCACTTAATACCTACAGCCATAAACGACGGGAGTATCAAATGGGCTAAGTTAGCATCTATAAAGCTAACTCGATTCACAAAGTATTATTGAGCAGAACCTGCATCTGTACTGTTTTCGCCAGGATCTGAAGCACCACTGTTGGAGGTACCATTGGACTCGTCTACCCCTTGCGGTGGAGTTGTTTGAGCAGGCTCCCCAATATTAGGTGATGAATCGTTTCCTGTTTCTGAATTAGGGATGTTGGGAGTGGGATTTGTGGGGATTGGTGTCTGCGTTGCAGGCGAGTTACTTTCTGGCAAAGAAGGAGGTGAAACGGGAACAGGTATAGGTACTTCTACAGGTACTTCCCTCGTTCTTTCGATGATGGTAGTTTGTGGCTGAGGCGATGGACTAGTATTATCCGGTGTAGGAACTAATACTGGTACAACACTTTCTGCTGGTGTGTTGTTGCGCTGGTTGAAATACCAGATAAAACCTACAATTACAGCAACTAAAGAAGTAAAAATAATACCCAATAGCAAACCCCGACTAGCGTTATTATTATCTCGTTCAGCTAAATTAGCTTGCTGATAATGACGCTCAATATTTCGACCTTGTACATAACCTTGTCCATAAGAGTCGCTACTGTGGAGGGTTTCGGTGTTACGCGTCAGGTTAGTACGAGTATTACCATGAATATCCGTGTTTTCGCTTTCGCGATTATGGGGAATAGACATAAATGTTGATTTCACTCCTGCAAATGATATTGAAAAACTAAATTTGTGGCAGAAAAAAAGATTGGAACAAAATTAAAAATGTATGTTGCTGATAGATGTTGAGTTTCATTTGTTACTCAAGGTCGAGCGATTAACAGAATAACCCCTGTGATTATCTAATCGACTCTATCCCTGGGCAGGAGTTAATCTCAATCAAAAGAAGGAGTACCCAAAGAAAAATCTTATTATGCTGCAAGGTGATGGATATATCAAAAATTGTTTTTAAGCTTCAATAAATTTTTGATTTTTTGACACCATCTTTTGATCAAAGATTTAGGTTTTGCTCGGTATATACGACTTGAGGTTGGAGATGTTGAATATGTTTTTTGAGGTCTCAAATCCTGCTCTAAGTATGCGGCTTTATTTAAATCTGAAGTGGCTCGATATTCATATCCCAGTTGAGAACAAACAAAACCCCGATATTTGTATGCTTCAATGTAGTGAGGATTGAGACGAATAGCTCTAGTAAAATCGGCGATCGCTTCCTCATATCTGCCTCTAGAAGCATTCTCTACTCCCAAGTTATAAAAAGTTTCTGCATTCCAACGATTGACAGATATGTTGACTTTATTGGTTGGTGTATTTGTGGGTGAAGATGAGGATGTACTGGTAACTGCTGGCTGTTCAGACTTGAGCTTGTTGTAAGCGACATTGATTTCTTTGATTTTCTCCTCTGCTGCTTGTTTTTGGCTAGGATCAGCAAAGCGATCGGGATGCCAAATCTTCACTAGCTTACGGTAAGCTTGCTTCACCTGTTCCTGCGATGCACCAGGCTTCAGCCCCAGAATTTCATAAGCATGATTGATGTCGAGGTAATCGCGCATACTGTAAAGAAACAGGCAACTATGATAAATCTATGTTAACTATTCCCTTAAATCCCCTTCAATCAACCCAAACACCTCATAGTGGATACCATTGGGATGGTAGTAGTCGCCGTTTCTTTGAAGGTTGGTATTATCGCGTAACTTTGCCTGACTGTGGTCAAACCTTTGCCTTCATGTACTCTATCGAAGACCCCATTGGTAGTAAACCCTACAGTGGCGGTGCAGCTCAAGTACTGGGGCCAAATGATGAATATCTTTGCCGTACCTTTCCTGATGTTAAAAAATTTTGGGGTAGTCGAGATATTCTCGGTTTAGGTCACTGGGGGAAAACCGACCTCAAAACCAAACCTCTGTATCTCCTTCCAGCAGAGTTTGACCTACATATTCAACAAGGTTATCAAGCCACAGCTACCTTAAATCAGGGAAAGATTCACGACCCCGCAACTGGTAATTATTGCCGTTGGCTGTACGAAATTCAGCCAGTATATTACTGGGGTGACCAAAATAGGATTCAGCAATCAACGGCCGGTTGGCTGTCATCCTTACAGATTTTTGAGCCTGGATGGCAAATTTTAATGGCTCACGGCCTAGCAAGCGGTGAGATTGATTGGAATGGTCAAATCTATGAATTCACCAATGCGCCAGCTTACGGCGAGAAGAATTGGGGTGGTGCTTTTCCCCAAAAATGGTTTTGGCTAAATTGTAATAGTTTTGAGGGCGAGCCTGACTTGGCATTAACGGCTGGCGGTGGTAAACGCGGTGTGTTGTGGTGGATGGAATCTGTAGCGATGATTGGCTTACACTATCAAGGCAAGTTTTATGAATTTGTGCCTTGGAACTCAAAAGTAGAATGGGATATTCAGCCTTGGGGTAGATGGCAAATGCGAGCGAGAAATTTAAATTATGAGATTGAATTGGCAGGAACCACGCATCTACCTGGTACACCCTTACGTGCGCCGACAGCAAATGGTTTGTTATTCTGTTGTCGGGATACCATGCAAGGAAAACTAGATTTGGAGTTAAGAGAACTAAGTGATAGACAACCTAAAATCATCCTGAAAGCACAAAGTGAACTTTGTGGTTTAGAAATTGGCGGCGGTTCTTGGGATAATTCTTGGCAATCTAGCTAAGACTACTGCTATCATAATATATGCTTCGTAGTTGGGGCTGTAGCTCAGCTGGATAGAGCGAGCGCCTCCTAAGCGCTAGGTCGCCGGTTCGAATCTGGCCAGTCCCGTCCTCAGAACAACATTAACTAAAGAAAGTAGTCGCCAGTGTTTGATGAACTATCCAATCCAGTGTAGGATAGGGCATCAATGAGGATTGACAAAGTTAAGAGGCGTCTTAACGAAAAAATGTCAGTTCACATCCAAAGTAGATGTTTGCGTAATCTGCTAATCTACAGTAATTGTTTATATTTTTCATAGGAAATCCTGGTCTCAGCAGACGAATTCATCGAGCCTTGAAGAATCTATTGTTTACAGGTCACTCATTTCGGTTTATGGTTTTTGCCTTACCACTGCTAATGTGGTTGGGATACCAAGAATCACAAAAAGATTATGTACAACCCCAAGCGGTATTGGTCTTGGGTGGTTCTACGTCATATTTAGAACGAGAAAAATTTACAGCTAAATTTGTGCTTGAACATCCAGATTTACCAATTTGGATTACTGGTGGTAGTCCACCTGCATCAACTCAAAATGTATTTACCAAAGCGGGAGTTGATGCGAAACGTTTACACTTGGATTATGAAGCAGTAGATACTGTCACAAATTTTACTACGTTGGTAGATGATTTGCAAGCTCGTGGTATTAAGAGCGTTTATTTGGTTACTTCAGAGTTTCATATGCGCCGTGCTCGTGTCATTGGCGAGATAGTTTTAGGTAGTCGGGGTATTCAGTTAAAACCTGTACCAGTACCTTCAAAAAACATGCATGAACCTGTGGACAAATCTATCCGTGATGGTGCTAGAGCCTTACTTTGGGTAGCTACTGGGTACACTGGTGCAGATAGTAGAAAGCGTTGAACTAGAGAATGGGGAGATGAGGTGACAGGTGACAGGTGACAGGTGACAGGTGACAAGAACGAAAATGCTTCCTTATATCCCCATTCCCATTTCCTCATCCAGCCATTTCTTGCACTAGGACATAGGGCTGGAGAATGAGAGTATGAAATCGCTTACTGCGATCGCTATTCCAGTTGCCCATTTGTACATCAGAAGGTTTAGCCATTAATTGCTGATCAATCCATTGTTGTACTGATGAAACTTGATCACTGGCGATCGCCACTCCTACATCGAGCAAGTCCAAATCCTGTGCTACTACAATCACTGCATCCCTTTGTACATGAGGAATTAGCCACTCCCACTCAGCCTCATCCAGATTTGCTGTTAATTCTGTTCTTAAATCCGACATAATTCCCCGTCTTTATGCATCTACGGCCGATTTTACAACATTAGTTCCTTCTGTCTAGTAATTGAATAATAAGGAAGAAGTCAGAGGGAAGACGGATGATCCTCTGACTTCGTTGACGATTAACTAAACCTCTGCTTTCATTTCATCGATTTCAAACAAAGAGACAATTATTCCCGTAATTGGAATAGAAATAAAAATTCCCAATAAACCTGCGACTCTAGCACCTATTAATAAAGCAAAAAATACTACTACAGGATTAAGATTCAGCGCTCCTTGCATAATTCGAGGTGCCAGCAAATTATCTTGAATTTGCTGTAGTACAATACATGCTGCTAATACTTTTAATGCTAACCAAACATTTTGAGATAACACAATTAACGTAACCGTGCTAACTCCTAGTGTTGCTCCTATGCCTGGAATTATATCTAGTATCCCAATTATTAAAGATAATATAAGTGCAAAAGGTACTTTTAATATGGAAAAAACTAGAAAAGTTGAACTTGTTAGGAATAAAGTTAATAATAACTGACCTCGAAAAAATCCTAAAAAGTTACGTCTGATGACACTTGTAAATTTACTGCGGCGGTGTTGAGGGATGATTTTGATGATTAAATTCCACAGCTTTTCTCCATCCAGTAACATAAAAAATGCTACAACTGCAATTAATATAAAGGTGACAAAATTAGTCAGAACTTTTTGCAAAAAAGCCAAACTAGTTACTAGTGTGGATACAGCTTGATTTCGCAACTGCTCTTCAATTACTGTTAAATCTATTTGTAAATTACGGCTACGGAGAAATTCTTCAATTCTCTCTAACACAGGTATTAAAGAGCTTAAAAACACAGAGATACTATCAACTAATTGTTGTCCTTGAGACAAAACTGCTAAACCCACAGTAATGATCAAGCTCCCCAGAATTAAAATGCTGAATAAAAAAACTACGATCACTGCTATACCATTAGGCAAATAAGGCCGTAACCACTCCACAGGATAGCTGAGTAAAAAAGCCAAAATGGCAGCAAATGTAAAAATAACGATAACCGCTTCAAAGTAAGCTAAAAGCTGAACAATTGCCCAGCCAGAGGCGACAAACAGCAAAAAGCGGACTAACGCCAAATTATTCAATCTATCCCAAATATTCTTGGCTGGAAAGCCACTCATATGCTGTTTATGGAAAGGGTAGATAAGTGTTAATTGTGCCTAGCAGTTGTATTTAAGCACAAAGCTCACTTGATTGCTAGAGCGCGTTGACTTTCAGCATATAAAGACCAAGTGGCGATCGCTACTTCCCTAAAGCATATTTCTTAGCGTCCTAAATCATGCAATTGATTAATTGCTGTAGCACATTGATGTGACACAGCTTGTAATTCTTCTTTATTAGTAGATCTGGGCGCATCAATTAATTTACCAATCCTAATAGTTAAGGGAACTGCACGAGGTATAGCCGAGCCTTTTTGTAATATCTTCTCAGAACCCCATAAACTCACCGGCAATAATGGTGCTTTTGCCTTTGCCGCTAGTAGTGCAGCGCCTCTTTTAGGATCTGTCACCCTACCATCTGGAGTACGAGTACCTTGTAAGAAAACACCTACAGCCCAGCCATGATCAAGATACTCTAGGGCTGCGCGGATAGAATTGCGATCGGCACTGCCCCGACTCACTGGGTAAGCACCATACAATTTAATTGCTTGTGCCAAAACTGGGACTTCAAATAACTCTTCCTTCGCCATGTACGCCACTGGACGACGTACACAATTAGAGACAATCGGCGGATCAAAGTAACTAGCATGATTACTTACCACCACTAGTGGCCCTGATTGGGGGACATTTTCGACCCCATAAATTCGCCCCCGAAAGTAAGCATGAAGCATGGGGCTGACAATTGACCATTTAAAGGCGTGGTAAAGTGCCAGACTAATTAAAGGTTCGCGGCTTCGAGACATAAGAAAATGGGGAGTAGGGAGAAGAGGCAGAGGGGCAGAAGGGCAGAGGGGCAAAGGAGAAATAGGTTTTACTTTCCTAATCCCTAGTCCCTAATCCCCAGTACCTATTCTGGCAACTCAGCAGCATTACGGATGTTTTTTAAGCTTAAATCAGGGGTGGTGCGTTTAATCAAATTAGTTAACACATTACCAGGGCCAATTTCCACTACTTGCTCAATGCCATGTGTTGGTAATTCTAAAGAAATTTCTCGCCAGCGCACTGCACCAGTCATTTGTTGGCTGAGGCGCTGCTTTAAAATCTTGGCATCAGTAGATGGAATTGGATCTACGTTAGACAATACTGGTAAAACAGCAGGTTGAAAT
The DNA here is from genome assembly GCA_015207155.1 of Nostocales cyanobacterium LEGE 11386. Taxonomy (GTDB): domain Bacteria; phylum Cyanobacteriota; class Cyanobacteriia; order Cyanobacteriales; family Nostocaceae; genus LEGE-11386. Next base: position 74,497 of record JADEXK010000004.1, on the reverse strand, counting down.
TCTACTAACTCTAGAATGTCTTGGAACTCCGCAGCCGCAGCCGCCATCAAGGGTGAGTGAAATGCTCCAGAGGTTCTTAGAGGAATAGCACGTTTGGCTTTCACTTGGGACATCACTGCTCTTACACCTTCTGGAGTACCAGAGATGACTACTTGAGCCGGACTATTGTCATTTGCCAATACTGCATCTGAGGTCTGAGCAATAACTGTTTCCAACTGTTCGCGGTCAAAGTTCATCAGAGCCGCCATCATTCCACCTGCGGCACTATCCATGAGTTCAGCACGACGCTTGACTAGGTGTAACCCAGCTGACCACTCAAACACACCTGCAATGTAAAGGGCAATATATTCACCCAAACTATGACCAGCAACGACATCTGGTTTATGTCCTCGTTCCCGGAGGATATCAGCAAGGATGCTTTCTACAACATAAAGACTTGGCTGTGTGTAGAGCGTCCGTGATAACTTTTCTTCTTCGCTTTGAGATAATTCCGTTACAGACCAGCCCAAAATCGCTTCGGCTTGGGCAAATTTATCTTTAGCGAAAGGTATATCTAATAAGTCAATTCCCATTCCCAGCGCTTGAGAACCTTGTCCGGGAAACACCCATGCAGTTTTAGTCATTTGTCATTAGTCATTGGTCATTGGTCATTTGTCATTAGTCATTTGTCATTGCGAAGGAGTCTAGTTTTTTGACTTTTGACTTTTGACTATCTTCCCCATTGAAAGATGGCTGCTCCCCAAGTGAGTCCGGCACCAAAGCCAGATGCAGCAACGATGTCGTGAGGTTTGATTTTGCCTTGCCGCACGGCTTCATCTAAGGCTAGGGGAATAGAAGCGGCAGAGGTATTGCCGTAATTAGCAAGATTGCTAATTACCTTGTTTTCTGGAATATTGAGGCGTTGGGCGACGGCATCAAGAATTCGCTGATTGGCTTGATGCAATACTAGCCAATCTATTTGGTCAACACTGAGGTTTGCTTGAAATAAAGCTTTATCAATAATTTCTGGCACTTTTTGCACAGCAAAGCGGTAGACTTCTTTGCCGTTCATAGTTACAGGCTGGTAAGTGCCTTTAGTGATATTTATGTTTGGCAGCAATTCTTGTTCACAAGGGGCATAAGCAAGATTGAGGTAGCGGTTTTGTGTACCATCACTTTTTAAGGAAAATCCCAACAAGCGATCGCTTTGATTCGCTTGCAAAACTACTGCCCCAGCGCCATCACCGAACAATACACATGTCCGTCGGTCTTGCCAATCTAACCAACGGGAGAGGATATCTGCCCCTATCAACAGTACATTTTGAAAAACCCCTGTTTTGATATATTGGGCAGCTGTAACTAGCCCAAATACAAAGCCAGAGCAAGCAGCTGTCAAATCAAAGGCTACTGCTTTGGTTGCGCCCAATTCCGCCTGAATTTGACAAGCTGTGCCAAATAAATCATCAGGGGTGGATGTCGCCAGCAAAATCAAATCCAGGTCTGTTGCTTTAATCCCCGCAGAAGCGATCGCTTGATGACTAGCCGCAGTAGCTAGCATACTCAATGACTCAGATGGAAGTGCCAAACGCCGTTGACGAATTCCGGTTCTGGTAGTGATCCACTCGTCTGAGGTTTCCACCAGTTGCGTTAGCGCCTGGTTATCTAGGGAAGTTTCTGGTACTGCCGAGCCGCTTCCTGTAATTGCTATGCCTAATTTTTCCACTCCTAGTCTCCCAAGCTATCAGCTTTTGGTTATTAGTTATTAGTCACTAATCATTTAGTCATTTGCTATTGACCAATGACTTTTTTCCAGCTATTGATCGCTAGTTTTGTGGCTAATTGCTAACCGCTTTCCTGCTGTAGGACTTCATATTGGGACTGGAGTCTTTGCAGCACCTGATTATCTACAGCTTCTTTGGCCATCCGAATTGCATTAAAAATAGAAGGAGCTTGAGAGCTACCGTGACCAATAAAACAGACTCCAGCCACGCCTAACAGCAAAGCACCACCATGTTCTGCATGATCCATGCGCTGCTTAATCCGTTTTAAATTTGGTTTTAAAATTGCCGTACCAATTTGACCGTGTAATCCTTGGGGTAATTCTTCCCGCAGGATTTGCAGAATCACTTCTCCCACAGCTTCGGCAAATTTTAATAACACGTTGCCCACAAAGCCATCACAGACAATGACATCAAAGTCACCGGAAAGCACGTCACGCCCTTCGGCATTACCTATAAAATTAATTTGGGAGTTTTCCCTTAGCAGTTGGTGAGCACGCAGAGCGACTTCGTTACCTTTAGTGTCTTCTTCACCAATATTCAATAACCCTACCTTGGGTTGAGATGTACCCAATACATATTGGCTGTAAGTAGAACCCATAACAGCAAACTGCTCTAAAAATTTAGGGCGGCAGTCTACATTGGCACCTACATCAAGTATCAATACTGGTTTGCCAGCTTTGATCGTGGGAAAAACCGTGCCAATAGCTGGGCGGTCAATTCCTGGCAATCGTCCTAGACGGAGCAAAGCTGCTGCCATCGCTGCCCCAGAGTGTCCCGCAGAAAACACGGCATCTGCCTGCTGCTGCTTGACCAAATCCATTGCCACATTAATAGAAGCCTTGCGTTTGCGTCTAACTGCATTCAAAGGCTCTTCGTCCATTGCGATCGCTTCCTGTGCAGGAACGATCTCCACCTGCCCCAAATTTGTTTTTGGAGGCAGGGCATCTGCAATTTGTTGGGGATCACCAACCAATAAGACTTTCACACCCAATTCTTCACTTGCGCGCAGTGCGCCAGCAACGATTTCACCGGGTGCATGATCCCCTCCCATTGCGTCAATTGCTATCCGTACGCAAGTCGATCCCATTGCTTAGAGCTATTAGAAACCTTACAAATTTTACCAGATGCCTTCGCTGAAAAACCGAAACTTTCTGACTACCGTGTTTCTCTTGTCACTATTGCGACAGGTTTTAGCGGCAAGCTCAACATAACATGAATTTTGGGGGAGTGGGAATTGGGAATTGGGAATTGGGAATTAGGCATTGGGCATGGGGGAGATAGGGAAGTATTTTTGTCTTTGTCCCCTTGTCCCCTTGTCCCCTTGTCCCTACTCCCTACTCCCTACTCCCTACTCTCCTAACACCCAGTTAACCAATGACCGCACACCATAGCCTGTAGCCCCTGGGCTGTTGTAGCCGTTTTCTTTGTCTGCCCATACTGGGCCTGCAATGTCTAAGTGCGCCCAAGGGGTATTTTTAACAAATTGCTTGAGGAAAAGGGCAGCAGTAATGGAACCACCAGGACGCGGGCCAGTATTTTTCATGTCCGCAATGCCGGATTTTAACCCTTCAAAGTATTTTTCTTCCATTGGCATCCGCCACATTTTTTCCCCGGCAGTTTCGGCCGCTTGCTCTAATTGAGAAGCTACCGCGTCATCAGGTGTATATAAACCAGCGATATCGTCACCCAAGGCAATGACACAAGCACCTGTCAGGGTGGCTAAATCAACGATCGCATCTACTCCCAATTTATCTGCATACACCAAGGCATCTGCTAGGGTTAAACGTCCTTCAGCGTCGGTGTTATTCACTTCAATAGTTTTGCCGTTTGATGCTTTGAGGATGTCGCCTGGGTGCATAGCGTGACCGCTAATCATGTTTTCTGTGGCGGCAGAAATGAAGTGAACTTCCACATCTGGTTTTAGCTGGGCAATAGCTTTGGCCGCACCCAAGGTGGCAGCTGCACCGCCCATGTCAATTTTCATGGTTTCGATGCCGCTACCAGCGCCTTTAATGTTGAGTCCACCGGAATCGAAGGTTAAACCTTTACCAATAATTGCTAACTTACGTTTGGGTGTACCCTCTGGCTTGTAAGTGAGGTGAATAAATTTTGGTGGCAAGTCTGAAGCTTGGGCAACTCCCAAAAAGGCACCCATGCCTAATTTTTCGCAGTCTTCTCGTTCTAATATTTCTATGTTTAAACCGTGGTCTGTAGCGATCGCCTGCGCTGTTTCTGCCAAAGTAATGGGTGTAACTTCGTTGGCTGGTGCTGCTACTAACTGTCTTGCCAAAATTACCCCGGAAACAATTTGATTGGCACGGGTAATAGCTGCTTCTTGCCCACTAAATCCTAGTAAATCTACGGTTTCAATTTGTGGCCCTTTATCCTCTGGTTCTGACTTAAAGCGAGTATCTTGGTAAAGCGCCAGTTGTGTACCTTCGGCGATCGCTTGGGCTGTGGCTGCGGGATCGTTATTCCATAAGGGAAAACTAAAAGCTAAACTTTTGCTTTTTTGCTTTTTGGCTACTCTCGCTACAGCAGCAGCAGCGCGTCGCAGGGTTTCTAGTTTTAGTGCTTCTGGTTTTCCTAAACCTACCAAGATTACTTTGCGAATGGGATTGCCAACACCCACACGAGTGAAGATGGTGTTGTAAGCTTTGGCTGTAAATTCTTCTTCGGCAATGAGTTCTTTTAAAATGCCAGCTAATCTTTCATTTAAAGTTGCTAATTCACCAGTTAAATCTACTGCATCTTCAAATAATCCAATTGCCAAACAATCGCCTGCCCACTCTAGCAAAGGCGTGTCATTAGGTTGAATTTTCATTTTGGGATTTTGTGTAATTTTTCCTGCTTGTACAAGTATTACTTAAAATTCTATTTTTCTTTGGTCTCACATCCCTTAAGCAACACCATATCCTGTGTAGGGACGTTTGTCAGGTGGATGCAGCCCTAGAACGATATCTCCTGAGTTATCGGTTTGATTTTTCTTACTCAGCACTCAGGAAGGAAGCACGTAATTTTTCACACTGCGCTAATAAAGGTGCAGCAAAATCAGGATTGAGTTGGGCAATTTTTTCACATCGAGCTAACAAAGGTACGGCAAAATCAGGATTGAGTTGTTTTAATAGCTCATCTAAAGGCTGGGGTGATTTGATGTTTTGGGCGATCGCCGCCAATGATTCTTCACTGAGGTTGGCTGCTTGCAACTCTGGCAAAATTTCTTCCCAGGTTTTCTCTGGTTGGCTGGCAAGGATCATATGTACTAAAATTTGATCCATCACAGCTTCTTGAGCGATCGCTGTTTCCAAATACTTGTCACTTTCTTGTTCTAACTTAGCCAATGTCTCTGGCGAAGTCAGCGAAGTTGATTCATCTAACTTAGCTTCGTAAAATCGACAAGCTGCATAACCCAATGAATAGATCATTGTGGCATTTGAACTAGTAGCGATCGCTGCGCCGGCAAAAGGTACATTTCGCAGCAAACCTAATCCGGCTACTCTCAGGAGTTTTCCGCCACCTAACGCTAAACCAAAAATTGCCAAAACTTCACCCTTACGAGCAGGATCTTTTAAATCCAGTCCATAAACTGCGGCAATCTGGTACAGCATTTCTGTTTGTAACTTGGTCGTTGCTGCCAAGTCAATTGCTAACAAGGCCGCCGCAACACCTGGTAAAATACTACTGGCTAGACCAATACCACCGGCTTTGGTTGCTTTATCCACCATGATCCGGTGAGCAATCTGACTGGGTGATTCATGGGGGTACTTTTGCTTGAGCTGATTTACAGATGCTTCTGCCTTTTCTAGATCAACACTTTCACTAGCACCAATCAACCAATTGAGATTTAATACCCCAGTTAGTTTTCTAATGAACCAATTTTCGCTGATGCGATTAACTACATTGCCAGTGGTTTGAGTTGCTTGCTCAATTAACTTATATGTTTGTTTTACCGCAACTACTCCCGCTCCAATAGATGTATCTAAAACTATTTTGCCGGTTTGGGCTGCGGTGTGGGTAATTGCTCCTCCTATCTCACCTACGGTTTGGACAGTTTGAACCAAAGAATTGAATACAGAATGATTATCTGCTGCTGAAGTTTCTGTGGGTGAATTGTCGGATTTTTTCACCTCTATTTCTTTTTGTGATTTATCTGCCATTATTTGGCACCATCTTGAAAGCCTCTGCTTCCATTTGTAACGAAACTATCAGGGGCTTGGCATCTTCCTATCAGAGCAAATTTACACCTAAAATTTTAAACAGTTGCGATTATTTGCTGGGTAACTGGCGATCGCTTGGGAGAGAGATCTCGTATTTGCTTGATCTAGTCCACTTATTTTACAAGATTACCCACAGTCACTGAGCAGTTCGACAGGAGTTCGGCGAAGGCTACTTCGACAAGGCTCAGTACAAGTCACTCGAGCCGCTCACTGTATCACTTGTTGTACAGCCTACGGCATAGCTGCACCTAGCGCGTAGCGTCAGTGCCCTACTCCCCATTCCCTAATAACCCTCTAGTCTCTAACTCCTTAACTGCTTTCACCGAAGTTTCTAAAAAATTATGTTGCCGCAAAATTTTATAGAGATTAATATCTTTTTCTAGTAGACAGGCGTGTCCACTGTCAGGTAACACTGCCATCTTGGCGTTAGGTAAAATATTGACTAAACGTCTAGCTTCACTCACAGAAGGCAAAAGGCGATCGCTTGCACCAACAATGAGCAATACTGATTGAGCTAGGCGGCGTAACTGCTCTTCTGCAATATTAAACTCCTTCAGGAGAGATAACCGCCAGGTAACTGTTTCTGGGGGTACAGAACGCATGGTTTTTAGCAATTCTTGGCGAAGATTGCGGGGAATGCGTGCTAAGGATGCTAAAAAGGGTAATAGCCCTAATGCGCCAATATCATAAAGGCATTCTGGCACGAAGTAAGTTAGTTGGGATGCCCAAGTCAACCAAGGGCGAAGATGAAAGGCAGAAGCTGGGTTAATCAGGATAATCCGCTTAAATAGATGTGGCGCTTGAGTTGCCACTTTCATGGCCAAGCAACCCCCAAAAGACTCGCCACACAGGTAAACTGGTCTTTGGGAACTTTTCTCTAATTCGGCATGAATTAAGTCTAAAACGTTCTTAGTTAACTCATCCCAGGTGGTGAGATCTTGCCGTGGGATCGCTAAACATCGGACATCAAAGCTAACTTCTAATCCAGCAGTTTGCGATCGCAACAGTTGACCAGTTCCATCTAATCCTGGTAAATAAACAAACAGTGGATACTCTAGCTGGACTCGTTTAGGAGTCAGGAAACACGGCTTTAGCTCAACTTCTGGCATTGTCAACTTCAAATTAAATTTTCTGGTTTTATAGAGATTACCTGCATGAAAACCTAATACTTTACAGATCCAGGATACTCAAGCGGGCTTAAGTGTAACAGAGCAGTTAAAATTCTGATAAAATCATAGCGTGGTTAGTGAAAACCCTGTTAAATATAACTTAAATAATTAAGGATACCTCGATTTAGCTCAAGCAATACAGTAATTATCTAAACAAATAAAAAAATAGCCCCTTGTAGAAAACTTGTGACAAAATTATTTTTTGATTTTTACTAAAATTTTTTAAATTTATATAGTATCTATCATTGTTAATAACAACCTTGGCGCAGCAAATTAGTGATTTCGCCGTGACAATGTTCAGTTACCTCAGCCACAACATTTTTTGCCAGTTTGCCGTAATATTTATTTTGGTGTTGGGGCGTAATCCAATAAGGGCGACCAATTAACACAACAACCCGACGATAGATAACTAGGGGATGCCAACCAGGTTGATTAAATAAAGGTTCTGAAGGGTCAAATAAACTTAATAGTCTTAGAGGAAAAGCATTAGTATTTACCTCTTCTAGGGAGGCGATCGCTATTGGTAAAATTGCCAAATCTGGCACAGCAGCTCGCAATGCTAAATGGGCAAATCCTCTGTGAAATTCACCTACCTGATTTGGTTGGGTATATTTTACCATTGGTTTAGTTCCTTCTGGAAAAACTCCCACCATTTGTTTGGACTGCAATAGTAATTTTGATTGCTCAAAAAAGCTTTGCTGACGATTTGGGGTTTCCTCCAAGGGAAAGCACCCTAATTGTCCTGTGACAATTTCCCGCATGATAGGTACTTGTCCCATGTAGTGATGACAAGCAAAGCGAATAGGACTGGATAGCGCCGCCATTAAAATCAGTGCATCCATAAAACTGCGGTGATTGCTGACTACTAAAATACTCGCATCTAAGGGAATGCGATCCTCGTAATAACGAAACATTTGCGTTGATAGCGTCGCCAGGAAACAGCGAGAAATGTCCAGAGGACTATTTAAACTCATATCAATGTATTTTTTAGGAAATTATCGCAGTTTATCTTGACTTAATTTTTACATTTCTTTATTGATACTAGGGCCATCTTAAGGTAGAAAATTTTTATCTACAAAGATAACTAAATTTTCGGAGTTTGAAGTTCTGTACTTCCATTGACAATTTATGTAATAAAAAAAATTATTCACAGCTAACTTCCATCTTGTAAGCTGAGATAACCTGAATTTATACAGATTACAAAACTATGCTTGTTCTCAGAAATTTGCTAATATTAAGTTGTGGTTTGAAAAACTGGTAGTAATGTTATATAATTACGTGGTTTTACCAATAAAAGTAAAATAGAAAACGTTTTAATAATTTAATTTTTATTCTGCATGAATCTAGTGGATAAAATAGAAAAGACATTTGCACTGACAACACCGTTATATTATGTAAACGATGTCCCTCACGTTGGTAGTGCTTATACAACGATGGCAGCAGACGTGGTGGCGCGGTTTCAGAGACTGTTAGGACATCGGGTACTGTTAATTACAGGTACAGATGAACACGGGCAGAAAATTCAACGTTCAGCAGAGATTCTAGGGAAAGCACCACAAGAGTTTTGTGATGAAATTGTGCCTAGCTTTATCAGCTTATGGCAGTTATTAAATATTCAATACGATCGCTTTAGTCGGACTACCGCTTCTCGACATGAAGCGATAGTCAAAGAGTTCTTCCAAAGATTATGGGACGCTGGTGACATCTACTTGGGACAACAGCAAGGTTGGTACTGTGTATCCTGTGAAGAATTTAAGGAAGAACGAGAACTGTTAGAAGGACATCGCTGCCCTATTCATACTAACAAGGAAGTTGAGTGGCGGGACGAGCAAAACTACTTTTTTCGCTTATCCAAATATCAGGACCAACTCGAAGAGTTATACAAGTCTCAACCGGATTTCATTCAGCCAGAAACTCGGCGTAATGAAGTCTTAAGCTTTATTAGTCAGGGTTTACAGGATTTTTCCATTTCGCGAGTAAATTTAGAGTGGGGTTTTCCTGTACCCGTTGATCCCCAGCACACGCTTTATGTGTGGTTTGATGCACTGCTGGGTTACGTAACGGCATTACTCGAACCGGATGCCGAGCCGACTTTGACCAATGCTCTAAGATATTGGTGGCCAATCAACTTGCATCTCATTGGTAAAGACATCCTCCGCTTCCATGCAATTTCCTGGCCGGCAATGCTGTTGTCAGCTGGCTTACCCCTACCAGAAAGGTTGTTTGTGCATGGCTTTTTGACCAAAGACGGTCAAAAAATGGGTAAATCTCTGGGTAACACCCTCGATCCCATCGGGCTAGTTCAAAGCTATGGTAGTGATGCCGTTCGTTATTACTTCCTTAAGGAAATCGAATTTGGCAAAGATGGCGATTTTAATGAAGTTAGATTCATTAATGTGTTGAATGCAGATTTGGCTAATGACTTAGGTAATTTGCTGAATCGCACCTTAAACATGGTCAAGAAATACTGCGCTGGTGATGTACTACCAATTGCCAATGAAGCCATAAATGCCGAAAATCCGTTGAAAGCGATTGGTTTACACCTAGGAGAAAAAGTAAAACATGCATACGAAGTGCTAGCTTTCAATCAAGCCTGCGAAGCCACCCTTTTGCTGGTACGAGCCAGCAATAAGTTTATTGATGAACAAGCTCCTTGGTCACTATATAAACAAGGACAGCAGCAGGAAGTAGAAAAGGTACTGTACGCAGTTCTAGAATCTGTTAGACTAGCAGCTTATCTTCTATCCCCAGTGATTCCGAATATCAGTAGCGCTATTTATCAGCAGCTGGGCTTTGGAATTGACTTTAATGATCAAATAAAAACTTCAATGGTTGCCCCTTTTGCTACCCATGCACAATGGGGAGTACTAACCAGTCAACAACCTTTGGGTAAACCCCAACCCATTTTTAAGCGCATAGAAACACCAAAAAACGATTAGTTTTTTAATTTACAATCACTTTTTGATTTTGTTCAATTCTTTTTTTCTCACAAAATCTAACGGGGCTTAACTTAATTACTAGCCCCGGAACATTATCATAAGCCGTTCTAGCTAACATGTAAACTTTGGCAACTTAGTATCAAAAATAACAAGGATAAAAATGAGGTATGACAACAATGTTGAATAATTTGGAAAGTGACTCAATATTTACACCGGAACAAGTTTTAGAAAATCGGGGTCGTGTAGCTATATTTATTGATGGTTCAAATTTATTTTATGCAGCTTTACAACTAGGAATCGAAATTGATTACACGAAACTATTGTGTAGATTAACGGGTGGTTCTCGGCTGTTACGTGCTTTCTTTTACACCGGAGTAGACAGAACCAACGAGAAGCAACAAGGGTTTTTGTTGTGGATGCGTCGTAATGGCTATCGAGTCATTGCTAAAGATTTAGTCCAACTGCCTGATGGCTCGAAAAAAGCCAACCTGGATGTAGAGATAGCCGTAGATATGATGGCTTTGGTAGATTCCTATGATACCGCAGTTTTAGTCAGTGGTGATGGGGATTTGGCATATGCAGTCAATTCAGTCAGCTATCGTGGCGTGCGGGTAGAAGTAGTGAGTTTGCGCTCAATGACTAGTGACAGCTTAATTAATGTCAGCGATCGCTATATTGATTTAGAAGCCATCAAAGAAGACATCCAAAAAACCCCGCGCCAAAGCTATCCATATCGACCGCTATCGGGAATGGGTTTTCTAGATGATCCCAGAGAAGCTGATGAACAGTTAGAAATCCAAGATTAATGAAGTATCAATTGAATCAGAGTAAGAAAGGGGAAGAAACGGAAAGACGGGGAAATAGCAAAAATTTCTCCCACTCTTCCACTCCCCCGCTTCTTTGCTCCTTTGTCCTTTTACCTGTGACTTTTTTCTTGGTAATGGGATTAGCTGCTTGTGGGGGTAAATCCCCCACAAATTCTCAATCAAATGATGCGAGTTCATCTTCTGAAGAAAGCAATTTGACATTCTTTGATGTCACCTTAGAACAAGCAGACGAAGTAGGGCGACCTCTTTGGAAAGTCCAGGCTAAAAAGGCTACATACACTCAAGAAAAACAAATTGGTCAAGCAGAAAATCCCTATGGTGAACTATACCAAGATGGTAAAGCAGTTTACCAAATCAAAGCAGAACAAGCAGAGATCAAACAAGATGGGAAACAATTGTTTCTCAAGGGGAAAATATTAGCTACAGATCCTAGCAATGGCATTGTGTTGCAAGGTAACGAATTAGAATGGCGACCCCAAGAAGATTTATTAATTGTTCGTAACCAGCTAAATGGTACTCATAAACAACTACAAGCAGTAGCGCAAGAAGCACGAGTAAAAACTCGCGAACAGCGCATGGAATTTTCTGGTGGAGTAGTAGCAAAATCGGCTGATCCCCAGATGCAAATCCGCACTGAGCATTTAATTTGGCAGATCAAAGAAGAAAAATTAATTGGCGATCGCCCCGTGCAAATTGACCGCTACAATAACAATCAAATTACTGACCGTGGCAAAGGAGATGCTGCTGAAGTTAACTTAAAAACTAAGATTGCTATTATCAAACAAAACGCCCAACTAGATTTAGTAGACCCACCAACGCAAATAGCTAGTAACTCTATCACCTGGAACATGAATTCAGAAACTGTCGCGACAAATGCTCCTGTGCGTGTGTTCCAGCGTGCCGAAAATGTAACTGTGACCGCCAATCGAGGCGAAATGAAAATCCCCCAAAAAGTTGTTTATTTAACAGGCAATGTTAATGCCATAGGTCAGCGTCAGCAAACCCTCAAATCTAATCAACTAACTTGGTATTTAGACAAGAAATTATTAGAAGCCCAAGGCAACATAGTTTATCGTCAAATTGACCCGCCATTAAATTTTACTGGTGAAACAGCCGTTGGTAATTTGCAAACAGAAAACATTGTTGTCAAAGGCGGGAAATCTAGCGGTAGGGTAGTGACAGAAATTATTCCTCAAGAATCGGGACTTAGAAACTAGGAAAGGAATTATTCTTTAGCGACTTTGCAACTTTGCGTGAGATCTGCATATCTTAATTCAATAGCCAGAAATTTAATTACTCCCACCCAACAAAATTTCATTACGACTAACTGCACCCAATTCAGGTGAAGAATACTTAGGAGATTGGGGAGTGACAGCAGGAGGAACATTTGGAGCTACTGCTAACTGTTGCACAAGACTTTGCAATAGCTTGTCTTGACTAACACGGAAATCTGATACGTATGGGCCACGGTTAATAATGGTAAACCATACCAAACCGCGATCGCGTGTGGGGATCACCCCAGCTAAAGCACTAACATCTCGGAGAGTACCAGTCTTCATCACAGTCGCATTGGGCATTTTTCTGGCTTGCATTGTTCCCCGACGATCAAATCCAGATGTAGGAAACAAATCAGCCACATTGATTTGCTGAGTGACAGCTTCCCGTTGAATTGCCATCAACATCGCACAAACAGCTCTTGGAGAAATGCGATTGTCTACACCCAAACCTGAACCATTAATTAATTGAATTTCTGCCTCTGGTACGTTAGCCAGCTTGGCAGCTTTTGATTGCATGACAGCTGCTCCCCCCACCGACTCCGCTAGCATTTCTGACATGAAGTTGTTACTAAAAACATTCATCTCCTTAATTAGTTGCTGCAAGGGTAAAGAGTAGTGACGTACCAATAAGGTTTGTTGGGGGTTTGGTTGTGCGGCAAATTTAATGCCACCTGCAATCACAACTTGAGGCTTGGGTGTACCCTTAGGCATGATTGAATGTATGTAAGTTGCCGGACGAGTCCAAGTTGAGTGATTTAGTGCTTGCTTGAGCATTTGACCAGCCAACACCGGATGTTCCTGGAAATTCATCGCAAAATTCCCATTAATTACCAAATTTCCCTTTACCTGCTTGATCCCCATTTTATTAAGAGTATTACCCAAGGCGATCGCTTCTTCCCAAACAAACATCGGATCACCACCACCGGTAATCACTAAATCACCCTGCAATACTCCGTTAACTATTGGGCCTGTAGCGCTGACCAAAGTCTCAAACTGGTGGTCTGATCCCCAAGTTTTCAAAGCAACCAGTGAAGTAGCAATCTTGGTTAAAGAGGCGGCGGGTAAAGGTGTCGTACCTTGATGATTAGCCATCAGCATTGGCCCCGACTGCATCCAAATTCCCTGACTCTCAGTTAAATTTTCTGCCACTAATTTAGATGTAATCAGCCCTTTTAAATATTCCTGAACTGTAGTTGCTCCAGATGGATTTGGATCAGGGGCCAGAACAAAGCCAGGGCTACTTTGCCAAGCTAATACTTCTAAGGCCTCTGAAGGCTTGATTTGTACGCCAGCCATTTCCAGCCAAAGAGAAATTAAACCTGAACCCAATAGTTCCAGCATATTTTATCCCCTTATGTTGTTTCCTGTGCTAATATACAGTCTTTTTGATGCTAATCAGCATTGAGCCATGATAACTGGTGTTTTTCTCATCTGGAAGTGGGTTAAATAATCTGATTTTGGTTACAGGTTTTACAATTCCCCAATAATTCTCTTTTTTTATGATTTTCTATACAGGAGAATAACCATAAAATTTCTTAGCTGAGGTATTAGTTTGTCTAGCCAAGCCAGTGCGTTGGGCGGCTTCGCCGACTTGTAGCAACTGGCGCGAGACTTCTAGTCACCAGGGCTTAGACTTCTCAAATATCCGCAAATAACAACCAAATAAGCAAAGGGTGGAAAAACCCACCCCTAATGCCTACTTCCTTTCTGGATGTGCCTTGTCTTCAACTGAAGGTGTACCCATCTGGTTAATTGCCGCAATCATCTGATACAAACGACCCAAGTCACGTTGATTAAAGTACAACACGAGGCGTGGTAGTTCAACTGTTTCGTCATTGTTTTCTTGAGGCAAAGTTTGACTTTTTTCAATCCTTCCTTTCACGAGAATGTCGCCGAAGTTAGCATTTAACTTCTCTACCTCAGCATCAGATAGTTCTGATGACAAGCGAATTACCAACTGCTCACCGACATAACGACTAGAGTGATAGACCCGGTAAAAACCAGTAATGGCATTACAAGCTACTTCGAGGTTGTCTGTCACTGTGTAAAGGCTGGGATCTTCAGGACTCACAAGACCTTTTTGTACCAGTTGCTGATCAATATATTTGCTCCAAGACCACCAGTAATCTCCACCTGGATGGTCAATTAATACTACAGGGACAGGGCCAAACTTACCTGTCTGGCTTAAGGTCATACACTCAAAAGCTTCATCTTGAGTGCCAAATCCTCCAGGAAATAAGGCGACAGCATCACTTTCTTTGAGAAGGAACAGCTTGCGGGTGAAGAAATACTTGAAGTGAATCAGCTTAGGATCGCCCTCAATAAAGGGGTTTGCCTGCTGCTCAAATGGCAACTGAATATTTAAGCCAAAGGAATTATCTCGCCCAGCACCTTCGTGACCTGCCTGCATGATGCCACCGCCGCCGCCTGTCATCACCATAAATCCCAACTGAGTAACAGCACGAGCAAACTCAAGGGCCATGAGATACTCTGGTGTTTCTGGCGATAGACGAGCAGAACCAAAAATAGTTACTTTGCGAACATGTCGATAGTCATAAAAGAGTTGGAAACCTCGTTCCATATCTGCTAACGCAGCCGACAAGATTTTCCAATCAAGACGGTCAACCTCACTTTCAGCTAGACGTACTATGGTAGCGAGTGCCTGCTGAATAAGTTGCCGATTTTTTAACGTCGGTAAGCGATCAATTAGTTCAGCGATGTCCGCTTGGAGAGTCTCTAATGTATCAAACGACGCAGATGAGGTCATGAGAACTGCCGCTACAATGGCATTACATTTTACCTAATTTTGGCCTGCAATTTACAACCGCTTCGCGCAGTTACTATTTGATAGTCCATAATTTTTGACTATCAACATATTAAATACTATTGATGATTTCTTAACTGTAAAAAGTACCTTTTGTTCATATTAATCAAGGCGCTGGTAAAGAATGTAATACACATAAAACACTACTTTGTTACACAAACGTCTTACTATTTATCAAAGGGGTATGGGGACGAATAAAGAAAAATATAAATTTAAGTGTAAACATCAATAAATCTTTGACTTACTACACCCCATAAGTTATTTTCGGTGAGAGGCAAAAAATAGAGATCACCTTTCAAGGAATAACATATTACTTTAGCAGTGGTAATCTAGCACTGTTTACCACTGGAGAAAGTTTTTTGGAGACGCGAAGTCTCGCGTCTCGCAAACTTGTTAACAAATATTTACCTAAACCTAAAGCCAATGGAAGACTCAAAAGGATTTTGCTACCAATTGAGTTTCAAAGATATTTTTCCAACGTGTTAGCTAATGTAGTTTTAGGCACGGCACCGACCACCATATCAACTTTTTGCCCACCTTTAAAAATCATTAATGTGGGGATGCTGCGGATACCGTACTGACTAGCAACATTAGGATTCTCGTCAGTATTGACTTTCACTACTTTTATTTGACCTTCGTACTGAGAGGCAATTTCTTCTACAACAGGAGCTACCATGCGGCAAGGACCGCACCAGGGCGCCCAAAAGTCAACTAAAACGGGTACATCGCTGTCGAGTACTTCTTGCTTAAAACTAGAATCCGTAACTTGTGCGGCTGCTGACATGCCTAAAAACCTTTGCCAATTATATTTCTGAGTTTCGTGAAAATTCTACCATAGCAAAAACAGCAGCTAAGAAGTGAAGAATGTACATTTGCAACGAAGCTAAAGAAATTATGCACAAACATAAGGAACCGCCCGAACAGTAGTCCGGGCGGAGTGTGGTGTGAGGAGTGAACGGAAACATGCGTCTCCGCTATTTCTATTGTAGGCGACATATGTGATTTTTCCAGGGATTGTTTAAGAGTCTGGAAAAATTTTCTTAAGGATTTAAATTTGGGAATGGGACATTAGGTATATATAACAAAATTATTTCCCCATCCCCACTCCCTTTATTTACCCATACCTAATTGTTGAGCTTTTTGGTAAACCTTACCTTCTGTTAATAGAGAAGGCGCAATCACAACTTCAACTTGCTGCATTTCTTTGATGTTTTTGGCTCCTAATGTGCCCATACTAGTTTTTAAGGCTCCCACAAGATTATGAGTACCATCATCTAGTCCCGCAGGACCAATGAGGATTTGCTCAAGAGAGCCAGTGGTGCCAACGCTAATGCGGGTGCCACGGGGCAATACTGGGCTAGGAGTTGCCATCCCCCAATGATAGCCTCGTCCTGGGGCTTCGGCGGCTCTGGCAAAGGGAGAACCAATCATCACACCATCCGCACCGCAGGCGATGCATTTACAAATGTCGCCACCAGTGATTAGACCACCATCGGCAATGATGGGGATGTAGTTACCAGTTTCCTGATAATAATCATCTCTGGCGGCGGCACAATCAGCGATCGCAGTTGCCTGAGGTACACCTACACCTAACACTCCCCGGGAGGTACAAGCGGCACCAGGCCCAATTCCCACCAGTACAGCAGCAGCCCCAGCTTTCAATAAATTCAAAGTGACTTCATAAGTCACGCAATTCCCCAAAGCCACAGGAATGGGCATAGAACGGCAAAATTCTGCCAAATCGAGGGGAACTATCTCCTCTGGTGATAGATGTGCCGTAGAGACTACTGTAGCCTGCACAAAAAACAAATCTGCCCCAGCTTTGGCCACTACCTCACCATATTTACTTGCCCCGGCTGGGGTAGCACTCACCGCCGCAATGCCACCTTGTTGTTTAATTTCCTGAATACGTTTTTCAATTAATTCCGGCTTTATGGGTTCGGCATAGAGTTCCTGCATCAGGGAAACAAATTCATTTTTCCCTACGGAGGCAATTCGATCTAAAATCGGTTCTGGATCAGCATAGCGAGTTTGGATACCCTCTAAGTTAATGACACCCAATGCGCCTAGCTGTGACAAATGTACAGCCATCCGCACATCGACTACGCCATCCATGGCACTGGCAATTATCGGGATTTCCCGCTCAATATTGCCAATGCGCCACTTAGTATCTGCCAAACTCGGATCGAGTGTTCTGTTACCGGGAACTAGAGCAATTTCATCAATTCCATATGCTCTACGAGCTTTTTTTCCCCGCCCAAGTTGAATTTCCACGCTTTAACTTTTCTCAAATCTGTTTAAGCTAGGGTATCAAATTGTGAGGGGATTTGGAGCGGTTTTTTTTGCCAGTAACCATTAAGATGGGGAACAGGGAACAGGGAACAGGGAACAGGAAATGGAGAACGGTAAAAAATGGCTAAAGCTATTTTAAACATTGAATACAGGGGTTTTGTTTAATCAGTTGCTGTATTGTGTTGGCTGAGGGTTGGTGTTGGATTAGTTGTTAAGGAAATATTGCTGGCTGTGTCAGTCATTCCTTGGTTTTTATCACGTACTAGATGGCTAATTTGACCAATTAATTCGCTTAATTTACCTTCGTCAAGTAGGGTGTTGATTAAAGAAAGTCCACTGGTAGATAAGAGTAATTTGTTGATATCTTGACTGCCGTTACTACCATTTGCGCCTGGGAATGAGTAAATGCGAGTATCCCCTAAAACGCCTGGTTGTGGTGCGAGAGCGGTGACAATTTCTGGAAGTTTATCGGCTAATTCTGGCCAAATTGTCGTGATAATTTTGGCGGTGAGGTTGGCGTTACTAATGGTATTTTCGGCGGCAATTTTCACTTGCAAAGCTTCTGCCTCTGCTAGGACTTTATCGCGGTTAGCTGCTGCGAGGATGCGAATTGCCTCAGCTTCTAATTCTGCTGCTTCTTGAGCGATTTCTGCTTGGCGACGACGACGAAAAGCATCGATTTCTACGACGTTGCGATCGCTAATACTTCTTTCTTGAGCTTCTCGTTCAGCAGCAATGGTTGACAAGCGCTTGGTGCGTTCGGCTTTTTCAATTTCGCCTGCTGTATTAACTGATTCTTGAGCTTTGGCTTGTTCTGCCTGTGCAATAAAGCTTTCACGCTTTTTAGTAGCAATGGCGATCGCCACGTCTTCCTGAGCTATTCGTGCTAGTTTTTCTGACTCGACTATCTGCACTTGTGCTTGCAACCTGCCAGACTCTACCTTTTGTTGGCGCTCAATTTCGGCAATTTCCGCTTCTTGTTTTTGCAGTGCTTGTGTCACTTTTAGCTGTTTATTGCGCTCTTCTAGGGCAATATCGGCTTCAATTTGGCTTTGTTGCAAAGCTAATTTTTTGCGGATTTCTTCCTCTTCAACTAATTTTTCCTGCAAAATTTTACTTCTTTGGATTGCTGCTGCTTCTTTATCTTTTGCTTCTTGAATTTCCCGTTCTCGCTGTGCCTTTAGCGCCTCTACTTGCAATTTTTGTGCGAGTTTAGCGCTTTCTTGTTCTTGGGCAATTTGTAGCGATCGCTTTTGGGCATCTAGTTCTTTTTGTTCGATTGCTACTTGAGTTGTCAATTCTACTTCGCGTTTTTGTTGAATGGAACGCTGAATAATTTCTGTTCGTAAACGCACACCTTGGGCATCAAAGAAACTATCAGGATCATAGGTAACACTCTCTAATATTTCCGAAATGGCAATGTTATTGAGAGTTAATCCTACTTTTTTCAAATCTGGTTCAACTAAATTCAATACCTCTTGGGCAAACCCCAATTTATCAGAATCAATTTCTGCTATATCTTTAGTTTTTGCTGCTGCTCTAATTGCATCATCTGCCCGTTTTTCTAAAGCATTTTTGATATCTTCAGGGGTAATTTTGTTACCATTTTGCGATAATCTGGCTGCTGCTGTTAAAACATCTTCTTCAGAGGCATTAATACATACATAAAAAGTGACTCTGATATCCGCTCTTAGGTAATCTTTAGTTCGTACAGCTAATTTTCCAGTACGTTCCACATCAATGGAAATTTCTCGTAAAGGAACACGGGTAAGCTGATGAAACCCAGGTAAAACAATACAACCACCATAGAGAATCACCGATTTCTTTTTAATAAAAAGTCCTCCAGTTCTCACAAAAGCTTCGTTATTGGGTGTGACTTCGTAAACTCGTGTATAAGCGTAAAGACTTAAAAGCAGCAAGACAACTAAAGCTGCAATAACTCCCGGAAATAGTAATCCACCATTAATTTGAGCCATAGTCGGCTTGATTGTGACTGGAATGGTGGGAACAGTTAATTTTGTTTGATTCTGCTTTGCTTGCAGCTGAATTGATGAAATTTCATTGGCTGCAACACTTGGTAATGACTGGATAAAAGTTAACCAAAATAACATATTTTTCTCCTAATTTAATAAATTTAATTTCTCGGCGATGAATTAGCTAACCAATGTTCTTCATCAGGACTATCTTTGGCAATAACTACGTATTTTTGAGATTTAAATTCAATAATAATCACGTTTTCACCGCGTTGGGGGGCAACTGTTGCCCATTCTGGTAAAACCGCGCTAATCGTTAGTAAATTCCGTTTTGTATCCAGCACATCTACTTGCCCAATTTTGCTTTGATTTTCCAGAGGAATATAAAAAGAAGCGACAGTTCCCACACAGCCAATCAAGCGATCGCTACTTGTATCTTCACCAAATTCTGCAAAAATTTTGCCAATTGGTTCTGCGATCAATCTTCCCATAAATAAGCTGATTAGCAGGGAAGCAAATAACACTATACTGCCGGCAAAATTAGTAATATTTCCCGTGAAAAGGCTACTAGATAAAACATTCAACATCCAGCCCACAATACCCCATAAACTCAAATCTGTTGCCAGTAACAAGATAAGTGGAGCTTTGCCAATACCTACCCATCCCCACAATTGGGAGACATTAAATTCGCCATTAGTATCTGTATCGTAGTCTGCATCTGTATCTGTATCTTGTTCTCCTCCACCAGAAAAAATCACGAACAAAAATAGCAATACTCCCATCCCCAGGAAAATCCAATAGGGCAAGTTAGCTGAGTTAAACAGCATAAAATTTTGTGAATTTATCTAGTTACGCTAAAAGTATATGAAATTAGTATTACACTTTTTAACATCAAATATTACATTGTCTATGTTATTAATGTTTTTTATCTAAATAGAAAAATATATTTCTTGATGATTTGTAGCAAAATTAGTGAATAAATTTAGCTTTTTTCAAAAAATAAAATATTAAATTTGCCTTAAAATATTAACAGCAATATTCAATTGTGAACAAGCACTCATACTTTGGTAAGAAGAGAGATGTGATGGAGATGTGGACTAAAGCCAAATTTTCCTCTTTAAGGTTTAGCCTGATGGGGGCTAGAATTGCTACGATACTTTCAGATTAGATATTGAAGCCTTGATCCAATCTGAAACCTTAGAACTACTAGAATGGCATCGCCTTTGCCAGCATCTTTCCACATTTGCGGCAACTAAGCTCGGGGCGATCGCATCACTTCAGCTTCACATACCTGCATCTCAGGCAGCAAGTGAGCAGTTATTAGATCAAACTAAAGAAATTTACCAACTGGAAAGTCGTTTTACCACAGGACTGTCGTTTGAGGGCATTCAAGATATTGGTGATTCTTTAGAACGGGCAGAACGTAGCGGCATTTTAGCAGGCGATGAATTACTAGCGATCGCTACCACCCTGGCAGGAGCGAGAAATTTACGCCGTGTCATTGATAACCAAGAAGACTTGCCCATACTGACACAGTTAGTCGCCGATTTGCGGACTTATCCAGAATTAGAACAAGAAATCCACCGTTGTATCGATGAACGGGGACAGGTAACTGATCGCGCCAGTCAAAAATTGGGAGAAATTCGCACAGATTTGCGGAAAGTGCGGAGTCAAATTACCCAAAAACTGCAAAATATTTTACAAGCAAAATCCGGGGCAGTCCAAGAACAGCTAATTACCCAAAGAGGCGATCGCTTTGTGATCCCCGTGAAAGCACCCCAAAAAGATGCGATCCCTGGCATTGTTCATGATACTTCTACCAGTGGTGCTACTCTCTACGTAGAACCTAATTCCGTAGTGCCTCTGGGTAATCAATTACGGCAGACTCTTAGAAAAGAACAAGTAGAAGAAGAAGCAATTCGCCGTACCTTAACAGAGCAAGTGGCAGCAGTTAAGCCTGACTTAGAAAGATTGTTAGCCATTGTCACCACGTTAGATTTAGCAACCGCCAGAGCCAGGTATAGTTTTTGGTTAGGGGCAAATCCCCCACGCTTGATCAAACGCGAAGAAAATGAAATTATTACTCTGCGGAATTTACGGCATCCCCTATT
Source organism: Nostocales cyanobacterium LEGE 11386 (assembly GCA_015207155.1). GTDB lineage: Bacteria > Cyanobacteriota > Cyanobacteriia > Cyanobacteriales > Nostocaceae > LEGE-11386. The sequence continues at coordinate 53,108 of JADEXK010000004.1, read as the reverse complement.
AGTGTGGCAGCAGCATCACGAACAAGGTCAACCCGTAGTTCCCGTAGATTTGTTAATTAGTCCCCATATACGAGTAGTAACAATCACTGGGCCAAATACTGGGGGTAAAACTGTCACCTTAAAAACCCTAGCTTTAGCAGCCTTAATGGCCAAGGTGGGTTTATTTGTCCCCGCCCGTGAACCAGTAGAAATACCTTGGTTTGACCAAGTATTAGCCGATATTGGTGACGAACAATCCCTCCAGCAAAGTTTGTCTACATTTTCTGGTCATATTCGTCGCATTAGTCGGATTTTGGACGCATTGGGAACTGGGGATCGGGAACTGAGGACTGGAAATAAGGAAGAAAATGCTACCTTGTCCCTTAACTCAGCACTCAGCAACGCCAGATGCTACAAGTCGGCAAAGCCGCCCAACGCACTGGCTCCTCAGCACTCAGCACTTATCCTCCTCGATGAAGTCGGCGCGGGAACCGATCCCGTTGAAGGTAGCGCTTTAGCGATCGCTTTGCTGCAATATTTAGCCAATCATGCCCAACTAACCATCGCCACAACTCACTTTGGTGAATTAAAAGCACTGAAATACGAAGATGCACGGTTTGAAAATGCTTCAGTAGAATTTGATGAAAGTACACTTTCACCTACGTATCGTCTACTTTGGGGCATTCCTGGACGTTCCAACGCCCTAACAATTGCCCGACGTTTGGGATTAAAACCAGAAGTGGTAGAACAAGCTAAAACCCAAGTAGGAGGAGCCACAGACGAAGTTAACCAAGTGATTGCTGGTTTAGAAGCGCAACGCCGCCGCCAAGAAACTAAAGCGGAGGAAGCCCAAAAATTGTTACAGCAGGCGGAGAAATTATACAAAGAGGTTTCCGCAAAAGCCGAAGCATTACAAGAGCGAGAAAAGGCTTTGCGGGCTGACCAGGAAGTAGCAGTACAGCAAGCGATCGCCCAAGCTAAAGGTGAAATTGCCCAAGTGATTCGTCAGTTGCAAAAAGGTACGCCCAAAGCTCAAGATGCCCAACAAGCCACCGATTCCTTAAATCAAATTGCCCAAAAATATCAACCAGCAGCGCCACCAAAACCCAAAATTGGGTTTATGCCCAAAGTAGGCGATCGCGTCCGGATTTCCCAGTTTGGGCAAACAGCAGAAGTATTAACTGCACCCGATGAGGATGGTGAATTCAGTGTCCGCTTTGGCATCATGAAAATGACCGTGAAACTGGAAGATATCGAATCTTTAGATGGTCAAAAAGCCGAACCAGTTGTCAAACCAAAGCCAGCCGCCGCCGTAGTGACTCAACCCGACCAAAGCGTCCCCGCAATTCGCACCTCTAAAAATACAGTGGATTTGCGCGGTAAACGGGTAGCTGATGGAGAAATTATCTTAGATAAGGCAATTTCCGAAGCTACAGGCCCAATCTGGATTATTCACGGACACGGCACAGGAAAGTTGCGGCAAGGAGTCCACGCCTTTTTGCAACAGCACCCCAGAATTAGTAATTATGAACCAGCAGAACAGGCAGACGGCGGCAGTGGTGTGACTATTGCTCATATTAAATAAACAGGCAATAAATATCACGGATGCAGGCTACTAAGTTGTTAATTGCTAACTACTAAATTCCCCAAGATTATGAGCAATTAGCAATTAGATATTATCTAAATTCAGTAATGTTCATTTATACATTTGTACTGAACAGGAGGAGAAGATTAGGAATACTTTACTAGTTTTATCAATTGAATTTGTTGAAAATAAATTTTCATCTAGTAGAGTAAGACAAAGACAACTGCTGTTTACCAAAGTGAGACGAGCTAGCTAATAGCGATGGGAAACCAACCCGGATATTTCCGAGTCTGGTTTCAAAATGGGTAACAGCAACAGCCCTTACAGCCTGATCACCTATGCTAAAAGTTATGCACTCGGCCGCCGATTCAGCCACACCAAATCCCCAATGGGAGGATTTAATCAAGCTTCCAGCTCCAAATACAGTGCAATGGGACAATATCAAAACCCAGTTAGACTTGGTGCTGTTGGCGCTAGAAACTTTAACTGGTATTGGTTCCGAGGCAATGCTCTCTGCGGCAATTAATCTGAATTTAGAGTCGAGAGTGCCAGACCGGGTAGCTTTATGGCGACTGCGTCAGTCTAATCCCCTACGTAAAGGTCAAGGTGGGCGAAAAAAGCTAGATGTAGAAGAAGCGCGATCGCTTGTTCTCATCACCTGCTACCTCGCCAAACAGCACCAGGAATTGATTCGCCGTGCTGTTGGTCTACTAGAACAAATGGCCGAAAAAAAGCAGGAACCTCATCAGGCTGCCTTACTTGGAGATTATATCGATGCTTTCTGCAACACCTACCAAGAACGGATGGAAGAGGATGACCAAATATCCACGGATCTCCTCACCCACTTGGCGCTAAAACTGCTTGTAGATTTACTGTTTTACGGTGCTACTGGTGGACACCGCCGTCTCTGGCTAGCACTCATAGACCGTTCTGCAAAATTTTAGATCATCGTCTCCCTCGCCGTTCCTGCCATGCCATTATCAAATTCTGTCATTCGTCGCTACACACCCCCGACTTGTACCTTAGAAATATTGGCGCAAAGCTCACCTTTATCCCATTGGATGGGTAAAACCGTGATCAAGCAGTTAAGCTTTGAGCTGCGCTTTGATGATCCGCAACTACCAGAAGAAAAAAGATTTCTTATTCGAGGCGATCGCGACCAACTAGAAATTTTATGCGATGCTGTCACCAGCTACGTACAAGAATTTCTTCAGCAGCCTCCAGAAAATTTTTGGCTCAGTCTGGCTGAACCCCAGGATTCTAGTAAGGTATCTAGTGAATCAGAGTTCACAGATTTTCAGCAATCTTCACTACCAACTACTAAAACATTCAAATCTTTTAACTCCCAAATACCAGGGGGCAAAATCCGTTTAGAACCAGGCAATTATTTAACTCACAATCTATTTCTTGGTTCCCTCGCTAACCAGACATCTGGTTCTGTAATTCAACTGAGTCTGCTGCAACTATTTGATTTAGCAACTGCCTTAGACGAATACTCTGCTGATGTCATGGCGTTACCAAATCTTCATCAAAATAGTTTCACTCTGCGTTTGCCAACCTGGGCACCTATTGCCGCAGTCATGGTATTAGGTGTAGGTTTACTACCAGTGACGTTGCAATATGCCAACAATAATAGGCAAAAGCAACCACAGATAGCCAAATCAGTCGATCCAAAACAGGCAGGAAATGCGCTAGAATCCTCGCCTTCATTCAACTTTCCCACACAGCAACCCGGACTCACACCCCCGGATGATTTGACATCGTTGCCACTGATCGGCTCAGACTCGCAACTTCCCACGGCTAGTTTACCTCAACAGCCCTCAACATCATCTAGTTCCACTCTTTCCGCTAATTCCTCCGCATCCCTAAATTCTGGTTTATCTCCAGCATCCCTACCATCTCCACCAGATCCACTGTCTGTATTGGAGTCCAAAATTCCCAACTTGAATAGTAGTTCACAGACAGCAGCACCCACAACGAGTCTAGACCAGCAAATTGCTATTCAGCCAAATCTCAAGCAAGACACTACAGCAGCAATTCCCCAAAGTGATATTGCTCTCCTCCAAAAGCGGAATTTACCACCCAGCCTATCTCCTAACAGAGAAACATCACCCAGCATCTCATCAGTTCCCCCATCTTTGTCTCCCATACCCAATAGCGGTCGTAGCAATACTCTTCCAGTTGAGACACCAGTCACTTCACGACAGATGGAAGAAACAGTCAATTCTTCTGTAAATACCTCTACTGCAACAGCTGATAGATTCAGGAATGAATCCATAGCTCCGATACCAGAAGAGATTGCTACAGGTAGCACCTTGTTTGACACACCTCAGATAGCAGAAGCGAGAGAAATCTTTCAAAAGCGCTGGCAGCCACCTAGTGGATTCACACAAACATTAGAATATAGCTTGATGGTGGGTGTTGATGGTGCGCTTGAGAGAATTTTACCCCTAAATCGGGCAGCGAGAGAATACGTCGAGACGGCGGGGATACCTGAAATTGGTAAACCTTTTGTTTCGGCTAATAGATATGGACAAAATGTCAGAATTCGAGTTGTTCTCAGTCCTGATGGCAAGGTACAAACCTTTTCAGAAAATGAATAGTTCAAGAAGGAAGAAGGAAGATCATTCTTCTTCCTTCTTCCTTCTTCCTTCTTCCCTCTGACTTCGTTGATGCCATTTCCAAAACTGGTACAAACCTTGTACCAGTTATTCTTTGATTTAAGTGCTTTTGCTTTGTCCTTTTTTGAGTCCAGTTGCCAAACTGGTCATATTATTAATAACAGTAAACCTACCAGTCAATACAATCACGATTAAAGCACTTAATTATTTAGGTAGGGTGTATGCAAACAATTAATCCTCAAAAAGACAGTGCAGCTTGGATTATTCAAACATGGGCTGCTTTTGTTTTCTCCATTTCTCTCACTACTGTCGGCATTGTAAATTTGCCTGTTGATGGCTGGGTGAAAGGGTTTATGGGTATGGGGTTAGCTTTTTCTGTTGGCTCAACTTTTACTTTGGCAAAAACTACTAGAGACCTGCATGAAGCTAGAAGGTTAACTGCTAGGATTGATGAGGCGAAAGTAGAAAAATTACTTTCACAGCATGATCCATTAAATTTCAAATGAGGCTATTCTGTAAGCAATATAATTGCCATAATTAGAATGTAGCAGTTTGAATTGTGAATTTTACATGATTGATTGGGCTGTTATTCTCCCATTAAAAACTAGCCACACAACACAAAAGAATATTGAACTGCTTTCCTCTATAACAAAGCACAAAAGGACTGGCAAAACCAGTCCTTAGTTATATTCATGGAATCTTTTTATTTTATGAAGGAGATTTTTTGTTTTTTAACTTTTGCTTTTTACGTCGCCTTTCAGAAGTAGAAACGGCTTGCTCCACAGGGTAGCCAACAACAGGAATTACCTGATATTTACGCTCTTCCTCTAAAGTTTTTAGTTCAGTGTAATCAACCCAATGGATGCAATCAACCGGACAAGTATCAATCGCTTCTTGGATTACCTCTTCCCCATCTCCATCTTGACGAACCACGCGCGATCGCCCATAATCTGGTTCAATGTAAAAGGTGTTACGCGCCACATGAGCGCAGTGCTTACAGCCAATACAGGTGATTTCGTCAACATAAACACCTCTTTGACGTAACACACCACCCAATTCTGGCTCTAAACCAGAGCGTTCTGGGTCATCCCGGAGAAAACCGCCTAATTCTGGTTCTAAACCGGAACGATCATCTACTGATTCTCCTGACGACGGCAGAAAATCAGTCATTACGCACTCCAGCGTTGTACTACTAGGCGAATCGAACCATCTTCATTTTTTTGTTGTTCAGCCACTTGAAAGCCGACGCGGGCAGTTTCTTTAACAACTGCTTGATAAGCATAGCGCTGAGTCACTTGGCGCAAGAATCCATCTACAGACAAGTCTTGTTGCCAATATTGCAAATCAGCTACCAACTCATATTCCTTGCCATTCCATCTAAAACCGATGTCATAGCCGTTTTCTTGTTCAATAGTTACTTCCGCATGATGAGTTTGACCGCGATAGCCGCGTACTTCTCTGGGGCCGGGTTTCCAATCTATACCCAATTCAGTTAGAGCATCTTTCAAAGAGTCAAGGTTACGGATTTGAGTTTTAATTTGGCTAAAGTGTGACATGGCGGTTGTTAATTAATGACACTAAACGTTTGAGAAAACTACCAATCGCTGTATGTGGCTTGCGTATTTGCTACAGCAGATTGCTGCACTTGAGCTGCGAAAAATTCTGAGGTTGGCTCATGACTAAGTACTTGCCCCAGCTGTGCCTCTATTGCTGCTGTAACTTCAGCGCAAGAATTACCCACAATGCCAGTGACTTTCTCTTGTACCCGACCGTCTGGATAAATTATGAACTCTAATGTCTCCATGCTTTTGGCCAACCACGATAGTACGATTGAACTGTACTGCCTTAGCAGCAGGCTAAAAATATAGCCATCGGAACATTGTTACTTAGATACAAATTTGCCATTTGTTAACTAATGTTCCATCTCTCAAAATATATATCTCAGAATCTTTACAAATTTTATTAAAATTATAAGCACATACGTCAGTTATTAGTTAGTTTCTCTTAACCTATTCAATTAGTCAAGCTCACCATTAATTGGGCAAAGTAAGCAGGAAAATCGCTAAAAATAAGCGCTAGCAGTAGTATAGCTAGCCCTGTGATTCACAAAAATATACGTTTTATTGAAAAAGTTTATCATTACTATTGAACTTCTACTATTCTTGCTATGGATAGGTTCAATGCAGGTGTAGTTTACCCCAATAGGATTATTTCTATTCAGGCTAATGTCATACTGATGCGATCGCCTTTGCTCAACTCACTGTCAGACTGAGAGATAATTGGATGGTGTAGTCTCCAAATAACCGGATGCTCATCTCATAGCGTCAAGAAGAAAATTTTTCACGTTATTCCCACATCCTCTGTACAGAATAAGCATAATAATTAAGGAGTGATTCATTGCTTGTGCAATCAATATCCTGTCAAAAGGATCGCCATGATGTAATGGGAGATTCCGAACTTGAAGCGTGTCGGCAAAAGAGATCGGAAGTATGAGAATATCTGAAGTTTCTAGCGCAGAACCTATGGTTTCATAGTTCCGTTGCAGCGATAATTTGCCAAGCTTCAATTTAATGGCAATTTCCCAAAGACTAGCAATACTGAGATCAACCATATCTGCTGTATCGACGATTATTCTTAGATCATCTGGAAGGCTGGAGTCATTTTCAGTTAGCCAGATAAAAGCATGAGTATCTAAAAGAAAAGCATTCATTCCATATACTCTTGAAAATCTTCAAGAGGTTCATCAAAATATCAGGCAAGGGTAGAACAAAAGTTCCTTTTAAGATACCAGATCGACGTTTTTTTGGAAGTGAGCTTTCTTGAGAAACAGCCTGGTAATAATTTTCAACTAAATACTTGGCATAATGCAAGAGTTCTTGTTTAAGTGACTCTGGCATCTGATCTAGTATTTGTAAAATTTCTGAATCAATATTCATGTTGTTTCTCATTCAGGTTCTCTACTTCTTGCTTCAGATTTTCTCGCAGCATACTTTAAGTTCGTATACAATAAGGGTATTTTTTATTTTCGGCACGCTATGGCTGAGACTGAAAGCGTCTCTTAGATATTTATTTATAATTGACTTATTGCAAAAATTAGGTAGCTAAATTTTACTTTTTAGTTTATCAATATAAAATTTCAATAAATTTAATTGCTCCGTACCAAAATATAAGTAATTAGAGTCAGTTTCAAATAAATGACAGCTTTCAGAGTTAAAGTTAAATTCTAAGCTAATATCTTTTGAACAAGTAAATGATTTCAGCATATCAGGAAGTGCCAAACGATAAAACACAGGAAGATGAATTCGTGCGATATTACCTTCAATTGTGTACCACTGCCACAACCATAAAATAGATGGACTTGCAAATTTTGTATCAATTCCTGCCTCACGAAGATTACGTTTTAGATCAAGAATAGAGGATTCACTATTCCCAGAGAACTTCAACCACATTGATTGTCCATATAAATGGCTAATATCCTTGTATGCGTCTCTGACAATTCCGACAGGAATATCAGGCGTAACTGTCGAACCATTGGGATAAATTACAGTTGCGTGTAAACCTGGATATGTTTTATAAAATCGAGTTTCTAACCATTTTGATATAGGCATTTGCCTATTTGCGGCACGGCTGAAAGAATACTCACAAGAGCGACTATCCGTAGATTTTCCATAATGGAATGGTTTGCCCGAAACTAAAACTTCGAATCTTTCAACATATCTTATTCGTTCAGTAATCTCTTGATGTACTCGCATTAGGTTAAATAAATCATCCTACTTTAAAATATTTAATTTTTTTATATCACACTAATCATCAGTTAATAATTATATTCATTATACCCAATCAAAAGCTGAACTCATATGTGATTAAGAAGTTTTTACTCAAGAAACAGCAAATTCTGTATATTTCCGAATTTCGGGAGATTTAAAACCTAAAATAATATGTGCTTTTGGTATTCCCGCAGCAACTAAATCATTAGCAATTCCCTCTTCTGTGCCATCATGTTGAATCCAGAGTTTATGGTCAATCAAATCAATATGTAATAAAGTGCCATAGATTCGATAACCATTTTTCCAGCCTGACTCAACTAATAAATAATGATCATTTTTTTCATCTAACACCAGATCAATTTTAACTTCTTCATCATTACCAATAAAATCAGCATAGTCTTCAAGAACTCTTTTAATAATATGACGATATTGATTAATTAAGAAATCCATCTCACAATTACCTCCTGTTGAGTATCGAAGCTAAATAAACGAATAACGCCATCTTCAATTAACGTTTGACCAGCTTCTTCTTCAAAAACTGTTTTACAAGTGCTTTCACTCACAGCCAGAAATAATTTATATTCAGGATAATAACGCGCTAATAAATGCTCATACAAAACAAATTGACCAACAGCTTCTTCCAAATCTTTCATATCCGAGGGACGAGTAAAACTTTTCACTTCAACAGCTATTTTTTCTGTTTCTCGTTCTGCTGCTAGTAATCTTTCTGCACCTAAATCAACAAATAGATTTTTACCTCTCGCTAAACGAATGCGTAAAGGGTCATAGAGAATTTTCCAGCCATCTTTGATAAGTGCGTTTTTTACGGTGCTGTGATAGATGTCTCTAGCTGGCATAATGAAAAATCAGGTTTGAAAACCTCAGCTTCTTACCCATATTTAGTATTTTCTGTCAAGGCGTAAGTTCCATAATTGTAATCTAAACATCACCGTCTTTGTAGTCAAGCTCAAATCAGCAAAATATTCTGGTAAAAAAAACCATTATTCAGCTAACAAACCAAGGATAATGGAGCATAATTAACCTTTATAGCTGTTAACACAACGCCACAAATAACTATGAATACACAACCAAGCAACAAAATAATTCGCGTCGGAGTCCTGGGTTTTGGCGGACTCGGACAAGCAGCCGCTAAAGTCCTCGCCGGTAAACGGGAAATGATCTTAGTTGCAGCCGCAGACCAAAAAGGCTACGCATACTCTACTGAAGGTTTAAATACTGAACAATGCATTAAAACTTACCAATCTCAAAGTTCTGTTGGTTATCTAGAACCAGTTGGCACATTAAGCAATAACAGCATTCAAGATTTAATCGCTACCAGTCAGCCTGTAGATGGGTATTTTCTCGCATTACCTAACCTGCCGAATGACTTTATCCCCTCAGTCGCCCAAGAATTTATCAAATCCGGTTGGCAGGGTGTGCTAGTAGATGCCATTAAACGCACTAGTGCCGTAGAACAACTCTTAGCGATGAAAGAAGAATTACAAGCAGCCGGAATTACCTACATGTCAGGATGTGGTGCGACACCTGGACTATTAACAGCTGCGGCCGCTTTAGCAGCTCAAAGCTACGCCGAAATTCACAAAGTAGAAATTACCTTTGGTGTAGGTATTGCTAACTGGGAAGCTTACCGCGCTACAGTTCGGGAAGATATTGGCCATATGCCAGGTTACACAGTGGAAACTGCCAAGGCAATGACTGACGCAGAGGTAGAAGCCCTGCTAGATAAAACTAATGGCGTACTGACTTTAGAGAATATGGAACACGCCGATGACGTGATGTTAGAATTTGCCGGCATTTGTGCGCGCGATCGCGTTACTGTTGGTGGTGTAGTCGATACTCGCAATCCCAAAAAGCCCCTCAGCACCAATGTTAAGGTTACAGGACGCACCTTTGAAGGGAAAATTTCTACCCATACCTTTACTTTGGGAGATGAAACCAGCATGGCAGCTAATGTCTGCGGCCCTGCCTTTGGTTATCTCAAAGCTGGTAGGCAATTACACCAGCGCGGTATTTATGGAATATTTACTGCTGCTGAAATTATGCCCCAATTTGTGAATTAAAAATTCAGCATAAACAAATAAAAATGCCAGGGAAATTCTTCTTTTGGCATTTTTATTTTTTCGTTGAGTTACACTGGTGGAATTTCGGAAAAATAAGAGTCGGAATTTTCTTCTAGCAGTAACTCTGGTGTTTGCATAATAAATGGCAGTTCTGCTCCCACAAGTCCTCGTTGGATGCGTTCTGATGTTTCACCAAAAATCACAAACAACGGATATATGGTATTAGCCCCTTCACTTAAAATATGACTGTGGCGAGGAGGCATTAACCACTCATAGTCTTTATCCAGCGAAACCTGAGTTTGTCGCCAACGTCCTAACAAATCAGAAAAATCTTCATGAGGACGGTGAATAAAGACGAGAATTTCTGCACCAGTTTTAATTTTCCACTCTGGATCACACATCAAAATAGCCACATCACAGGGTAAGCGAATCGCCTGTGAATCTGTCGTTGCAGTGCTGCGGAAGCGGACAATAGGCAAAGGAATGGTGATGACACTTTCATCTGGACGGCGCAGACTGGGAATCATTTCCAAATATGGTCGGTGTTGCTTTAGTAGAGCGATCGCAGCCAAATTATTGCTATACTCTGCCAAGCTTGCTTCATAGTGAAATTTTTGCACAACCATAATTCATTTAAATAAGAAATCATTAAAAGTTTGTAGTGAGGACTTCAGTCCTCAAATACTAATTCGTATTGGGATTGCAAACAAAATCTTAAATTTTAAATTCTATAGAGTTAGGAATTAAAATTTTAATTCCTAACTCATAACTCATCCATTCTCATCACCTAGCCCAAAGTTTCAAATACTTTAAACATAGGCAAATACATCGCTAACAAAATCGTGCCCACCATACCCCCTAAAACCACAATCATCAGTGGTTCCAAAACACTGGTTAGCGCTTTAACTGCTTGCTCCACTTCATCTTCATAGAAATCAGCAATTTTCATCAACATGGCATCTAATTCACCAGTTTCTTCACCAATGCTAATCATCTGAATTGCCATCACCGGAAAAACCTGATCTTTCTGCAAAGCAAGACTAATCATTCCTCCCTGTTGAATTTCTGCGCGTGCTGCATCTATGGCGTTAGCAACAACTTGGTTTCCTGATGTATCCCGAACAATTTCCAAACAAGTAAGAATTGGCACACCTGAACGAGTCAGAGCGCCGAAAGTGCGACTAAATCGGGCTACCGATGATTTTTGAATCAAGTCACCAAACAAGGGCATTTTGAGAGAAAGACGATCAATAGTAATGCGACCAACGGGTGTTTTGTAATATTGCTTATAAGCAATTCCAAATGCTATTAAAATACCGATAACAACTAAAACCCGCCAACTTCTCAATATTTCACTACAAGCCATCAAGAATTGAGTGAGTGCTGGCAACTCCGTGCCTAATTCTGTAAAAATTTTGGCAAAAATGGGAATGAGAAAAACAGTCATCCCCACAAAGATGCCGGTTGCTAAAACCCCCACAACTACAGGATAAGATAATGCTGCTTTAATTTGGTTTTGTAATCTAGCAACATCCTCTAATAACTTAGCCAACCTGTTTAGCACTTCATCTAAAACACCACCGACTTCACCAGCCTGAATCATACTGACATATAAACCATCAAAGCATTCAGGATGTTTACGCATTGAATCTGAAAGATTCATGCCACTTTGAACATCATTACTAATGTCAATCAGTGCTTTTTTCAATTTAGGATTACTACACTGTTCGGAAAGTACACCTAAACTTCTGACAATCGCTACACCTGCATTCACCAAAGCAGCGAATTGCCTAGAAAAGACTGCTTTATCTTTAACAGAAACTTTAGCAAGTGCGGTCTCCAGGTTCTTCAAATCAAAGCTACCAAGACTTTGAGACTGCTTCAAGTCTTGGATAACAAAACCCTGCTGTCTTAGATTAGTGCGAGCTTGTGACAAGGATTCTGCAACAATTTTTTCCTTTCGAGATTTGCCTTGGGAATCCCGAATACGAGCAACGTATGTTGGCATGGATTAAGTAATTCAAAATTAGATAATTGTAAGAGTTACAGAAGTTTGGATCTTAGATTGACTAAATCTAAAATCTAAAATTCGGTCAAAATTTAATGCGCTCTGACAGCCCCATTAGCGCCAGGTCTGGCACCTGCTGGTGGCGCAGCCGTACCAATGAGACGTTGGATCTCATCTGGCTTAGAAGTCTTCGACATCGCCGCTTCAAAAGAAATAGTTCCAGCTTTGTATAAATCGGCTAAAACCTTTTCTAAAGTTTGCATTCCCAATTTGCCGCCAGTCTGGATAGCCGAGTAAATTTGCGATGTTTTACCTTCGCGAATCAAGTTAGAAATAGCAGGAGTGACGATGAGAATTTCTTGAGCCATCACTCGACCGAATTCACCAGGTTTGGGATTTTTCTTAGTTACCAAGGTTTGGCTAAACACAGCTACTAAAGAATTAGATAACTGCACTCGCACTTGAGTTTGTTTTTCATGGGGAAAAACGTCGATAATCCGGTCAACTGTCTGTGCAGCAGAACTGGTGTGCAAAGTACCAAATACTAAGTGTCCTGTTTCCGCAGCTGAAATAGCCAAAGAAATCGTTTCTAAATCACGCATCTCCCCCACGAGAATAATATCTGGATCTTCCCGTAGAGCTGCTTTCAAAGCATTAGCAAAACTCTTGGTATCTTCACCTAGTTGTCGTTGGTGGACTAAGCTTTTAATCGGTTCGTAAACAAATTCAATCGGGTCTTCTACCGTGAGAATATGCTCGGCTTTGGTGCGGTTAATCAAGTCAATCATTGCCGCTAGGGTAGTTGTTTTGCCTGAACCTGTGGGGCCTGTTACCAAAATTAATCCTCTGGGCTTTTCTGACATTTCCCGCACCACATCTGGCAAACCTAATTTTTCAAAATTAGGAATTTTAGAACTTAGTGCCCGTAAACAAGCAGCATAAGCACCACGTTCTTTATAGACGTTCACCCGGAAACGAGCTAAACCTTTAACACCATAAGAACAATCCAACTCCCAGGTTTGCTCTAGGGTTTTACGCTGGGTGTTGTTGAGCATACTAAAAATCAGTCTTTGACACTGGTCTGCACTCAATACTTCGTCGCCTATGGGAGTGAGTTTGCCACTGATGCGAAAGTAGGGAGGCAAACCTGCGGATAAATGCAAATCCGAACCACCCATTTCAATCATCTGTTCCATTAAGTCTTCAATCATCATTTCCATAGTTTTTTGACCTCAATTTTTCAATTCAAAATCCAAAATTGCATGACTAATCTTGAAATCGAGGTGTCATACAGTAGGGACAATCTAGCCATTCCGGTTGTAATTCGGCGCTACAAGTCCGACAAGTAAGACCGCTCTTGCGTTTAGCTTTTAACTCTGCTTCCAAACCGGTATCGGTAAAGGTCACCCGTTCTACTTCTTCCAGGGTGGTAGCACCTTGACGGACTAAGTCGAGGCTGTATGCCAGCAAGGTTTTCATACCCTCTTCTACTGCTACTTCCTTAATACGTTCTGTTGGTGCTTCTTGGTTGATTAAGGTTTGCAGATTTTCTGTAACTCGCATAACTTCATAAACACCACAGCGTCCTTTGTAACCAGAGCCACTACAAGTTGGGCAAACTTGCTGATTTTTGGCTTTTGCTTCCGTCAGTTCTTCTAATGTCAAAGTATTAGCTTTGTAAAAAGTTACGCCTACATCTTGGGAAGCTGATAAACCATAGCGAGCCAGTTCTTCGGTTGTGGGAGTATAGGGAATGCGACAGTCAGAACATACACGCCGCACCAAACGTTGTGCCAACACACCAATCAAAGAACTAGAAACCATGAACGGTTCAATACCCATTTCTCCCAGACGAGCGATCGCACCAGGGGCATCATTAGTGTGTAAAGTAGTTAATACTAAGTGACCTGTTAAAGCAGCCTCAATCGCGGTTTTTGCTGTTTCCTTATCCCGCGTTTCACCCACTAGCAACACATCTGGATCTTGCCGCAAAAAAGCCCGCAATGCCGTAGCAAAATCTAGTCCTTTTTCCCGAATTACCTGTACTTGAGTAATCCCTGGCAAACTGTACTCAATGGGGTCTTCGACCGTACTAATATTGATTCCCGGTGAGTTCTTTTCTGCTAACGCAGAATACAGCGATGTGGTTTTACCAGAACCTGTGGGGCCTGTCACCAAAATTAAACCAAAGGGGCGGCTAACCATTTCCTGGACAATTTGCAGCGTTTCAGGATCGGTAATTAACTTATTCAATCCCAATTGAGTGGCGGAGTTATCCAAAATCCGTAGTACTATCTTTTCCCCATACCGACTAGGCAAAGTATTTACACGGAAGTCCACCTTACGTCCCTCGAACATACGCCGGATACGTCCATCCTGGGGTAAGCGTCGTTCGGCAATATCTAGATTAGAGATGATTTTAAATCGAGCTGTGACCGCAGGCACGATTTTTTTCGGTAGGGGATCAAAAGCTTCACGCAACACGCCATCTTTGCGAAAACGAATGCGTAAGTTTTCTTCCTGTGGTTCGACGTGAATATCTGAAACCCCTTCATGTAAAGCTTTAGCCAGAATTCTGTTGACAAGGTTGATCACCGGGGCATCTTCCGCACCCTTCATTGCTGCCCCTAAGTCAGCCTCCATATCTTCTGGGGCATCTTCTAGGTCGAGATTACCAAGATTTTCTAAATCTTGATTGATATCTGTAAATTTTTGTTGTTCCAGGTGCTTCTGCCGCACAGCCAAATCATCTAAGTATTGGTTAATTAGCTGTTGGTAATCTTCCTGGGTAATTACCATGCGCTGCAATGCCAAGCCTTGGGGGCGCAAGATCCGGTTGAGGTCATCGGAAGCTTCTAAATTATCCGGATCAACCATTGCCACCAGAAGACAGGGCGGGTTTTGGGACTCATTTTTTGATAGTGGTACCAAGCGATGACGACGACAGATATCTGCCGGAATCAGGGTTTCAATTAGGTTCCCCACATTCGTGTTGCCAATATCGTTGACTTCCGGATCAAGGAACTCAACGCCGTATAATATTTTAAGTTCAAATAGCTGCTGTTTCTTGTACTGCCGGAGAAACTCAGGTGATAGTTGTCGCCCGGTGATTGACTCCAGTACTTCCGTCAAGGGTATGCCAGATTTACGACTTTCAATCAGCGCTTGCCGCATCTGTTCATTGTTGACATAGCCAGACTGTACTAGCTTATTGCCGAAGGGCGAAAACTCTGTTCTTGTAGTTAGAGCGGTACTGCGCCGTTGTGGTGACGAGTAAGTCATAGGTGAGCAATGAGTAGGGAAAACCTCTGATTAAAGTATTCCCAGCCTGGGGCAGAGAATTTTCATTGACACTGAGTAAATTTAGGTCAGCCCCTTCAGGGAATTAAAAATTGAAGACCCCGCAGGTAATTCCTTCCTCTTCTTCTGACTCAGCACTCAGCACTCAGCACTGAGTAAGATGAAACGCCACTCTTCCCAAAGGCTTACTCCTGGTGTTACCCTACTCGTTCGGGATACCGTCCCCAGGTAGTCTACGCTAACGTGTTCACCATTTGTCACAATAATGAAAACGTGACATTACTTCCAGGAAAATGTCAGCAACAAAATTAGCCTCAGTTGTAAGCTGTGGTGACGTACTGCCATAAACACAATCTGGGACGAGTAGACCATGATGGACGAAAATAAACAGGTAAACAATATAAGCCAGCAATTGGGTGAACCAACAGAGGTAAAGCAAGTAATGAAGAGCGACTCCCCAGCCCAAATAAACTCCAACGAATCTGGTAGCGAGGTTACTGAGCAAGTGACAACCCCAACCAATGTATCGGAAGATACGGCACTTACACCAGAAAATGGCGTCGCTGCGACTGAGAAGACTGAAGTAGAGACGGCTGCTTTGGCAGAATTGACTCAACAAATTGAGTCCCTGAAAGCGCAGCTGGAAGACCGCAACACTCAATACATGAGGATGGCGGCAGATTTTGAGAATTACCGCAAACGCACCAGCAAAGAAAAAGAAGAGCTAGATTTGCTGGTGAAACGTAACACAATCTTGGAATTGCTACCCATTGTCGATAACTTTGAGCGGGCGCGAGCGCATCTCAAGCCACAAAGTGACGGCGAGATGACAATTCACAAAAGTTATCAAGGAGTTTATAAACAATTGGTGGATTCCCTCAAGCGCTTAGGTGTATCACCAATGCGTCCGGAAGGTCAAGAATTTGATCCTAACCTCCATGAAGCAGTTATGCGGGAACCTACGGATGAACATCCGGAAGGAACAGTGTTAGAAGAGTTAGTACGCGGATATTATTTGGGCGATCGCGTGCTACGCCATTCAATGGTCAAGGTGGCTGCTCCCAAGGAAGACACACCACCTGCACAGGAAGATCAGTCGAGTCCAGCTGACAGTTAAACTGTAGTTGCTCGCCTCATTAACCAAAAGTGCCTAGGTTCTAGTAAGGACGAGCATCGCATATCTCAACAAGGATAGGGCTGTTGACGGTTTGCCGGACTTTCGCAGCCCACCTTTTAATAGCAGCTTGCATCTGGAGTGCGACTTTCTCTCAAACAGCCAACCTTATACAACCGTCCGTGTTTCAACTGCTCATACGAGGAGTTCCACAGATGTTGCTGTAAGCTTTAGCCCATACAAAAAATAGTCCGCGAAATATCACGGCAGAAGCACTCAGTAAAAATACTGTACGTATGGGAAAAGTTATTGGGATCGACTTAGGCACTACTAACAGTTGCGTCGCCGTTTTGGAAGGTGGTCAACCGATTGTGATCTCCAACACCGAAGGCGGACGTACTACACCTAGTATTGTGGGATTTGGCAAGGGTGGCGATCGCTTGGTCGGTCAGCTGGCAAAGCGCCAAGCCGTAACTAATGCTGAAAACACAATCTACAGTATCAAGCGATTTATCGGTCGTCGCTGGGAGGATACTGAAATCGAACGCAGTCGCGTACCTTATACCTGTATTAAAGGTCGAGACGATACTGTTGATGTCCAAATTCGCGGACGAAACTACACGCCTCAAGAAATTTCCGCTATGGTTCTGCAAAAACTCAAGCAGGATGCGGAAAATTTCTTGGGTGAAACTGTTACTCAGGCAGTAATTACCGTACCAGCATATTTCACAGATGCTCAAAGACAAGCCACTAAAGATGCAGGTACTATTGCCGGATTAGAAGTTTTACGCATCATCAATGAACCAACTGCTGCGGCTTTAGCCTTTGGTTTGGAAAAACAAGACCAAGAGCAGCTAATTTTAGTATTTGATTTAGGAGGTGGCACCTTCGATGTCTCTATCCTGCAACTTGGGGATGGAGTATTTGAAGTTAAGGCCACTTGTGGTAACAACCATTTAGGTGGGGACGACTTTGATAACGCCATCGTGCGCTGGATGATTGAACGCTTTCAGCAACAAGAGAAAATCGACCTCTCCACTGACAAGATGGCACTGCAACGCCTGAGGGAAGCAGCAGAAAAGGCAAAAATTGAACTCTCCAGCATGGCAAGTACTTCCATAAACTTGCCGTTTATCACTGCCGATGAGACTGGGCCGAAGCATCTGGAGACGGAACTCAGCCGTGCTAAATTTGAAGAATTGGCAGGGCGTTTAATTGAAGCTACCATCGAGCCGATGATTCAAGCTCTCAAGGACGCAGACCTCAAGCCACAAGACATAGATCGAATTATTTTAGTAGGTGGTTCTACTCGCATTCCCGCAGTTCAAAATGCCCTGGTCAAATTTTTTCATGGTAAAGCACCAGATCGTTCTATTAACCCTGATGAAGCAGTAGCGCTGGGAGCTGCTATTCAAGCAGGAGTACTGGGTGGCGAAGTTGATAATCTCCTGCTCTTAGATGTCACTCCCCTTTCCTTAGGAATTGAAACTTTGGGAGAAGTGTTCACCAAAATCATCGAACGTAACACGACAATTCCTACTAGCAAATCTCAAGTTTTTTCCACTGCCGTTGATGGACAAACCTCCGTGGAAATTCACGTTCTCCAGGGAGAAAGGGCAATGGCACGGGATAACAAAAGTTTAGGTAAGTTTCTGCTGGCAGGAATTCCCCCATCTCCCCGTGGTGTCCCACAAATAGAAGTATCTTTTGAAATTGATGTCAACGGCATCCTCAAGGTTAGTGCCCAAGATAAAGGCACTGGGCGGGAACAGAGTATTCGGATTACTAATACAGGTGGTTTAAGTACCAACGAAGTAGAACGGATGCGGCAAGAAGCGGAAGTATTTGCCGAAGAAGACAGAAAACGAAAAGAACTGGTTGATCTCAAAAACCAAGCAGATAATCTGTTGTTCAGTTATGAATCTACCTTAAAGGACAATGCTGAATTCATTGGTGAGCAGATGAAAGCTTTAGCCAATGAAAAAGTTACTCAACTCCAAGCCGTAATGACTAATCCCGGTATTTCGCTCACAGAATTTCAACAGCGCTTGGATGACTTCCAACAGACCTTGTTTGCTATTGGTGCTGATGTATACAACCGAGCTAACGACCAAGATGGAAATGAAGTTAATCAAGTTGAAGAAGTTTCAGATAGCTTGTTGTCCTCGGAATTAGAACAACCTATGAATGGAACACTGATACCACAATTCAACTTTGATTTTGATGATGAAAGTACAGCACAGGCAGATTATGAGGCAATAGATTAGGCAGTAGGGAGTGAGAGAGTAGGGAGTGAGGGAGAATTATAGAATTCCCCATTGCCCATTCCCCATTCCCTATTCCCCAGTCACTAATTTTGTTAGATTGTAGAAGCGAATTGCCGTGGGCTAGACAATAATGTCCCAATATAGATGTGCTCAAATGCATATAGAGGGTTTTCCGCACCTGATTGTGCGGCTAGCCCCTATGGTTTATGAGCAGGGTTTTCCCCTACTAAGTAGCACAATTATAAAAGAGACAGTCCCGGCTCCTAACTTTGGCAGCTTTTGTCGTCTCCCACGAGGAAAGCAACTGTTGCTTCAGGCTTGCTGGTGATTTTTGTAAAAGGTACACGGTAAAATCAATATATTAATAAAAATTTACTTTTGCCTTCTGCCTAGCTTCCGGCAAGTCGCCCGACTAAGGACACTGCATTCAGGGAAAAATTGGCCTCAGCAAGTTTTCTCCCTTGGATGAACAGAATGGGTAACCCCAATTGTGATGACTACTGTCCCTTGTTGAGCAGCTGTTCCTTAGGGATACGACTTACCGTAGGGTAGCCAGTGTCTATGGCGTTTATTGCCTTCTGCTTTCTTCCTCCTAACTTTTACCTTTGCTATATGGCCCGCGACTATTATGAAATTCTGGGTGTCTCTCGTGACGCCGACAAAGAAGAAATCAAACAAGCCTACCGCCGTTTAGCCCGGAAGTATCACCCAGATGTGAACAAAGAACCGGGAGCAGAAGAGCGGTTTAAAGAAATTAACCGCGCCTATGAAGTGCTTTCCGAGCCAGATGTTCGAGAGCGTTACAACCGTTTTGGTGAAGCTGGTGTTGCAGGTGGTGCTGGTGTAGGCTTCCAAGATATGGGCGATATGGGCGGCTTTGCCGATATCTTTGAAAGTATTTTCAGTGGCTTTGCTGGTGGCGGTGTCGGTAGTCCAACGCAAAGACGGCGCAGTGGGCCAGTGCGGGGTGACGACTTAAGGCTAGACCTGAAGTTAGACTTTCGAGAAGCGGTGTTTGGTGGTGAAAAAGAAATTCGCATTTCCCATCTGGAGGTCTGTGATGCCTGTGGTGGTTCGGGTGCAAAACCAGGAACTCGCCCGCGTACTTGTTCAACTTGTAGCGGATCGGGTCAAGTACGCCGTGTGACTAGAACGCCTTTTGGTAGCTTTACTCAAGTCTCGACTTGTCCCACCTGTAACGGTACGGGAATGGTAATTGAAGACAAGTGTGATGCTTGTGATGGTAAGGGGACAAACCAAGTACCCAAGAAACTGAAAATTACCATTCCGGCCGGGGTGGATAATGGCACACGCTTGCGGATCTCCCAAGAAGGAGATGCAGGACAACGTGGTGGACCTCCTGGAGATTTGTACGTCTACTTATTTGTGAATGAAGACGAAGAATTTCAGAGGGATGGCATTAACGTTCTTTCAGAAATTAAAGTTAGCTACCTGCAAGCAATTTTAGGCTGTCGTTTGGAAGTAGAGACAGTAGACGGGCCAGTGGAACTGATTATCCCCCCTGGAACACAACCAAATACAGTCATGAAATTGGAAAATCGTGGTGTACCTCGCTTAGGTAATCCTGTCAGTCGCGGAGACCATCTGCTGACGATATTAATTGACATTCCTACCAAGGTCACACCGGAGGAAAGAGAATTGCTGGAGAAGCTGGCTAAAATTAAGGGAGACCGTACTGGTAAAGGTGGTCTAGAAGGATTTTTGGGAAATTTGTTTAAGTAATGAGTCTATCCTCTCTTTTAACTCCCGATGCTCAACTTGACTTGCGTGGCACACCTTGCCCGATTAATTTCGTGCGGACAAAATTATGTCTGGAAAAAATGTCGCCGGGAGGTTTGCTGGAAGTATGGCTAGACTCTGGAGAGCCTATCGAGCAAGTTCCTGATAGCTTGACAATGGCAGGTTATCAAGTTGAGCAAATAACAGACTGCATTAGCTATTTTTCCTTGTTAGTACGCCGTCCCGTTACTGCCTAATGAAAGTGGAAACTGTCTCTTCTACTGGACAGTTACTCGGTACGGTACTAGCCGTGCAAGCAAATTTTTATCGAGTACAGCTGGATGAAGAAGACAAGGGGACAAGAAGACAAGGAGGACAAGGGGACAAGAACGAAAATGCTTCCCCATCCCCCCATCCTCCCATCCTTCTCTGCACTCGCAGAACTCGATTGAAAAAAATCGGGCAACAGGTAATGGTGGGCGATCGCGTGGTTGTAGAAGAGCCAGATTGGTCTGGTGGTAGGGGGGCAATTTCTGATGTGCTACCCCGTGACAGCCAATTGGATCGTCCCGCGATCGCTAATGTTGACCAAATTCTATTGGTATTTGCTGTTGCTGATCCGCCCCTGGAGCCTTACCAATTAAGTCGGTTTTTGCTGAAAGCTGAGTCTACTGATGTAGATGTGCTTTTATGTTTGAATAAAAGTGATTTAGTTTCACCAGAAATACAACAAGAAATCAGCGATCGCCTGTTGGATTGGGGCTATCAAGCGTTATTTATTAGCGTTGAAAATAGCATAAATATTGACAAATTAGCTCATTATTTGAGTAAAAAAATTACTGTAATTGCTGGGCCTTCCGGTGTGGGGAAATCTAGCCTGATTAATGCGCTGATTCCCACTGTTAACCTGCGCGTGGGGGAAGTATCTGGCAAATTAGCTCGTGGCCGTCATACCACCCGCCATACAGAATTATTTGAATTGCCTGAAGGTGGCTTGCTGGCAGACACTCCCGGCTTTAATCAGCCTGATTTGGATTGTAGCCCAGAAGAATTAATCTATTATTTTCCCGAAGCCAGAAAGCTTTTAGCTGAAGCTAGCTGTCGATTTAGCGATTGTCTACATCGAGATGAGCCTGATTGTGTAGTGCGGGGCGACTGGGAAAGGTATGAACATTACTTGGAATTTTTAGATGAGGCGATCGCCCGTCAGACTCAGCTTAACCAACAAGCCGATCCTGAATCAACGCTGAAAGTGAAAACGAAAGGTAAGGGTAAGCAGCACTACGAACCGAAGTTAGAAAGTAAAAAGTATCGTCGCGTGTCTCGGAAAACACAGTTGCAAGAATTAGAACAGTTGTATCAAGAAAGCGAAGAGTAATCATATTGAGGGCATAGAGTTTGGTCTGTCACGGTAGCATAGATACAAACACAAACGTTGTCTTGTTATGTCTCAGCCCCTTGCTGCCACATCTAGTGTAGAAGATATCACTGAAGGTATAATCTTTCCACCAGGTGATATTTACAGTGACGAACCCCCCTTGGAATCAGACTTACACCGCGAACAAATAGATTTACTCATCCGCTTGATCAAGTGGTGGTGGCGCGATCGTCAAGATTTCTATGCTACTGGCAATTTAACTATTTATTTCAGTCCCAATCAAAAAAAATCAGAGGAATTTCGCGGCCCTGATTTTTTTGTAGTTTTAGATACAGAAAAAAAAGACCGCAAAAGCTGGGTTGTATGGCAAGAAGATGGCAAATATCCCAACTTAATTATCGAAATGTTGTCTGATTCGACAGCAGCTATCGATAAAGGTCTAAAAAAGCAAATATACCAAAATACATTTCGTACTCCTGATTACTTTTGGTTTGACCCCAATAGTCTGGAACTACAAGGATTTCACTTGGTTGATGGACAATACCAAGAAATTGCATGTACGCCTGAAGGTTGGTTGTGGAGTCAGCAGTTAGGGCTGTATTTAGGAGTTGAGTCTAGTAAATTACGTTTTTTTACCCCAGAGGGGCAGCTGGTATTGTTGCCAGAAGAAGAAGTCAACCAACAGTTACAGCAAACAAGCCAACAGTTAGAACAAGAACGTCAACGGGCTGAAAAATTAGCAGAACGCTTGCGGAACGCAGGCATTGACCCTGAGCAAATATCTTAAAGTGTCGCTAAATATAAAACTACTCTCACGATCCCCATAAAGTCTTAAAATATTGTTAATTTCGCCAAACCCCTCGTTCTTCAACTTACAAGTACCACCCCAAAATCACTATGGCTATCGGCTACGTCGCGCTTGTACTTCACGCACACCTGCCCTTCGTTCGTCACCCAGAAAGTGACTATGTGCTGGAGGAAGAATGGCTCTATGAAGCCATTACCGAAACATACATTCCTTTATTGAAAGTATTTGAGGGCTTAAAGCGAGACGGCATCGACTTTAAAATTACGATGAGTATGACACCGCCTCTAGTGTCGATGCTCCGTGACCCCCTACTGCAAGAACGCTATGACGCGCATTTAGCCAAATTAGAAGAACTTACAGAACTAGAAGCTGAACGTAATGTTCACAATGGGCATATTCGTTATTTAGCTGAACATTACGCTACTGAGTTTAACGAAGCGCGTGAGATATGGGAACGTTACAACGGTGACTTGGTCACAGCTTTTAAGCAGTTCCAAGATAGTAACAATTTAGAAATTATTACTTGTGGTGCTACTCACGGTTACTTGCCATTAATGAAAATGTATCCACAAGCTGTGTGGGCACAAATTCAAGTAGCTTGTGAACACTACGAGCAAACCTTTGGACAAGCACCCAGAGGTATTTGGTTACCGGAATGCGCCTACTATGAAGGTGTTGAGCGGATGCTAGCAGATGCTGGTTTGCGCTATTTCCTCACCGACGGACATGGGATTCTTTATGCCCGTCCTCGCCCGCGTTTTGGCACTTATGCCCCGATTTTCACAGAAACTGGTGTCGCTGCCTTTGGTCGAGATCACGAATCTTCCCAGCAAGTATGGTCTTCTGAGGTAGGCTATCCTGGTGCAGCAGAATATCGGGAATTTTACAAAGATTTGGGCTGGGAAGCAGAATATGAGTATATTAAGCCTTACATCATGCCCAATGGTCAGCGAAAAAATACAGGCATTAAGTATCACAAAATTACTGGCCGTGGTCTAGGGCTTTCGGATAAGGCACTATATGACCCTTACTGGGCAAGGGAAAAGGCAGCAGAACATGCTGCTAACTTTATGTATAACCGTGAACGCCAATCTGAGCATTTACACGGCATTATGGGTCGTCCCCCAATTATTGTTTCGCCCTACGATGCAGAGTTATTTGGACATTGGTGGTATGAAGGCCCTTGGTTCATTGATTACCTGTTCCGTAAGTCATGGTATGACCAAGGAACTTATGCAATGACTCATCTGGCAGATTATTTGCGAACAGAACCAACGCAGCAAGTTTGTCGCCCTTCGCAGTCAAGTTGGGGCTTTAAAGGTTTCCATGAATATTGGTTGAATGAGACAAATGCTTGGATTTACCCGCATTTACATAAAGCAGCCGAGCGCATGATTGAAATATCATACTTGGAACCAGAAGATGAATTACAGTGGAGAGCATTGAATCAAGCAGCGCGGGAACTTTTACTCGCACAATCTTCAGACTGGGCATTTATTATGCGGACAGGAACAATGGTACCCTATGCCGTGAGAAGAACGCGATCGCACTTGATGCGGTTTAATAAGCTCTACGAAGACGTGAAAATTGGCAAAGTCGATAGTGGTTGGCTAGAAAAAGTTGAGTTGATGGATAATATCTTCCCCAAAATCAACTATCGCGTCTATCGTCCGTTATAAAAAGTGCTGAGTGCTGAGTAAGAAAAAAGCAAAACCCCCAGTCTTGTTACTGGGGGTTAAACTTATCAGCATTTTTGCAGACCGCTCTTATCGGGACAAATTGCGGCTAGTATAGGCGTCCATTGCATAGGCTGGAACACGAACGCCATAGTCTGTATCCATCCCAGTAATAGACTTAGCTAACTTTTCAAAAGACTCGGAACCCCAGTTGCGCTCATGGATAGGCTTGCTTTGTTCCCCTAGAAAGTAAGCTAGGGAGCCTAAAACTGAAGCAGCTACCCAACCTACAGTCAATAATGCAATTAAAATAGTCATTGCGAACCTCTTATTTAAATTTTGTAACTTTATGTAAATAAATATAACGTTATTGAGATAAAAGTGGCAATCTAGTATTTTGGTATGCTAGCCGATAAATAAGTAGGGTATTCCACACTACCGCACTGTTAAAAATTATGCTTAACAGTTGTTCAAATCCTTGAAAATGGGATTTTAGCGTTAACCCAACCAATGTACGCCTCAGATAGTTTGAAAAAACAACAAAAAATCTTTCCCACCTCCCCACCTGGAATTACCACACTTAAAACACTGCAATTATTGAAAGCTCTACGTTAAATTTGAGGTAAGTTGGGGATTTCCGCCTAGGAGATATTGCAATGGATATACTCATTGAGTCAACAAAAGAATTTGAACAAGATTTAGAAAAATTTAGTAATACAGAAAAATTTAAGATTATTAAAAAATTGAATCGATATGTAGAACTTTTATCAAAAGAGAAAAATTTGATTTACCAAAATAGCACACAATTACGAGAAATTAGGCTCAATAAAAACTATGATTCTTCCATATATTCTTTAAGAATTAATGAAAAAATCAGGATAATCCTAACTATTGATGATGATCCAATCTTTGAAAGGACATTGATCACTTTATTTAGAGCTGTAAAGCCTGAGGATGCACCAAAAGCATATAATTCAGTTGCCGAGT
Organism: Nostocales cyanobacterium LEGE 11386; assembly: GCA_015207155.1. Classification (GTDB taxonomy): domain Bacteria; phylum Cyanobacteriota; class Cyanobacteriia; order Cyanobacteriales; family Nostocaceae; genus LEGE-11386. Next base: position 27,797 of record JADEXK010000004.1, on the reverse strand, counting down.
CACTTTACCAAGACTTTACTGTGGAGAACCAAGAAGTTAAGGTTCATTCTAGCTAATGTCACAAATCAAGCCTATTCTAGATGAGTATGGTGTAATCCATGAAGCAATGAAGATTTTGCCAGATAACCTAAAAACTGATTTTCTTGAAGCTTTAGCTGAACTAGAGGATAATGAATGCCACAGAACCAGAAATTTTCCTAAAACAAGACTCCATAAAGTCACAGGTATTAAACAAGCAATATACAGAGCCGATATAGATAAAATATCTGGATGGCGCATCCATATTCAATATATTGAAGGGAAAATACATTTAAAAGACATCATCGAAGGTCAACAGCATGATGATGTGATTAAAGTCATTAAGTCAAAAAAAGATAGATATGAGTAATAGAGAAGGGGATAGGATATAGGATATAGGGTATGGGGAACAGGCTTTAAAGTCGGTTTACGTAAGAGTTTGATGATTATTTTATATCCTAAACTAAGTGGCAAGTGCTATATTTTATAAAATTTACTGTCTTGCTGTTGTAATTATTTACAAATATTTGAAAAATTCTTCTGGAACTAACCTGAGTTCGCCAGATTTAAAACGAGCAATATCTATCCATAATGCCCGATGTTTATGATGTTCTGACTCAGAAAAAATTAAGCTGTCTAACTGATAAAACTGAGTATCAGCAAAATCACATTGGTACAGTTGAATAATTTCGTGACCTTGCTTACCGTTACACGTAAATATACTTTCTATACAACCCAGATAGCGAATATTTGTTAAGTCTGCCTGGATTTCTTCTTGAAATTCTCGTTCTAAAGCAACTTGGCTGGTTTCGCCAAAGTCAACCCCACCACCTAAAGCCCGATAGAATATTTCTTGCTTTACAGGATCGTAGCCTTCAGAAACAAAAATGCGTTCGCCATCCCGAATAAGTCCCAAAGCTAGTACCCGAATTTGGCCTAGTTTACTCATAGTTAATTATCGTAGAGAGAGTGTGAAGGACTGTCGCTATCCTCGACAGGCCAATCTTCATTTTCGCCGCCGATGTACAAATCCTCAATAGTGACATATTCCTCATTGAGCTGTTTGAGGGCATTGATTAAAATATCAAGCGCGATCGCATCACTAGTTCCCAAGTCAAACCAACAACGCGCCCACTGTCCCTCATACTCAAACTCGCCCATATTGTGCATTAGTGCCAGCAAGCTTTTATCATATCCTTGTTGGTCATAATTCATATAACTGATATCAAGTCCTGTTTCCTGTACCTGGAGATTTTCCGCATTAAATGCGCCCAATTTACCCAGATAAAACCAGGAATTAAAAACTTCTTCTACATATTGCTTTTCACGTCCAGAAGGAATTGTGCTGAATTTCAGCCAAATCCATACATCAAAAGGGTTTATTTCACGGAACTGAATTTGCATCTGACTTATAGTTACTCTTACTGAGAATAAGCATATCAGGATGGGAGTGGAGAGTGGGAAAATGGGGAAAAAGGGAATAGCCAATACTTCATTCCCTATTCCCCATTCCCTATTCCCTAATTCTGATTATTCAGCTGCTTAATACTATGATTCCGTTCACGCTCAATTTGTTTTACTAAACTGGCTGGGAGTTGGGATTTTTTAGTTAAAGCTTTGTCGAAGTTAGTGACTGCTTCTTGGATCATTGACTGGCTTTTAACTTTTTGTCCCTGTTCTCTCAAGATTTGAGCTTTAAGATAATACAACTCTGGGTTATCAGATGTCGCTTTTAAAGCACTGTTAACATACTCCAAAGCCTGGGGATACCGTTTTAAATCCCGGTAGGCAATGGCTATACCCCGATCCGCTAAATACTGAGGCGCAGCATTTGCTTTTAATCGTTCAATAGCATCATCGGGATTAGCAAAGGGTAGGTTGACGGCTAGCATCAAATCCATATAGCCCTTGAGCAAATTTAGTTCTGGGTCTTGAGGAGCGATCGCTTCTGCTCTGTCTAAATGTTGATAGACTTGCCGTAGGCGAGTTAAGGCTTGTGGTGCGCCTTTGAGTGTACCTTCACGAGTGAGAATTGCTGCCCCTTCAAAAAAATGTCCAACGGCAGTATATATATTGCCGCGCAATTTATCAGTAGTAATCAGCTTTTGTCCGGCTTCTAACGTTTTCTTGCTGTAAGTATCTAGTGTAGCTAAATCTTTATTGGCGTATGCTAAAGATGCTTTCATCGCATAAGCCAGAGGTTCGCTTGGCTCACTAGATATTGCTTGTTGTAGATAACGTTCTGCGGCTGGATAATCACCCTGTTGAAAAACGGCTTTAAAGGCTGCTTCTGTGTTGTCACCAATTTGACGAGGTTCGTTAGTCCGAAATGGATCGCCAGCAACAGAGGGATTAACCCACAAATTGAGTGTGATCGGCAAAGCCGCGCCGTAGGCGATCGCAGCTAAAAAGGTCGTCTGAGCAAGCCTAGTGAATCTGGCAAATGCTGTTGGTTGAGGAGTAGAACACCGTTCAGTCATTGAAACCTCAGAAAAGTTACGGTGGAAATAGTTGTATCTGTTACTTAGAATGCAAAAGACGGTTAACTAAAACTTGCGTCTGTTTCGGCCCAAATATTCTACACAGGTTGACTGCGGTTATTTTGCCAAGTTCCCATAATTTTTGTGGCCATGATTCATGGGTAAGTCTGCCACAATAGAAAGAAGTACAAGGGTTGATTTTTGCCGTTAGCATCAAATTTTCGCAAAAAAAGACGCGTAACTTTGGAGAAAAGGTGAACTATTCTTGCTGTTAGGTTAAGGTGTTAACCCAGGCAATGCGCCATAGGTCTTTGCGTAATTTTCTAGTTATTCTCAGTGTTGTTAACTTAGTTTTAATGAGTTATTCGCCAACTTTTTGGTAGTCTTAACAAATGCTCTATCTCAGAAATTTAACTTATCATCCCACAGCCTGCCCAACAGCGATTCTCAAATCAATGAATCTGGAATTAGCACCCCAGCAGCTAGGTCTGATTATTGGGCCGAGTGGTTCTGGCAAAAGTACCTTACTAGAAATTTTGTCTGGACTAGCTGAACCAACTTCCGGCTCGGTCTGCTGGCGGGAACAAGAACTCATCGCCGAACAGCTACAACAATTGGCAGGGTTGGTGTTTCAGTTTCCAGAACGCCACTTTTGCGGTGGTACAATTTTAGAAGAATTGCGTTTAGGACATCCTGAGTTAGGGTCTGAGCGAGTTAGACAAGCATTGAGCGAAGTAGGATTAGAGCATTTATCGCTTTCCGCCGCACCCTATGCTTTGAGTGGTGGACAGCAAAGGCGTTTAGCTTTGGCGGTGCAATTAATTCGCCAGCCAAATTTATTATTATTAGATGAGCCGACAGCCGGATTAGATTGGTCAATGCGTCGGCAATTAGTAAATTTATTGGCAAAATTGAAAAAAGATTGGACGCTGTTGGTAGTAACACATGACGCGGGTGATATGTTGGCGATCGCAGACTGTTGCTGGACACTCAATCACGGTGAACTACAATCAGTTGATCCAGCGACACTGGAAAGCAAAGTTAAAGAACCACAAGCGGCGGTGTGAGATGGGGAGATGGGGAATCACTAATGACTAATGACTAATGACTAACTCAACAATTCCCTTATTGCCAGAGATGGCAGAAATCTGGCAACAAACTCTCAACTGGCAACCCAGTAGCCAACAGCAGGCGCAATTCCAACAGCTTTACGAATTAATTCTGGAAGGTAACCACCAGTTAAATTTAACCCGGATTACAGAACCACAAGAATTTTGGGAAAAACATCTCTGGGATTCATTGCGAGGAATTGCATTACAAAAACAATTTCTTCCATCCCTCCAAGAGAGTGCTTCTGTGATTGATATTGGTACAGGTGCAGGTTTTCCCGGGGTTCCGGTAGGTATTATCATGCCCAATTGCCAAATCACTCTGCTAGATTCGACCAGAAAAAAAATTGCTTTTGTTGACCAAATCTTAACCAGACTAGGCCTGAGCAATTGCAAAACTCTAGTTGGTAGATCGGAAGAAATAGGTCAGCAAGCACAGCATCGACAAACCTACGATGTTGCCCTCATCCGCGCTGTCGGTACAGCTTCTGTTTGTGCAGAATATACTCTACCACTACTTAAACAAGGTGGTTTAGCAGTAATTTACCGGGGTACTTGGACAGAGGAAGAAACCACAGCTTTGCAAAATGCTGTTAAGCAGTTGGGTGGCAAAATTGAAACAATTGAACAATTTTCCACACCTCTGAGTAACAGCATTCGTCACTGTCTGTATTTGCGTAAGGTAACAAGTACACTAGCTAATTTTCCTCGTGCTGTTGGTATCCCTACTCAAAAGCCGCTTTAATCCAAAAATCGGGTCTTGGAACCAGTTTTTTGGTTCAATTCCCTGAGTAACTGGCGCGCATATCACTGTAGTGTGCTGTAGGCGTTTTATATCTCTGTGTCGCTACTGCTAAAAATACTGAAACAATGGAATGTAGATGCTAGATTCGTAAATAAATTATGCCTGAACTGCCCAACAGTCTTGAAGAAGCGATCGCCCAATCTCGCACAGCCACCCAAGCAGCTCTTGCAGATGGCTATACTCGCTTACAAGTAGATTTTGTCTTCCCAGAACTCAAACTAATGCCAGTGGCGGTACAATTTCTGCCAGTGTTTGCAGAATACGATTCCCGCCTGAAGGTTTTTTTTGCCGATGCGGGTGGTGCAGCCTTGGCTAGTCGCGATTGGACGGATGCACAATTTAAAATTTTGGATATCGGTACAGGTAGGGCTGCCTCTCTACAGTCTAAAATTCAGCCAGAAGACGAAATTTTCTTATTTATTGCCCCTACTGCCGTAGAAGTTCCCCAGGTGGAAAAGTTATGTGAAGATATAGGCGATCGCCCTTTTGTGATGTTAAATCCCCGCCTGGAAGATTCTGGAGTTGTGGGCATTGGTTATACAGCTAGGCAAACCCGCCAGCGTTTCATTAGTACCATTGAATCTTGCTACTACCTGCGCCCTGTCGATGATGAAACTGCTGTATTTCGTTGTTATCCCGGTTTATGGGAAGTATGGGTAGAAACTAAAGGCGAATATCAAAAAATTGCCGAATTACCCAAAAAACCATCAGGTGATGAGTTGGATAGCATCCTGATGCAAGGACAACCGCAAACAACAGATGCTGCACCTGCGAAAAAATCCAATGTATTCAAGAGTTTGCAACGTTTCTTCAAGGCATTAAGTAGCTAACATGATATCTGCATAATATAACGTGAATTCGATGAACCTCACCCCAACCCCTCTCCGACACCCAGAGGGGCAAAAATCTCCCTGATTTTCAACTAAAAATCAAGGTTTCAAAGCCTCTAACGCCACGTGCTACAACGCGGGGAACCCGCGCAACGCAGTGGCTCCTCCTGGCAGGGGAGAGGTTTGGAGAGGGGTTTTTGATAGTTGTCGAACTCACGTTAATATAAATTCTGGCACAATCCGCATCAAAGGAAAATAAACCACAGATGAACGCTGATGTAATATCTGTGCTTATCTGTGGTTTAAATTCAAAAAGATTGATTACACACAGCGTTGCTGTGTCCCTACATTGCCCTGTATCTTTTCTGTTGAAAGAGTTGCCGCTTAGTTTAAGACATAAACTCATCATAAAACTCTGACATCTAGAGACTTTCAAGCCTGTTCCCCATCCCCTATGCCCTGTCTCCTGTTATATGACCCTAATTCTCACTAATGACGACGGTATTGATGCTCCTGGTATCCAAGCTTTAGTTAAGGCTATCAATGGGAAAAAAGCTATTATTGCCGCGCCTAAACACCATCAATCTGGCTGTGGGCATCAAGTCACCACCACTCGCCCCATTACACTCTATCGGCGTTCCGAGAACGAGTATGCGATCGCTGGGACTCCGGCTGATTGTGTGAGAATCGCCACCACCCAAATTTGCCAAGATATCAAATTTGTGATGTCTGGCATTAATGCCGGAGGCAACTTGGGAGTAGATACTTATATTTCCGGTACTGTGGCAGCTGTGCGAGAAGCCGCAATGCATGGGATTCCGGGAATTGCTATTTCCCAATATCGCAAAGCCAAGCAAAATTTTGATTGGGATGTGGCTGCCAAGTTGACTGCTGAAGTTTTAGCCGACTTACTCCCACGTCCCTTAGAAATGGGAAGTTTCTGGAACGTGAACCTGCCACATCTGCAACCAGGAGAACCAGATCCTGAAGTGGTGTTTTGCCAACCTTGTAACAAACCGTTACCAATTAACTATCGCATTGATGGCGATGATTTTTATTATGTGGGCGAATATAGCAAACGCGATCGCACTCCCGGCAGTGATGTAGATGTATGTTTTTCCGGTAATATTGCCGTAACTCAGTTAAGGGTATAATCGATAACTACTAATTCGTCATAGAGCCTATGGCCTTCGCTATGCCCAAAAAGCTTTGCCGAACACCCTCTTTGTGGTTCGTTTACATAAGTTAAAAACCTATGCCAGTTTTTGATACTAGTGCTACATCTAGGCATATATATAAATCTATATATACTACAAGTGTAATTATACGATTTCTTTATAAAGCCGCATATAATTAGCCTGCTAATCACAGCTTAGTACCCCACGGAAGCCCGGCTACGTAGCCTCAGGTATTGGTTCCTGTGGGTGGATAATGTAGTTCATTTCTAGACAAACTTGAAGATGCGTTTGCTCTGCCCATGATATTTTTGCAACACGACCAGCATGTATGCTATCCAATAACAAGAATCAATTACAAACTACAACATCAACTATCTAATCTCCTATGCCAACACCTACTACAGAGAATTGGTCTAATTCTGATGGCATTATTGTATCTATGTTAGAGCAAATTACTCCTCTGATTCTCACTTATAATGAAGCACCCAATATTGGACGCACACTTGAGCGTCTCACTTGGGCAAAAAAAATCATAGTTATTGATAGTTATAGTACCGATACAACTCTAGAAATTGTTAACTCCTATTCACAAATTCAACTATTTCAACGTAAATTCGATACCCACGCTCAACAATGGAACTATGGATTAGAGCAAGTTCAATCGCCCTGGGTACTTTCACTAGATGCAGATTATATAGTTACTGATGAGTTAGTCTCGGAAATGGCTGCTTTGCCAGTCGATGGACATATAGACGGCTATTTTGCCAGATTTAAGTACTGTGTGTTTGGTAAATCACTGAATAGCGCAATACTTCCTCCACGTCAAGTCCTGTTTCGGAAAAACAAAGTTACATATATTGATGATGGACATACACAGCTCTTGCAAATCACTGGTCAGTCTGCAACTCTTTGTGCGTATATCCACCATGACGATCGCAAACCTCTTGGACGTTGGCTATGGGCCCAAGATCGCTATTCTCTTCTAGAAACAAAAAAAATCTTAGAAACACCATTCAGCGAATTGAACTTCGTAGACCGCATCCGCAAACAAAAAATCTTAGCTCCTTTTATTGTTGTGATTTACTGCTTAATTTTCAAAGGCGGTATTCTTGATGGTTGGCATGGTTGGTATTACGCTTTTCAACGCGCTTTAGCAGAAATAGTATTAGCAATTCGCTTAATTGAAGCCGAGAAACTACAACAAAAGTAATTAATTTAGCAAACATGCTTGTCATCAAAGTCAAACTCATCTGATAACGATTAGACGGTGTGTCTAGCAACACACATCAAAGATAGTGCTGCCTCTGGAGAATGGGGGTTTATACCTGATAGTCTCTGAGTAAGACGATACTTCCAAAATGGTCTACCGTAGTTGCCCTTCAACGCTTCCACACCTACTGTATGGTTATGGGGGTAAACTTTAACTTCAAACCCCATTGGTTCTAGCACCTCGTAGAACATTTCTGGTGTTACACCATCACCTAATTTGTGATGTACTTCAGTTGCCAAACCCCAGGTTTGTTCCTCTTTGGTAGAGTGTCCCCCCCGTTTCAAATATCTATAAATTGGCAACCGTAACTGCCACAACAGCGAACCTAAACCTTTGAACTGATAAGCACTTTGTTGGGGATCATGATCTGTGATTAAAAGTCCGCCAGGACGCACTAACTTAGCTGCCTCCTGCAAAACTTTTGCCATATCATCGCAATGGTGCAAGCAAGCATTGAGCATCACAATATCAGCAAACCCAGGCACAAAAGGTAGATTTTGTGCATCTGCTAGAACTGCTGTATATCCAAGCTTATGAGCCATTTTCAGCGCGCCGAGAGAAACATCTACGCCGAGTAACAACTGCGGCTCACCACAAAAATCTTTGAGAGCAGCATACAAATTGCCAGGCCCACAACCGATATCCACTACTACTTTGCCGTGCCAACTGCCAATAACGGCTTGCCATAGTTCTACAAACTTTTCATCTCTGTGACAGGCTACAAAGTAATTTAGTCCCCATTCTGGATGTCCAAAGTAGTGGCTGTTGGCTTGAATGGCTGGAGTGGGATTTAAAATCTTGCAAATAATAATATCTTCATCCCATTTATCAATTTTGTTTGGTTGGGCAAAATACTGAGAGCAGTTTGTATCCAATGGTTTTAACATGTACTATAATATCAATGCGCGTATTAACCTGATATGTTTTGTAGATAACACGAATATACCAAATTACTCGGTTATTTAGCGCTGCTCTATTTAAAAATAACAATAAGTTTATGTGTACTTATTGTTGACTTTTTCTGGTTAGCGTGCATTAATCAAAAAAATACAGAATATAGTTAATAACTTCATGAAGGAAAACAGCCTAATACAGTCATAATTTTAGGCTTGTCCGTATTTAGTAGTGTCAGTTTTTCTACAAATTCAACATCTGGAATCAAATATCAATGTTACACACAGCGTCACGAAATTATTATGCCGAGCAAATTTTAAATAAACTCGAATATTCTAAATCGGTTTTAAAAGATGACTTTGCCAAAGAACATCAAATTAAAAGTTGTTATATAGATAATCTATTAGATGTAAATGATGTATTGGAAATTTATAATGCATTTCCTGAAAAAGAAAACTTATTACCATTAAAAGACCTGAGAGAACATAAATATGTTGGCATACAACTAAATAAATATAATCCTATTTTAGAAGAAATTATCTATGCTTTTCAGGATGCCAGAATAGTTAATTTGATTGCCGAAATAACTGGTTTTGAACAATTAATTCCAGATGAATATCTTTATGCTGGTGGCGTTAGCCTCATGGAACATGGCTGTTTTTTAAATCCTCATTTAGATAATTCCCATGACAAAGATATCAGTAACTATCGTGTCTTGAATTTACTGTATTACGTAACTCCCAATTGGTCAGAAAATTATGGTGGTAACCTAGAACTTTGGGATCAAGGTTTAAAAAATCCTTGTAGAACTATTCACAGTAAGTTCAATCGGCTAGTGATTATGGTGACAAATAAAACTTCTTGGCACTCAGTTAGCCCCATTAATCATCATGGTCGTCGCTGTTGTGTATCCAACTACTATTTTTCACCAAAATCTGCTGACCAACAGAAGTATTATCACGTTACTTCCTTCCGTGGTCGTCCAGAGCAAAATTTGAGAGATCTAGTCTTAAGAGGAGACGCTAGCTTACGCAATATAGTGCGTAAAATCTTTAAACATGGGATTAAAAAACCTCATTTTTACAAGAAGTAGAATATTAGTTAATATTATTAACAGACAAAGTAAGTCGGCGAGCAAAAATCAAACTATGTGTTTTGCAATGTAAAATGCTTGAAATTCAGTTCGTAGTAAGGGCTATCCTACGGGAACGCTACGCGAAAGGTTTTGAGGCCTCTACGCCACTTGTTACAACGCGGGGAACCCGCGCAACGCAGTGGCTTCTTCTTGCGGGGGAAAGGTTCAAAGAGGAGTTTTTTCAACTTATCGAACTCACATTTAATTAATACTCTTTCTTGCTTTATTTACAAATACCTTTGCCTAAGAAAACAAAAACATTACCCCTCTCCGCCGAGGGAAAGGGGTGAGGGTGAGTTGATCAAAAATTCTCACTGCTGAAACTTAACATTCAGCACTACTTAATAAGCATCTTGCAACTCGTAGAAATCAGGCGAGACATAATCCTTCCGTAAAGGCCAACCTACCCAATCTTCCGGCATCAAAATCCGCTTTAAATTCGGATGTCCTTCGTAGACAATGCCAAACATATCGTAAGTTTCGCGCTCTTGCCAGTCTGCTGTTTTCCAGATCCAATAAACCGAAGGTACTTTGGGATTTTCCCGAGGTAAGAACACTTTCACCCGTACTTCTTCAGGACGATCAGCATTATCACTAACTTTAATCAAGTGATACACACTAACTAAATCCTGTCCTGGGCCGAGATCAATACCAGATTGAAACTGGAGATAATTAAACCCGTAGGCATACAGGGCTGTAGCGATGGGGAGCAAGAAATCTGACTCCACTTTAATTATCTCTACCCCATTCTTGTCAGGTTCCAAAAACTCATGCTCAAAACCATTTTCTGCCAACCACTGGGAAATTGGACCGGCTTTGACTAAGGATTCTTCAGGTGCTGGTACTGGTTTGGAATCTTCTTCAGCCACGCTTTTGTTCCTCCTTTTGTGTCTTTGCTGTTAACAGCGCAGGTGGTACTGGCAAACCAATTGCTTCTGTCAATTCCTTCGGTGGTGCAAAGCGAGTTTCTGACTGCAAATACTTACCAGTTAAAATTTGCTCCGTTGGCTTCAGATTGTGAGTCGTACTGTAGAAACGGTGGGTTTGCTTTATTTGACCCCGCTCTTGCATCGAATCATTGGCTATCTTTTTCCGCAATTTAATGATTGCGTCGATAATAGCTTCTGGACGAGGAGGGCAACCAGGCAAGTAAACATCCACAGGAATTAGTTTATCAACGCCACGTACAGCCGTAGGTGAATCGACGCTAAACATTCCCCCAGTAATTGTACAAGCTCCCATAGCGATTACATACTTCGGTTCGGGCATTTGTTCATAAAGACGCACTAATTGAGGTGCCATCTTCATAGTGATTGTGCCTGCCGTAATAATTAAATCAGCTTGGCGGGGGCTAGAACGGGGAATCAACCCGAAGCGGTCAAAGTCAAACCGGGAGCCAATCAACGCTGCAAATTCAATAAAGCAGCAAGCTGTGCCAAACAGCAAAGGCCACAAACTCGAAAGCCGTGCCCAATTGTACAGGTCATCAACCGTAGTCAAGATCACGTTTTCCGATAGATCCTGAGTGACTGTAGGACGCTGAATCGGGTTGATGATCTGCTCTTTGTCTTGGGTTGTTAAATTTGAATTCAAGACCATTCCAACGCTCCTTTACGCCATGCGTAGACTAAAGCAACTACAAGAATTGCGATAAAAATTAAAGCTTCAATGAACGCCAATAGCCCCAGACGGTGGAAAGCAACCGCCCAAGGATACAAGAATACAGTCTCTACGTCAAAAATGACGAAAACTAACGCAAACATGTAGTAGCGAATATTGAACTGAATCCAGGCTCCCCCAATTGGTTCCATACCAGATTCATAGGTAGTACGCCGTTCCAGGCTGTTACCAGTTGGTCGTAGGAGCTTGGATGCTGAAAGTGCCAAGGCAGGCACTAGGCTACAAATGATTAAGAAGCCTAGAAGGTACTCGTAACCACTGAGGACAAACACAATAAATATCTACCGCTTTAAGGTGTAAATAAGGCTGTTACTTTCTTTTACATTATATCTTTTTAGTTTTTCTGAAATCTGGGAAACAGACTGACTTCAGGTATTTGATTCGTTTTGGCTGATGATGGAAAAGTCTAATAGTTATGTCATAATTTTTAACGTATATTTAATATTTCCCCTCTGCGAGGCCTTAGCCATGAGCGAACAAGCTAGCGAACAAGCTGTTGAAACTCCGGTGTTAGACCGCTACGAGTGTCGCGCCTGCGGTTATGTTTACGAACCTGAGAAGGGAGACAATAGCCATAATATTGCCCCAGGAACACCCTTTGCTGAACTACCCATAACATGGCGCTGTCCAGTATGTACGGCGAAAAAGACCGCTTTTGCCAATGTTGGCCCTGCTGGTACAGCATCCGGTTTTAAAGAAAATCTCGGTTATGGTTTGGGTGTCAATCAACTGACCCCAGGGCAAAAGAATATCCTGATTTTTGGAGCTTTAGCTCTTGGTTTCTTGTTTTTTATCAGTCTCTACGGCTTACAATAAGACCCGTTATCTTTTTTACCAAGTTTAAACGGCAAGCATTGCTCTGAAAACAACTACACAAATTTAGAAACAAGTAAGAAATACTGATGCATTCAATGGGTATTGTGAAAAATTGGCAAAGAATATTTGCCTTGTTAATAGTAGTCGTCATGTGTGTAGGTTGTAGTAAAGTCCCCTCCACCAGCTTCAATCCTTGGGAAATTATTTCTGTGCCAACGGACGCGAAGCTACTGGATATTACCTTTACGGATAATCCGCAGCATGGCTTTCTCGTAGGTAGCAACGCCACGCTTTTGGAAACTAACGACGGTGGTGATACTTGGCAACCGCTAACACTAGCACTGGATGACCCCAAGTCGCGCTTTGATTCAGTAAGTTTTGCTGGTCAAGAAGGCTGGATTGCGGGAGAGCCTTCTTTACTGTTACACACCACCGATGAAGGTCGTTCTTGGTCGCGCATTCCCTTAAGCGAAAAGCTCCCCGGTAATCCGATCGCTATCTACGCTCTGGGAGAAAACACAGCTGAAATGGCTACCGATGTGGGAGCAATATATCGCACCACAGACGGGGGTAAAAACTGGAAAGCCCAGGTAGAAGCAGCAGTTGGAGTAGTTCGTAATCTGCAACGCTCGGCTGATGGTAAATATGTTGCTGTTTCCGCCAAAGGTAGTTTCTACTCAACTTGGGAACCAGGGCAAAATGCTTGGCAACCCCACAACCGCAATAGTTCTCGACGCCTAGAAAATATGGGTTTTACAGAGAATGGTCAATTGTGGTTGTTAGCACGGGGAGGTCAAGTGCAGTTTAGCGACCCGACTAATCCTGAGGAATGGCAAGAGGCACAAAACCCTGAGTTGGCTACAAGTTGGGGCTTACTAGATTTGGCATATCGGACTCCCAATGAAATTTGGATAGGTGGCGGTAGCGGTAATTTGCTGCACAGTCCTGACGGTGGTCAAACCTGGGAAAAAGACCGTGATGTGGAAGAGGTAGCTGCTAATTTGTACAAAGTTGTCTTTTTCCAGCCTGACCAGGGGTTTGTTATAGGCGATCGCGGCGTTTTGCTAAAATACCAACCAAACATGGCCAAAGCTTCCCCTTCAGAGGCAGCTTAGTAACAACACCAACTGAGGTAGTCACCTTGATTTCTGAGAAGGACGTTGCAACTTGTAACTCTTTTTAAACTTTGTAGGATAATAGACTCAATAATAGTCTTCGTGAAGGTAGGAATCTAAATGTCAGGTACCACTGGAGAACGTCCGTTTTCGGACATTATTACCAGCGTTCGTTACTGGGTTATTCACAGCATCACCATTCCCGCATTGTTTATTGCCGGGTGGCTCTTTGTCCAAACTGGACTGGCTTACGATGCTTTTGGCACACCCCGTCCTAATGAATATTACACACAAGCACGGCAAGAAGTGCCCATTGTGAAGAATCGTTTTGAAGCTAAACAACAAGTTGAACAATTTATCGGAAAGTAGTTTGGGATCATGACTAGCGGAAATAACATAAATCAACCAGTTTCCTATCCAATTTTTACGGTTAGATGGCTCGCCGTTCATACCCTAGGTGTACCTACCGTGTTCTTTTTGGGCGCGATCGCCGCAATGCAGTTTATTCAACGCTAGGAGCAAATCATGGAAAGAACACCCAACCCCAATAATCAGCCAGTTGAACTCAACCGGACTTCTCTATACCTAGGACTACTCCTAGTTTTTGTTCTAGGGATTCTATTTTCCAGTTACTTCTTTAACTAACTGGAACAGTTGTTGAAAAACTTTGTTTATTTAATCCGTGTTGATTTGTTATTAAGGGAGGAGAAAAAGCTGTGTCTGCTGGAAGTGGAAGAATTCCCCTGTGGGTTGTCGCTACGATCGCAGGGTTAGGTGTAATTACAGTTGTAGGTATTTTCTTTTATGGAGCCTACGCCGGCATTGGGTCTTCAATGTAAAAATAGCCTGAGCCGAATGCCATTTAGTATGGACTTTCTGGCAATTGTTTAACAATCAGCATTAACAAACCGCCTGTCTTTCTGAGATAGGCGGTTTGTAATTATAGGCGTTTAAGCTGCAATTAGTAGGATCACCGACCATAACTACACTTAAGGGTAATCTCTATGCATGAAACTATGGGAACCGCTCTGCATTGGTATTCATTGTGCGTTGTAGCGCTGTTCTTCAAAATGTTTGCGCTTTCCGCTTATCAAGGCTTTCATCGCATCGGCAGACGTAAGTTTGTGAACCCAGAGGACGCCGCAGTATTCAATCAGCCGCCCGCCAAGGAGGATTTACCACAAGTCCAAAGAGCGGCCAAAGCTTGGCTGAATGACTTAGAGAACATTCCCATATTTATTGGTCTGGGAATAGCATATGTGCTAACCGGAGCATCACCTAGAGCAGCAACTTGGCTATTTTCTACTTTTACAATCGCGCGGATACTTCATACGTTGATGTATCTTCTCGGCTTGCAGCCCTGGCGATTCCTTGCGTATGCAGTAGGAATCCTTTGTCTACTAGGGATGAGTTGGAATATAGTTGCGGTCTTATATGGATAGGTGAGGCAAGTAGCATGTTACCGCTTGTACTCCTGTAATTTTTAGTTAAACGAAAATCCCACGCCTTGAAGACGTGGGAAGCCAATCAACTAATTAGGCGATATCGTCGCGTTCGATGTATAGCAACAAAAACGCCATTGTCACTGCTGGAAAAACTAGACCAGTCAGAGGCACAAAAATGGAAGGCAAAAATGAAGCTGCCATAGTTAACTTTCCTAATAATTTAGACAATCCTCGAAAACGAGCTTACTGCAATTTGCAGCTGATTTTTTAAATTCTCAAGATTTTTAACACAGCCTCTATATGATGGGTGTTCACATCCCCAGTAATTCATCTAGCCGCAAATTCGGCAAGTCTGGAGGAATCACAGTCCGCACCACCGTAACTTTGTGACTTTCCTGTTGGGTAACTTGATGAAAAGCGATCGCCTCCAGGCGAATTTCCAAACAGCCGAAGGGAATGTTTAATTGAGTCATCACCTCTAAATTGCCCAAGGGGTTAGGTAATAAATCTGTCAGCAAATGAGGGCCATCTAGTAACCAACGAGTATGGCAATCTTCAACCCATAACTTGACAATCACTTGTGGGTATCCCGCAGGTAGTTCGGCCCGCACTCTGACAGATGTACCAGCAATTAGTTCACCTTCTGGCACATGCAATTGCGGAATTGGCAAAGGTTCAACAATTCCCCTATCTATAAATGGTGAAGAATTGCCTGAATCTGAGATTGCTTGGTTTTCCTGTTCACACAAGCCACTTTCTTGGAAATCCACTGACACGTCAGTATATGTATCATCTACCACAATTTCTTGTGCCAACCAAGTAGATGGGGTTTCTGTCAATAGATTTTCTGTCTGCGCATCTCCTAGTATTTCCGTTTCCTCTACCGCCGTCGCCATAGCTGCACTCACCATTGGCGTAGTGTCCCCCACGCTAGGTATGGCGTCTGCTGCCATTTCCGTTGCAACTTCTAGGTTTAATGATGAATCAACATCAACAGTTGGCGTTGAAAGGGGAGGCTGTTGATCAGGTATATTCTGCTGTTCTAGAACATCAATAATCGATTCAGGTAGGGAATAACCTTGGCTCTGCATCCACTTTCTAATCAGGGGAGATGAGTAGAGATGACTCTCTGTGTTTAATTCTAAACTTGGTGGAACAGATTCTTCTTGTACGTTCGCGGCATTGATTAATTCTAAACTTGATGGAATAGTCGCCTCTGCCTCCAAGTCATCCTGGGATTGAGAATCACCAGTTAATAATTCAAGTGTATTTTCATCGTCAGCGACAGTTGTATCCATTTGCCGGGAATCCTCAACATCTGGAAACTCCGACGCCTGATTTTCTAATGCCATTGTTTCCTCAGGCAAGGCTTTGAGGCGTTTTAAGTAGGGAAAAATGCTGCCAAGCATTGGCACTCGATGATGCCTGATCACAAGCTGCGCTAAGTTAATGGGGGCGATGGCAGCTACAGTTTCATCCTTCTCTACGGGCGGCGCTTGTTCCGGAGTGGACTTTGTTACCACATCAGCAGTGGCTATTGCTGTATTTTGGTTTTCAGGTAGCTTCGGCAGTTGTGGCCAACGAGAATCGGCTGATTTATTTAGCTTCGACACTCGTAGTGCCGTTTCTTCTATATCTCGCGAATTAATTGACAGTGTTAAGGATTTGTTGAGGGAAGTATGGACAAGCTGAGAATGGTCTCTTTGTGCAGTTTTCGCCAGGTTGAAAAGCCCTAAATCGATACTAATAGTTTTTGCTGGCTCTGGAGAATCAGCAGCTGGATTTGGTGGTGAGCTAGGGTGATCTAATAAATTTGGTTGACTAGATTTGGCTGCGGCTGTAACTGCTAGTAATTCGGTCACATCTGCTGTAATTGTGAAAGACTTGCTAGCTAACAGAATTACTTCACCCAAATTAGTGAATGCGCCATACAAACTGATATCTGCCAAAATCAGTTTGGATTCCCAGTCAAGAGGAATATTAATTGCTGAACTGATGCTCAAGGGCAACGAGCTATCTGGTAAAGGCTGTCGAACCTGGGTGAAAATTTTTGACCCTAGAGGCGATCGCAATTCAATCAATAATTCTAGGTCATGGAGGCTTTCTGGGTACGGTGTCTTACCTGCCAGATTTATGTTGTTTTGTCGCTCCACACGCCCATTAATAGTGAGTACTTGTCCCCAACGAGCAATGTAGGTTTCCTGATCTAGAGTCAGCAATAGTAGAGGCTCTGGTTGTATGGCTGAAGACTCCGCAACTTTGTCATTCTCTAGCAGGGTTTCAGAAGCGGGTAGAGCTACCTCTATTAAATTTTGTAAAATCTGCTCTGCCGTTTCACCTTTAAGCCAGACTGGGCTAACAGGCTGATCGATCACTGTCTCTTCCACTACTGTTTGAGTTGGTAAATCGCCAGTAGCTGGGTTGTTTTGTACAGTAGGTGTAGTTTCTACAACAACTGGAGATATCAAGTTGCCATCAGCAATAGTATTTGGGTGTTCGGGTAAAACAACGCTCTCCCCCGTCCCCAATCGACTCCATGACCCATTGATTTCCTGGGGCAAGACTTGTATATGGATACTGTATTGCCACGAATTACCAAAAAGATCCGACATCAAATCCCCAGAGCATTGCAATTCCCAAATTCCCGGCTTGAGGTGGGTAAAGGGAATTACCGCCATTAAACCTTCCGAGTTGGTGCGCCGCGATCGCTTCTGAATTCGCCGCTTTGGTGGAATTTCTTGAATTGAAGAGTGAGTTACCCGTATTTCCACATCTGTATTCCGTAGGTGGGAACGAGCCAAAACTCTGTACCGACCTTCCGAAATTTCTAAATTTGGCGATTCCAGGTTATGCCAAGAGCGATCGCCCTGTTTTTGTATGAGAAATTGCCAGTGTTCCATTGTGAGTGATGCCCAGACCGAGGAGCAGCTGAGTAAGATTGTGCATTACCTTGCTTGCAAGTTTACCTTAGCAACTCGTAATTGCATCAGCCACATTGGCAGGACTTAGATAAATTTACCCAATAAACATAATATATAGGGACGAGAAAATTAACCTCATCCCCATCAGTTGCCAGTATGAAATTCAGACACCGTAGCGGTTTTGATAGTAAGCCAAAATTTGCTGTACGCGTTGCTGACTTTCTGAACCAGAGTTCGGTATCCAAGAGATCCATAAGCCACTGATTTGACTTTGATGGTAATCAAATTGTTGTGATGACTGGGGAATTAAACTAACCTTTACGCCTGCAACTTGACGCAAATGAGCGGCTATCTCTCGATAGACTGCTAAAGGTAAACCAGTAAATTCAATTTTTTCCTTGGTCTCCATCTTTATGAAGCTCCAACAGTAAAAGGATTTTGAGGTGGTGTTGTCACAGAAACAGGATTGCCAGCATTAGTTATCGCTGACGACGCTGAGTTGACAGGCTCTTCGCCCACCATTCTGGCGACTTCTATACCATATTGTTCCAGAATTACAATTGGATTGGAACCTGCATTCATTTCAATACGTTTAATTAGCACACCACCTGCCAATCGCTGTCCCGCCTGTACATAGCGACTTGTCGCCTCATTAGGTACCTTAATAATTGCTTGGGGTTCTTTGCCAATCAGCACTACACCACTCACAATTACCCCCTTGGCTAAGTCAGGTTGTGCTGGTGGTGGCAGCACAGATACTAAAGTGGGATTAGGGATAACTTGAGGCATGACCTTCGGCAAAACTGAAGTTTGGCTAGAACTTGGCCTTGCTGTCTGTGCTACTTGATTTGACGACGTAGGCGTTTTAGTTCCGGTGGAGAGCGCCACGCTGCTTGTTGGTAGTCTTCGGGCTGTAGCAGTAGGTAAAGGAGGCAATATCGGAACTATTCTGGTAGCTGTAGTAGTTTTAGGTACTTCAAGAACCGGCTGCCCAATAATTTGGGCAAACGGGTCATTCCGACCTTTTGATACTATTGCTTCTCGCTCTTTGGGATTAGTTGGTTGAATTAAATTAGGAGTTGCAGAGGCATTTGTGACCACATTCTTGGTAGACACCACAGGATTATTGAAAGATTGAGTCGCTGGTGGTAACTTTGCTGTCGGTGTCACAGTAGGCGTAGAATCAATAGCCTCTTGTGTACCTTCCGAGCCACATCCAGCGATCGCCAAAGTTAAAAGAGCTACAAATGCAATTTTGGAATTTCTGCCCATTAGCTGTTCTCAAAAGCTATAGCAAACTTTGCTTGTGGAAATTAACTATGCCTATTTGTATTCAAGGCAAAGCATCTTCCCTTTATAACCTAATTTTCGGAATTTTAAAGGTTATTTTTAGCACCACCAGTCTGGGGTAAATGCGGCTTAACCTTGCTGGCAATTAATCCTCCATCACACCCATGAGGTGCTTTAACAAGCCCAGCCCTTTTTTGACCCTACGGGAAACTGTAACTACACTAATCCCTAAGTGTTCGGCTACTTGTTTTTGGGTCAAGTCGTGCAAAAATACACATTCCAACACTTCACGAGTACATTTTTCTAGCTGAAACAATGCTTGTTGTAGGCGAATTTGGTCTTCTTGCGCCAGTTGAAAGCTGCGGTAATGGGGATCTGGAACCAATTCCCCTAGGCTGGTAGCTCCTTCTTCTCCGTCCAGAATAGGGACATCCAAGCTCAGAGGGGCGCGATTCACCCATGCTAATTTAATTTCTTGCCATTCGTTTGGGTCAATCGCCAATGCTGCTGCTAATTCAGAGTCGGTAGGTTGACGGTTGTATTTTTCGCGCAAAGAACGTGAAACTCCTATTGCTTGCTGTTGCAGTGCCAAATAGCGCCGAGGAATTCGCACTGTGACACCTTTATCTCGGAGATAATGTTGAATTTCACCGCGAATATAGGGAATAGCAAAGGAGCTGAAAGCGTGTCCTTTGGAAATTTCAAATTTTTCAATAGCCCTTATTAAACCCAAACAACCTACTTGGAGTAAGTCATCATAGCTTTCACGGCATTGATTTATCCAATAGTGAGCTTCTTTTCTGACCAGTCCAAAGTTAAGTTTTACCAGTTTATTGCGCACAGTTTCTGAGCGAGATTGTTGATATTCCCGCAATAACTGCCAAATTTCATGCTTCAGTTCGTTAGTGGCTGTAGTAGGCATAGCACCGCGTTTATTTAGCAAATAAACAGTGAATACCCGCTTAAAAAAAAGCTACGATTGTCCGATATTCCCGCAAAAATTTGGCTATCTTTCTGATCAAGATATATGATAAATAACAATTTTTGCTGTGCAACACCTTATATATTTGACAATCGAGCAAAATTCAAATAAGCGAAATTGGTATTTTGTTTGGTTTTTAAAACTGTTGTTATCTGTAGTTTTGCAAGCTACATATAGACAAAATATAAAATTATTTCTTAGATTTCAAACCGAAATTTTACTTAATTTGATTACTTAAATATGCAGTCTAATAGCCAGAAGATTACTAAATACTCAAAATTTTGTTTTCCGTAAAAATACTATAGTTATTAAATAAAATTTATATAAGGTTTAATTTTATTCAGTAATTAAGTGTCAATAAATATCCCCATCAAGATATTAAGTACAACTAATCAATCAAAAAGGGCGAAAAATCTTAGTTGTACTTATAGAAAAGTGCTGTAAAGCCCTGCGGGAAGAGCGAAAGAAACATAATCTTCCGTACTTTTTGTTCCTTTGCACTTTTACTCCTCACTCAGCACTCCTCACTCAGTACTCAGCACTATTTCTTAAGTGAGGTTCATCGAATTCACGTTAACCTGTGTAACTCCGGCTATAAATTTGTGTTCATTTGGTCATCAATTAATAAAAAACCCATTTGCTCATTGTTGTGAGAGCAAATGGGTGAAGTCAGGCGATGAAGTTGATGATTACAAAACCATATTTTTGAGTATTAACCAATTGTCATACTCAAAAGAATTTAGCCACGATTTGGTTCAACCCGTGCATAAAACAGACCCCGAATCTTGACTTCCTTGGGTTCGCCAGCACCTAAATCAGTATCAGATGGTTGTTCGCTCTCGAAAGTACCAGCAATTTCACCACTAGAGCTATCTACTTTGGCTACTTGCAGAGAAATCGTGCCATCAAGAGTGTCAACACGTTTGACGTTAGCACGTGTGAGTTCTTCGTCATCGGCTTGAGCAGGGAGAGCCACAGCATTATCATAGCCACTGACGACACCACGACCTTTGGGATCTAGGAAGGCAGCACCACGATAGGAAGGAACCTTAAAAGTACCTTCAAAGTCCGTGGAAGTGTTGATACTGGTCAAACCAGGTTGTGTTTGAGCAACTAAATCTTTGATGGTGAAGAGAAAAGGTACTGATTCACCACCTGGGAGTTTTACAGTGATGGCTTGGAAGTCAAGACCATCGGCTTCTACAAAGGTCAGGCTATTATCTGGGTTGATTTTCAGGTCGCCTTGTACCTGATCAATGGTAGAAGTGTATCTGGTCAATAATTTTCCAGACACAAATTCTGCTGTTTGCCGTTTATTAGCAGGTTCTTCTTTCACAAAGAAAGTCGTTGGTTCCAAGCAGAGTTCTTTAATGGTGTAGGACTGGCTGGAATCAATGGGAATAGAACCACGGCTGGTTTCTGCTAGTTGGGGGCATGAGTTAGCCAAACCAGTGCCCCGAATTTGTTCGTAAGTAAGTAAATCTTTGCCAGTAGAAGCTGGAGCTTCACTGCAAGCAGTTAATAGCCCCAGACACATAGCCAAGAATGCAACAATTAAAGCGCGATACCTCATGGTCAACCTCAATGTCAAAAATTAATATCTAAGTTGTAAAACTGCACCGCAGCTTTGATGGAATGGACACTTGGCTTAACTCAAGCCACTGCTTTTAGCAAGCGGCGTGGGAACCTTTCCCACGCAGGTGTCCTCCAAAAGCCACCGCTCAAACTTCTCACTGCTAAACGCACTTAACGCGTCGCTTTCTTAAGCCTTTAGTTTAAATCAAAGGCTGACCCGCACACCGTATCTATTTTTTTTGATGTGTGGTTCAAGAGCAGCAAAACCAGCAGTTTTACTGGTGGCGGTATTTGCTAGGGTTTGGGCGCATGAGTGAATACGCCCCAGTACAGAGCAGGATCAGGGCGGACTTCGTGGAACGCAAAGCTAGGTTTTGCTTTGCGCTTGCTTTGCAAATGCTCATGGCATTTGCAGGGTTGCCCAAATCGTTCTGTATTATGTATGTGTTGTCACTACATACAGCCCATTGCTTTATAGGGAAATCAGCCAGATCATACGATTTTTTTTAACTCAAGATCAAAGCACTCTAGTCTTAACCAAAAAGACTTGATGCTACATAGTTCACTGAGAGACGGTGCTGAGGGACTGACAAATAAAAAAATAACCAATCGCTTCATGAATAGTGCTTCCTTCCTGTACAGCCCTGCGGGCATAGCTGTGCTTAGAGCGGTAGCGGGGCGTAAAGTAGCCCGTGCTGAGTAAGCAGAAGCAGGGTAGCAGGGGCGCGGAAGGGGGACAAGAACAAGAGGATAAGAATTTGATACTTATCTTGGATGCAGGATAGTGGTAATTTAATTTTTGGAGTTCACATAGTATTTGCCAAGTAGCTTAGGACAGAATTAATCATAAAACTCAGACACCAAGGGACTTTGAAGCCTGTCCTCTGTCTCCTAATACCCTGGTGTACTTATGCATTTTGACATTTAAAATAGCGAATGAAAGCTAACAATCTCCGGTAAATTTGAGTAGACTTCATTTACACGGAGATAGTGGTATGAGCAACAACAAAAGTTTTGAATCAGAGAAGTTGGCTGATCAACTGCAAACGATCGCCACAGCAGTGCATGATGTGGCTAAGGTTTGTCAAGGAGATGCTATAGCTATTTTGGGCTTGCTACGGCATTTGGAGCAGTTACACCGAGATATCCGAGATAGTATCTTTCAAGAGAGTTTGCCTGATAATCGCCAGAAACTCTACTCACTACTGAAAGATATTGAGTCTGAGGGAGGCTGGCCTTACATTGAGCGTATGAGACTGCAAGCATTTTTAGCCACTTTGCCACCAGAAGCGATGGAAGATATGGAGAATAGTTACGAGCAGAAAAACAGCGATGATTTATTAGACAGCGATCGCTCCTTGAGTTGGTAAGCAAAAAACTAGTTTTGAGTTTTGCATTAAAAATTCACGGCTCTTCATAACTCTTAACTCACAACCCCAGAATATTTTAGTGGCTGCTGTTGATGCCATCACAAAGAAAGCGATCGCTTTCTTCAACATTGCGGTTGTGCTTGAGGTAATCATTTACCCAGTTGCAACCACGAAGAAGCAGGTGGTCAAGATGCAAATCCCACAAAATAATCCTTATATCATCACTAGCCAATGCCAATGTTTGACCATCAGGACTAAAGCTGACACTTAACACTGGGCGCGATGCCCATTGAGGGTTTTAATTAATTTGCCTTCCAGACTCCAAAGTTTAACTGTGCTGTCCCAACTGGCAGCGGCCAGCAATTCCATTGAGGGTGAGGTTCATCGAATTCAGGTTAATTCACCAAAATTAAGCAACAGATCAAAACTGAGAGACCCTTGTCAAATCTGGCTTTCTTAAGTTTGAATTTTGAATTTTGAATTGGTATAACATGGGGTGAAAAAGTTTTGAGTAAAGTACCATCCCGCCACCAGAGTTTCACTGTTCGGTCAGTATTTAGATGTCTGAAGAAATATATCTCTTAAGTTAATGTCTTTGGTAAGAGAGCGAATATTTTCCAGGATTGGCTCACGTAATTGCCCCTAGTGGCATCAGACTAAAATCACAGCAAATTGTCCTTTAGAGAGCTTAATTGACCGAACTAGCCTTTGTAGAGAATGCTTATTGTTGTTGGCGATCGCTGCTATGGACTGACGCTTTGTCATAAATTAAAACCGCGCGAAAATATCTCTGATACGTATAGCATATCCGTATTTTTTTACGGACACTACTGAGCTTTTGCTAATCTTTAAGCTTTTATTAAACTGGGTACAAACCCATGTGTCTTACTTAACAAAGTAAAAAATACTCATCGCTTAAAGATAGCTGTCACAGTTTAAGGTGCAGTTGTACAGAGGTAACGCCATTTAGCCAACTTCCCTGCGGGAAGTCGGCTAATCAAGGCTTTGTGCGTAAGTTTAACCGAATGTATTGGCAGTCATCTAGCAAAAAGCAAATTGTGTTATGGTTGTCAATACTTTTTTGTAGCATTTTCCACGGTAACAGCTATTACCTACCAAAAAGGCTACGTTCGGTTTAAACTGAACACTGCAAACTTGAAGAAAAAGATTACTACTACCTAAATACTGGTGTAGTTGCCGCACAGTGTTACTAAAAGTAAAAAAAGTCTTGAGGAGAGAGGCTAATAGATACTGACAGGGTTTACTGTAATTAATCAAGATCTGAGCCTAGCAAAGAATTGGATTGAAACCAAAAAGGGGTTTGAATGGCTGGCATATTATCAGTTTCCCACAAAGATTTAGCCCAGCGTCGTAAGAAATTGCGTCGGCACAGGCAAATGAAAATTATCCAGGCTATATGGCGCACCGTTGCGATTAGTAGTTTGGCCGGTGGTTTGCTGTGGGTGGCAATCCAACCAATATGGGTGCTGAATGCTCCCAAACAAATTGTGATGAAATCAGGCGATCAATTACTATCGGAAGCGGCGATTCAGTCATTACTGGTGATATCCTATCCTCAGTCTTTGTGGCGAATTCAACCTTCGGCGATCGCTCACTCTTTGCAGCAACAACCGATCATTGCACAAGCAAGTGTCAGTCGTCGGCTTTTTCCTCCTGGATTAAACATTGAAATACAGGAGAGAGTGCCTGTGGCAATAGCTCAAAAGCCCAAAGCACAAAATACAGCTACGGACAAAAAACAAGTATCTGTGGGATTACTAGATGCTAGTGGAGTTTGGATACCCTTAGAAAAATACACATTAGTCAATTCCAGCGTTAAATTGCCGACTCTCAAGGTTATTGGTTCGCCAGAACAGTATCGCTCTTACTGGAGCCAACTTTATCCATCATTAAGTCACAGTACCGTGAAAGTTACGGAAATTGACTGCCAAGATCCCACAAATATAATCTTGAAAACAGAATTAGGAAATGTGCATCTTGGTGTTCCAGGACCTCAGTTAACTGAGCAAATCAACGTACTCTCCCAAATGCGATATTTAACTGAAAAAATCAATCCTAGTCAAATAGAGTACATTGATTTGAAGAATCCTGAATCTCCGTTAGTACAGGTGAACCAAAAAAACCAAAAACTTGATTCCTAAACTCCTTAATAACGTCATGCTAATCTAAACCATTAACAAGAAATAGTAGGAGGTATTGGGTATGCTGAAGTCATAATGTGCCAAATCAGTAACAAAGTAATGAAAATATTAATATCTCATAGAAGTTATACAGATCAATATTTAGGTAAATGTTAGGTATACTTCTCTAGAATTAGCTGTGCGATCAGCTGCATTCAAGCTTATCCCATAGCCAACTTTCGCACTGACAATCCTGTTAAGGTTGGAAGTCGTGATCACAATCAAGAACAGTGCCATACATTTTGGCAGCGTCAAACTATAGTTGACTCTTAGGTGAATAACACCTGAAAAAGTCGTTTATCTACCTTTCTAAATCCAATGACACTTGATAATAACCAAGGGCTTACCTATAAAAACTCCCAATCTGTGGGACAGCCGGGGTTTCCACTGGCAGTTAACTCAACCAATCCCTTTAATAATTCTGGTCTTAACTTGGGACAAAACCACGATAGTAAAAAGATATCCACGGAAAATAACCGGATTGGCGAGATTGTTCCTGGTCGGGTTGCCAACATTAAAGTGATTGGTGTGGGTGGTGGTGGAGGAAATGCGGTTAACCGCATGATTGAATCCGATGTCTCAGGAGTGGAGTTTTGGTCAATTAACACTGATGCTCAAGCTTTGACACTAGCAGGCGCTCCCAGTCGGTTGCAAATTGGACAAAAGCTAACGCGCGGTTTAGGCGCAGGTGGTAATCCTGCAATTGGTCAAAAGGCAGCTGAGGAATCACGGGACGAAATTGCTACGGCTTTAGAAGGTGCTGACCTAGTGTTTATCACTGCCGGCATGGGAGGCGGTACTGGGACAGGTGCAGCCCCAATTGTCGCGGAAGTAGCAAAAGAAATGGGTGCTCTTACTGTGGGTGTGGTAACACGTCCATTTGTCTTTGAGGGCCGCCGCCGCACTAGCCAAGCAGAGCAAGGTATTGAAGGGTTAAAAAGTAGGGTAGATACTTTGATTATTATCCCTAATAACAAGTTGCTGGAAGTGATTCCTGAGCAAACCCCTGTACAAGAAGCTTTTCGCTATGCAGATGATGTGCTGCGTCAAGGGGTACAAGGAATTTCTGATATCATCACGATCCCCGGCTTGGTAAACGTGGACTTTGCCGATGTCAGAGCTGTGATGGCAGATGCGGGATCGGCACTGATGGGGATTGGTGTCAGTTCAGGAAAATCGAGAGCGAGAGAAGCGGCGATCGCGGCTATTTCTTCACCATTATTAGAATGTTCTATTGAAGGAGCTAGAGGAGTTGTCTTTAATATTACTGGTGGTAGCGACCTCACTCTACATGAGGTGAATGCTGCCGCAGAAGCCATATATGAAGTAGTTGATCCCAACGCCAATATTATTTTTGGCGCAGTAATTGATGACAGACTCCAAGGTGAAGTGAGAATTACTGTAATTGCCACTGGGTTTACAGGTGAAATACAAGCAGCACCACCACAAAATGTGGCCAATGCCAGGGTAACACCTCCCCCAAAACGGCCAACAGCACAGCAACCAACAGTTAATCCTCCCACACCAGTTGCTGAACCCAAAGAAAAATCGGGATTAGATATCCCTGACTTTCTGCGAAATCGGCGTACACCACGAAATTAATTGAATTTGGATTTGAGTTTTTAGATGAAATTTGCAGTCTCAGGTTTAGCTGAGTACTGTATAAAATCTACTAGTGCTAGAGTTTCACCAAGAACATGGGTAAGTAATGCCGTTGCTATACCCAAAGTGGCAAATTGGTGCTGGAACTTGTCAATGCTATTCACATATAGAATGACTGGGGCAAGAGTCCACTGGCTCAGATGTCCTAATTTGTATTGGAAAAATGACAAATAGAGAGTTGGGAGCAAGCTCATTGCTAATGTTTTATGGCAATCAAGTAACTAAGCTCGACTTTATCCATTTTTCGCTGCGTGTCATCACCAATGTAGGCGATCGCTAAAAAATGTGGGTTTTGCTGCATACATAACGTTTAAATACAGTCTTAGTGAATAACTTTGACTAGCGCAATACACTGAGAGTGCAAGACAATTGTGTGTATCTTCCGATGAATACAGTAGTTTTGCTGCACTGGAACTCCTTGCCGCAGTAAGCCAAGCTGTAATGCCAGTACATATAATCACTCGGTTGCGTTTGGATGCTGCTTTATACGAGCCTGCTCCGGGAAGAACTCCTAATACGATGGGGCGACCTCGACTTAAAGGAGCAAGATTACCCAATCTTGAGCAAGTACTTGTAGATCCACAAACTCAATGGCAAACAATAAAGGTTAACCGTTGGTACGGGGAAGGAGAACGCCAAGTAGAAGTTAGTACTGGAACTGCGGTTTGGTATCACACAGGTTTACCTGTGGTTCCAATTCGTTGGGTATTAGTACGTGACCCACTGGGTAAATTTGAATCACAGGCTTTGTTATCTACAAATCAGGAATATTCTCCTAAACAAATCTTGGAGTGGTTTGTACGTCGCTGGCAAATAGAAGTAACTTTTGAAGAAGTGAGGAAACATCTAGGAATGGCGTTGTTGCGTGAATAGGCAAAATGGTAAATTTTACTGATCGCCGATGTTTTCTAGCCGCCTATCCCAACGATGAAGACGAAAGCCCAGTACAAAGTTAAAAATTGGAATGCTTATGATGCAGCCCTCAAACAACGAGGCAGTATAACTTTCTGGCTGGACGAAG
>JADEXK010000141.1 GCA_015207155.1 Nostocales cyanobacterium LEGE 11386 | reverse complement strand
CTTCGTCCAGCCAGAAAGTTATACTGCCTCGTTGTTTGAGGGCTGCATCATAAGCATTCCAATTTTTAACTTTGTACTGGGCTTTCGTCTTCATCGTTGGGATAGGCGGCTAGAAAACATCGGCGATCAGTAAAATTTACCATTTTGCCTATTCACGCAACAACGCCCATTCCCATTGCTAAACCCAAAAAGAAGGATCAGCAGCTTGAGATTGACTTAGGTCTATGGACACAAGACCGAATAGAAGAAAACAAGTTTATTAATGATATCCGCGATCGCGTTTCATTATGGCGGCGTGGTGGTTATCGTAGTGCTGTCAATATTACCCCAGTCACAAGGCGACTGTTAGAGCATTGGACAAATCCAGAACGAGAAAGGAAGCTGTTTTTTTGTCAGATTGAGGCTTTAGAAACAGTTATTTACATTACTGAAGTTGCTGAGAAGTCTGGAGATACCTGGATTAAAAATCAGCTTAATCAGTTTAAAGAGGACGCTAACCCACTGCTATTTCGTCAAGCGCTAAAGATGGCGACGGGTAGTGGTAAAACTGTCGTCATGTCAATGCTGATTTCTTGGCATTCGCTGAATAAAATTGGCTCACCTCAGCGTCGAGAGTTTAGTGATACTTTTTTAGTAGTTGCGCCAGGGATTACAATCCGCGATCGCTTGCGTGTATTGTTACCTAATGACCCAGAAAATTATTACAAAAAGCTAGATTTAGTACCCTCAGATTTATTGGCAGATTTAGATAAAGCCAAAATAATTATCACTAATTATCATGCTTTCAAACTAAAGGAGCATACCAGCGCTGCTTCGCTAACTAAAAGCATTCTGATTCAAGGTAAGGAAAATCCGTTTACTGAAACCCCATCCCAGATGGTTAATCGGGTATGTCGTGGACTGGGGACTAAGAAAAATATCATTGTCATTAATGATGAAGCACATCACTGTTACCGTCGTCGTGTTGGTGGTGATGAAGAAAAATATAAAGGGGATGATTTAAAGGAAGCGAAAAAAAATGAAGAAGAAGCCAGAGTTTGGATTTCAGGGTTAGAAGCTATTCAAAAAAAATTAGGAATAAAAGTAGTCTATGACCTTTCTGCTACTCCATTTTTCTTAAAAGGTTCAGGCTATAAGGAAGGAACGCTATTTCCTTGGGTAGTATCCGATTTTTCCCTAATTGATGCTATTGAATCTGGTATCGTCAAAATCCCTCGTGTGCCTGTATCTGACGACAGTATGAAGGGAGAACTGCCGACTTATCGCAACATTTGGACACTAATTCGTGACCATTTGCCCAAAAAGGGGAGAGGTTCTAAAGAAAATGTACCCTCAACTCCAGAACCAAAATTACCCAAGGAATTAGAAGGTGCGCTGCGGACGTTGTATGGCAACTATGAAAAGTCTTACAGAACTTGGGAGCAAAACTCGGAGGCACAGGCAAAGGGACTGACACCACCAGTTTTCATCGTAGTTTGCAACAATACCAGCGTCTCGAAGATGGTTTATGACTATATCTGCGGTTGGGATACTGGTAAAACTTACCCCGATGGCAGACCTGTTTTAGCTCCTGGTCAGTTATCGTTGTTGAGCAATGTCAAAGATGGTAACTGGATAGCTCGACTTAACACAATTCTGGTTGACAGTGAGCAGTTAGAGTCTGGGGAAAGTATGACTGCTGAGTTTAAACAACTGGCAGCACGGGAGATAGAAGAGTTTAAAGCTGAGTACCGCAATAGATATCCAGGTCAAGACCCAGACAAAATAACTAATGAAGACCTGTTGCGAGAGGTACTGAACACAGTAGGTAAACCTGGCAAGCTAGGTGAACATATCCGTTGCGTTGTCTCAGTTTCCATGCTGACTGAAGGTTGGGATGCCAATACAGTTACCCACATTTTGGGAGTGAGGGCATTTGGTACTCAGCTTTTGTGTGAACAAGTAGTAGGAAGGGGTCTGAGGCGAATTAGCTACACCAGCAATGACCAAGGAATGTTTGAGCCGGAATACGCCGAAGTCTATGGTATTCCGTTTGCCTTTATTCCTTGTGCTGGTTCAAACAAAGTACCAAAACCGGGATTACTGCCTACTCGTGTCCGTTCACTTCCAGAAAGGATTGATTGTGAAATTACTTTCCCTAAGTTGTTAGGCTATCGTTACGAAATCAGCAGCAAAAAACTGACACCAGATTTTAGTAAACCAGGGTGTCGCTATTCCCTGTCTACATCTGACTTACCCACTAGCACCACAGTTGCCCCTATTATTGGTCTGTCTAATATTCATACCCTCGATGACCTGCGATCGCAACGTGAACAAGAGGTAGCTTTTTTACTGGCGAAATTTACCTTAGAAAAATATTTTCGCTGTAGTGAGTTTGAGTCAGAAGTTCAGGCTTGGTTATTTCCCCAGGTGTTACACATAGCAAAGCGATGGATAAAAGAATGCGTCACCTACAAATCTGGGACATATCCCCAACTGCTACTGCTCAATGAGTTTGCTCACAGTGCTTCAGATTGTATTTATCAGGCAATAGTTGCTGGAGAACGTGAAACTTCCCTTAAACCCATATTGCGACCCTATGACCCAATAGGTTCAACAAGTTATGTAGACTTTAGCACTGCCCGTCCTGTTTATGTCACTGACCCAAATAAATGTCATATTTCCCATGTAGTTGCTGACACCAATAGTTGGGAACAAAAAATGGCACAGGTGTTAGAAAACATGAATGAAGTGGTTTGTTATGTCAAAAACCAGGGACTCGGTTTTCTAATTCCCTATACCTTAAATGGTCAACAAAAGAACTATATGCCTGACTTCATTACAAGGATAAATGATGGTCAGGGTGATTTATTAAATTTGATTGTTGAAGTATCAGGAGAAGCCAGAAAAGATAAAGCAGTGAAAGTGTCCACTACCCAAAATTTTTGGATACCAGCGATAAATCAACATGGTGGTTTTGGTAGGTGGAATTTTATCGAAATTACTGACCCTTGGGATGCAGAAAATACCATTCAGGCTTTTATTAACAGTGTTTACGGTAAACAATCCACTGTCAGTAATTTTCAAGCGGCTTAGTGCTGATTTTTAATAATTTCTTTGTCAGTTTTGTGATTCACTAATAATAAGTAGAGTAATTAAATGGCTAAAAAAGCTCAAATTGATACTGTTAAACATAAAGATAAAAGAGCCAACATCCCTACAGAAGAACTACGGGATTTTTTATCTGATGAAGAGAAAGAACCAAAGCCTTTACTTTATTCCCGTGATACATCTTTAGACCCTCAGTTAGTCTGGAAAGATAAAGATAAACAAGACAGCCAAGATTTAGAAATTCCTACTGTACCAATTTATATTCAAGAGAAGATTCATCCCCAAGCCATTATTGAAAATTTCCGCACTCAGGCTAAGAAAGAACAATTTGAGCAGTTAAATTTATTTAGCGACTTTAATGGATTGGCATTTGAGAAGCTAATTGATTTTTATCAACACAAGGAAGGGGTGAGTTGGACTAACCGCATGATTCTTGGTGACTCTCTCCTAGTAATGGGTTCCTTGGCTGAGAAGGAGGGATTAAAGGGCAAAGTCCAAATGATTTATATTGACCCTCCCTATGGCATTAAGTTTGGGTCAAATTGGCAGGTATCAACCAGGAAACGGGATGTTAAGGACGGTAAAGTTGAGGAAGTAACAAGACAGCCGGAACAGGTGAAGGCGTTTCGGGATACATGGGAGTTGGGAATACATTCTTATCTGGCTTATCTGCGCGATCGCTTGGTGGTGGCGAGGGAGTTATTGACTGAAACAGGTAGTGTTTTTGTGCAGATTGGGGATGAAAATGTGCATCTAGTTAGGTGCTTGCTAGATGAGGTTTTTGGAAGCGAAAATTTTGTTAACCAAATTTCTTATCGTACAAATAGCCCATTAGGTGCAGCTTTTCTTCCCTCTATTTCAGACAATATATTGTGGTACGCAAAAAGTAAAGAATCATTAAAATATCGTCCTTTATTTAAAAGCAAACAATTTGGTGAAGGAACACCTTTTGACAGAGTTGAAACTCCAGATGGATTTAGAAAAAAACTAACAAAATCGGAGAAGGAAAATCCTTATTTACTTGCAAAAGAAACACGATTTTATCGTTTATCTACGCTCTCTTCTGCTGGTTACACACCTAGTTGCACGTTTACATATTCATATTTAGACAAGTTGTTTAAGCTTTTACAGGGATATTCTTGGAAAACTACTCAACAGGGTTTGGATATGTTAGTCAAAGCATCAAGGATTGAGGTTACTGGAAATTACTTAAATTACTTGCAGTTTTTTGATGATTTTCCTGTACAGAAACTTAATAACTACTGGGACGATACTTTTGCTGAAATGGACAGAACTTATGTTGTCCAAACTAGTACAAAAGTTATTGAACGCTGTCTTTTAATGACTACAGATCCTGGCGATCTAGTTATAGATCCCACTTGCGGGTCAGGTACAACGGCTTACGTTGCAGAGCAGTGGGGAAGACGCTGGATTACTATCGAAACCAGTCGAGTAGCCCTCGCATTGGCTAGAACTCGCTTGATGTCTGCCCAATTCCCCTACTATTTATTAGCTGACTCACCAGAAGGCATTAAAAAAGAAGCAGAAATCACCGGAAAATTACCACCAACCAATCTCAAAACCGAAGACGATATCAAAAAGGGTTTTGTCTACAAGCGCGTTCCACACATCACATTAGGAGCGATCGCTAACAACACAGAAATCGACACCATCCACGAAAAGTGGCAACAAAAACTAAAAACCATCCACGCCCAGTTAAACCAACTGCTCAAGAAAAAGTGGGAAGAATGGGAAATCCCCCGTGAACCTCAAGATAAATGGTCACAGGAAGCAAAAGACTTATTGCAAGAGTGGTGGAAGCTCAGACAACAGCGCCAGCAGGAAATTGACGCATCCATTGCCCGTAACGCAGATTATGAAACACTCTATGACCAACCCTATGAAGATAAGAAACGCTTGCGGGTAACTGGCCCCTTTACCGTTGAAAGCCTTTCCCCTCACCGCGTCCTTGCCGCCGACGATGAACGTCCTGCCTCAGAAGCTGAAGGTACTCAACACGCCTCTGACCAATTTGAAATCAGAATTATTGAGAACTTGAGAAAAGCAGGAGTCCAAAACACTAAAAAAGATGAACGCCTCAAATTTGATTCTCTTGAGCCTCATCCTGGCACTTGGATACAAGCAGAGGGAGAGTACACCGACAAAGACGGTAATGTGAAACGAGTTGCAGTTTCTATTGGCCCCGAATATGGCACAGTGGCAAGAGATCAAATTAAGGAAGCTGCTAAGGAAGCTGTGCAAGGTTTAGGGTATGACTTGCTGATTGTTTGTGGCTTTACTTTTGACCCTGGTGTTGCAGAAGAATCCAAACGCTACGGTAAGTTACAGGTATTAGTAACCCGAATGAATTCTGACCTGCTGCTAGGTGAAGAACTGCTGAAAAAAACAGGCTCAGGTAATCTGTTTATGGTCTTTGGTGAACCAGATATTGAAGTAAAATCCCAAGACGGAAAAATTACTGTAGAACTTCGAGGTCTAGATATTTATGACCCAACCACTGGAGAAATCCGCAGTAGTTCAACTAATGACATCGCTTGCTGGTTTCTTGACACCAACTACAACGGTGAAAGCTTTTTTGTCCGTCATGCCTACTTTACCGGAGCAGATAAACCCTATGAAAAACTCAAGAAAACTTTGAAAGCTGAAATTGATGAAGATGCTTGGTCAGACCTCTACTCTACCACCAGCCGTCCCTTTGACCCGCCGCAAACCAAAGACGGTAAGCCAGGGAAGATTGCGGTTAAGGTAATTAACCACTATGGCGATGAAGTGCTGAAGGTTTATCAGATGTAATATGTGCGATTGGCGATCGCAGTTTGTCTAAAGTTGAATTATCAATCTGCTCCAGGAAAACTTAAAACAAGATCCTGTATTAAAAAATTTGATTGTAATTCGTCAGCCGAACGCTACAAATTACAAACTTACACAACAAGAATGGCAGCGTGTTCATGAATTAAGGGGATAGCGTTCGCGGAGCGTCTCGTAGAGAAGCGCTGCTGCAAAGCAGATCGCACCCCAGCTAATTAAGTAAACACTTTAACAAACTGGATAGTTATTTGTATGAGTGAACCTATTTCTTTAACATCAATTTTCGGAGCTTCTAAAGGAATTATTGACATTTCCATAAGATTAGCTAAAGCTTTCAAACTAATAGAATCTATTGAAAGTAAACTTGACCTCTTGATGCAGGTAGAATTTAATGCTGCTTGGAAAACACTTATTCAAGCGCATAATTCTAGTTCTTCAGATGAACAAAAGTTTAAGCTTGTTCATGATGCAAGAACTGGCTTTACTAAAGCTACTTACCTTGAAAAAGGGGAGCGACTTTTTTATGCTTACCTGGGATTAGCAATTTGTTATTATTTACTTAATGATAATAATAATGTAAAAGCAACTTTAATAGAAGTTGCCAAAATTAGTATATATGAAGATATTTATTTAAATCAGATACAGTCTATGTTTGGTTTAAATAAATATACCCTTAATTCGTATATAGGTATATATCATCCTATGAATTGGTTAAATATTATAAAATCTATACCTGAAACTCCATCTTTCTTGGCGCACAAAAAAGAAATTAAAAAATATTATAAATTTAAAAATAATTTAATTGATGATATATCTAAAAAAATACAGGCAGAAATGAGCGTTATTGTCATGATAACTAAAATCAATCAACCAAGTACTGCATTTAAAGAATTAGAGTTACAATCATTAGACTTAATAAAATTGCAAAAAGAATCTCTAGAAATAATAACTAATATTTGAATTTTAAGTTTTACTTTTCACTAATTTTTAGGTTCTTCATTACTTGTTATGCTAAAACGTCTATAAATTAGCTCATATCCCTTGCTAGGCAAGAAAGACAGCTTTTAATCATGACGTTTGAGCTTTTGGGATAAAATCTAGGTTGAAACTGCCTAAAAGCCTTGATTTTAAAGGCAAATCCCTAATTTTAGTTTAAAATTTAGCATAACACCTACGGAAGAGCCAATTTTTAAAAGGTAAAAGATAATAGCAAAAGATGAATATTCAAACACAAGAGCCAAAAGCCAAATTTAAACCATCAGGAGATGAGCATATCCTTGATGAAACAGCAATAGTTACAAAAAGCTCTAATTTAAAGTATTTCATAGAATTACGGACTTCTCCTTTAATCAGCTATATTTTAAAAATTTATTCAAAAGCAAATGTTAATCGAACAAGTGTAAGCGAGTGGTTATCTCTCAGAAACAAGCCAGGATTTTACAAAGAACTATCTCCTAATTTAAATTTGGCATACGCTGACCAACGTGATGGACATGGATCACAACATTGGTGGAAGTTATTTTTCAACGAGGACTACAAACAAGATATATTAACCCATATAAAAATTGAAATTGGGTTAGTTAAAAGCAAAAATTCGCCAGATGATAGTAATTCACAATACCAATGGGGCGGTTTAAATTTTCGGTCGAAAGCAGAAGTGAGAATAGCACACGCCTTACATAGTCAATGTGTTTTATTCTTTGCTAATAGTCGTGCCTATATGAATTTAACTGATTTACCTATTTCTAATATTGATAATAAATCACAGGAAAGAGTAGAAATCGATTTCTTAGTTTTTTATAAACAAAAATGTATGATTCTAGAAGTTGATGGAGAACATCATCAGCAACCATCACAGAAAACTAGAGATTATAGGAGAGATCGCGTTTTGTTGCGTGATGGAATTCGTACCGCTAGATTTGATGCTAGTGATTGCTATAACCGTCCTTTGGATGTTGTCAAAGAATTTTTAAATCTTTTTTAGCGCAGAGTTGAGTGATTTCAGCACCCATTTCTGGGAACCATACAAATAACATTTACGAAAAATAGTCATGTCTAAAGGATTCGGTCACGTCAAAAAGAAAAAAATAGTAATGGAAGACGATGAACTAACTACAGGTATTGTACAACACCCAGTAACCAGACTTTGGCAGACTTGGATTACCTTTACTGGACATGATATCCAGTGCATTACTGCCCACAACAAACGAGAAGATGCTAGTCAAGTAGCTCAACAAATAGTTAATGCTTGGGCTGATGGACTACATCAAACTCAAGAAGAGGTGACAGCCTTTATCAATTCTCTGCCTAGCGATGCACCAGTAGACCCTTTGCCCCAAAAGATAGTAATGCAATTGAGTCAGCAGACACTAGCAGCAAGAAAATAAATTGGAGCATTTTACGTATAAAAGCATTCAGAATACAGGAGTCAGGAGTCAGAATACACCACCCATAAAGGGACGAGGTTTTAAACCAATAATTATTCTGACTCCTGAGTTTTTTTTGATAAAAATCAACATTTTCTTTTAAATCTTCCCTACAAATATAACAAAGCGAAATATTTTAGACATATGGTTAATTACTGGAGCATTTATCTATCAGATTGAATACTTATTTAGGTATCACTTAATCTCTGTATATTCTGGTAATCAGAAAGTTTAAAGGTGTGAATTAGTTAGAGACTCAAAAGAATTCATTATAGTAACAAAGATGGCTCTCCCAGAGTGGTTATGATAAAATACTAAGAAAAAAGCAAATATATCTCAATACAATTAGCAGTGATTGGTGGGAACAACCCAAGCGGGGAAGGAAATACAGAAGTAATTGAAAAGATAAAAGACAATAAATATTAAAAATAAAATTACCATTTTAATAAATATGCCTTCTAATCCCTTACTTCATTTTAGTACTAAACTGCTTAATATTGAAGATATCAAGTTAGTGAAATCCGATTTTATCACCGACGATGAAATCGTAATTGAAATC
>JADEXK010000140.1 GCA_015207155.1 Nostocales cyanobacterium LEGE 11386 | reverse complement strand
CTTCGTCCAGCCAGAAAGTTATACTGCCTCGTTGTTTGAGGGCTGCATCATAAGCATTCCAATTTTTAACTTTGTACTGGGCTTTCGTCTTCATCGTTGGGATAGGCGGCTAGAAAACATCGGCGATCAGTAAAATTTACCATTTTGCCTATTCACGCAACAACGCCGCTAGTAATTATTAACTAATGACTGCTTGCAAATAATTTTGAAACCTCGATCCTGAAAATCTACAAGTAAGATTACTAGGGTACAAACTTTTGACTGGGTTCGCTGTGAATGAATGTGTTTTCCAGCTTCTTTACTATTTTTTCATAAATATCATCTATATCCGTATGTATCCCAGTGACAGATAAATATATCTCAGTTGATACTAGATTCATTAGATACCAGATTATCAGGTTCCAGGTTAGTTATCTGGGCAGCTATTTGGGGGTAGGTGCTTGTCATCTATCCCCTTTATTAGTAAGAGATTAACTAACCACAGAGGAGCTACTGTGTTGGGCGGGTTTCCCGACTTGTAGCAAGTGGCGTCGCGCAGAGAACACAGAGTTTTTAGGCTATTTGTAATGTTTGCCAGGCTAATAAAGCGGCACCATAAGCAGGTTCATTTCTTGGCATGATTACATTAACTAATGGGAAGTCTTTGTGTAGAGAATTTGTAAATCTCTGATGCATTTTGCATTGAGTTTGCCATATACTTCCTGTTGTGACTATTTCTAAAGTTGAGTCAAGATTAAAAATGGTTTTCATGACTGTAGATGTGGCTATAACTAATTCTTTTACAGCATTATCAATAATTTGATTTGCTAGTTCGTCACCAGATGCTGCGGCAATATCTACAATTGGTGCTAAAGCAGCAATTTTTTTTACGTCCCATCCTTGGCGGTATATTACTTCTATTAAGTCTTCTAAATTTGCTAAATCGAGATGTTGTTTGAAGTCTTCTATTAGTCTTGTAGATATTTCGCAACCATCATAAGATTTTAATGTTGCTTGCATACCATGAACAGCGATTTTATAAGCACTACCTTCATCGCCTAAAAGATACCCCCAACCACCGACGCGTTTAGTCTTACCTTGATGATTTCTGCCAAAAACAATGGAACCTGTACCAGCTGCTACTACAATGCCGACATCATGACCGATGCCACCAATTAAGGCGATTAAAGCATCATTACAGATGGTAATGTTAGATGGGGATAAATCCCAGGTAATTGGTGATTTTTGAATATTTTTTAATTCTTGGACTATCTCTTTTACTATTTCGATATCTGCTGCGCGTCCTACACCTGCTAATCCTAGACATATAGCAGTGATTTTTAGAGGATTTGTGAGTTGTTTGGCATTATTTACCGCAGATTCAATGGCTGATTTAATGGATATTA
This sequence comes from Nostocales cyanobacterium LEGE 11386, assembly GCA_015207155.1. GTDB lineage: Bacteria > Cyanobacteriota > Cyanobacteriia > Cyanobacteriales > Nostocaceae > LEGE-11386. The sequence goes on along the minus strand of JADEXK010000140.1, from coordinate 7,849 downwards.
ATGCTGCTTGTCTGCCCATACTCTGATAGTTGGATGGGCCTGCTTTTCCACGTCCGATAATTTGATGTTGATGATTCATTAAGATGCAAACTGTCTTGCTACCACCGCCATCTATACCTAAGATGTAAGTCATTATTGAACCGCCAAGACGCCAAGTACGCCGAGAATAGAGACAGGTAGGATGGGTTAACGCAGTGTAACCCATGCTGGACAATGATTTAATACTTTATGTTTGTTGTTTTAATGATTCTGTTTTTAAGGGAATGAAAAAGAGAGAAATCATGCCAGGTATGGTGAGGAGACATACCAAAACAAAGAATAATGGATATCCTAATGATTGTTGCAGGTAGCCACTGACTAATCCAGGTAACATCATACCTAAGGCCATGATACCTGTGGAAATAGCAAAATGTGAGGTTTTATATTCTCCTTGAGAGATATACATTAAGTAAACACTAAAGGCGGTAAAGCCAACTCCATAGCCAAATTGTTCTAGAGAAACTAACGGATATACTAGTGTTAATGATGGTTTAGTGTAAGCCATGTATACATAAAATAAATCTGGTAGATTTAAAGCTAATGCCATTGGTAATAAACATTTTTTTAAGCCATATTTGGCAATTAGTAATCCTCCTAAAATTCCGCCACAAATGAGGGAGATGACACCAAATGTGCCGTAAACTAAGCCGACTTGTGATGTTGATAAGCCCAAGCCACCAACTTCCGATTGATCTAATAAAAATAAGGAGGCGATTTTGACAAGCATTGCTTCACCTAATCGATAAAGCAAGATGAATGCTAAGATGGCGACTATTTTTTCTTGAGCAAAATATGATCTGATAATTTCCCAAAAGGGGATTTTGTTGGTTGTCTTGGTTCGGCGTTGGTTATCTGATTCTGGTAAGGGGAGGACTAGGCGATGAAAAATAAAAAGTATGCCTAAAATTAGAGATGAGAAGCCAAGAGTTATAGTCCAGCTTAAGGGAATATTGTTGAGGGAGACTTCAAGTTGACCTGCTAAGACGACTAAAACGCCAGAGCAAAAGATAACGGCAAGTCGATAAAATAAGGAGCGAATGCCCACAAAGAATGCTTGTTGTTCGGGGGTTAAGGCTAGTAGGTAAAAGCCATCGGTGGCTATATCATAGGTGGCGGATATGAATGCGCCTATGGTTAAGGCGGCGAGGGAGGGGAAGAAGAAGTTGGGTAGTTGTAGGCTGAAGGCTATTAATGTTAAGCACCCGAACATGGCAAGTTGGGTGTAGAGTATCCATTTTCGTTTGGTTGAGTAAATATCGACTATGGGGCCCCAAAACATTTTGATTACCCAGGGGAGGTAGAGGAAGCTTGTCCAGAGGGCGATTTGGGTGTTATCTATGCCGAGGTTTTTGTAAAAGATGACGGAAACTGTGTTGATGATGATGTAGGGTATGCCTGAGGCGAAGTATAGGGTGGGGATGTATGTCCAGGGGGTTTTTGGGTATTTCATTTTTACGAACCACAGAGACGCAGAGGGCACAGAGAGGAGTTAAGAAGAGAGGATAATACGTTTGATGCCGTCTTTTAGGAGAGGGACATTAAAGTTGATGAGGAGTGCTAAGGGGTAGTTAGTTATTTTAAGGTAGGAGAGGACTTGTGCTTCGTGAATAGGTGCTAAGTTCTGAACAGCTTTTAATTCCACAATGAGATAGTTGGCAATCAAAAAATCTAATCTACCTTTACCTACTTCATGTCCTTTGTAATTTACTGTTACCCACTTCTCACACTCATGAGGTATTCCACGCCTGAACAATTCTATAACTAACGCCTCTTTATACACCTCCTCCAAAAACCCTGGCCCCAAAACCCGATGCACCTCAATGGCCGCCCCAATTACCTCTCCCGTTAGCTGATTCATATCCTCTCTCAAATCTCTTCCCTCCGTGTCCTCTGTGCCTCTGTGGTTCGTTTCTCCATCAATCCCTCTCCAACCCTATGGCAAAATTTATTAGAGTCCTTCCACAGTTAGTTTTCCCAGCATGACCGCAACAATTTCCAATCTTCCTAGCCTCTACGACCCCTTCTCCACCGAAGCCAAATGGCAAAAATTTTGGCAAGAAAACCAAACCTACAAAGCTGACCCCAACCACCCCGGCGAACCCTACTGCATCGTCATTCCCCCTCCTAACGTCACCGGTAGTTTACACATGGGTCACGCCTTTGAGAGTGCCTTAATTGATACTCTCATTCGTTACCACCGCATGAAGGGGCGCAACACCCTCTGGGTACCTGGAACAGACCACGCCAGCATCGCTGTCCATACAATGCTGGAAAAGCAACTCAAGAAAGAGGGTAAAACTCGCTACGAACTAGGACGCGAACAATTTCTAGAACGCGCTTGGCAATGGAAAGCTGATTCTGAAGGTACAATCGTTAATCAATTAAAACGCTTGGGTGTCTCGGTTGACTGGACACGGGAACGCTTTACTTTAGATGAAGGTTTATCAAAAGCTGTTTTAGAAGCGTTTGTTAGTCTCTATGAATCAGGCTTAATTTATCGTGGCGAATATTTAGTTAACTGGTGTCCAGCTTCGCAGTCAGCTGTGTCTGATGTGGAAGTGGATAACCAAGAAGTTGATGGTAATCTTTGGCATTTCCGTTATCCTCTTAGCGATAATTCTGGTTTTGTCGAAGTGGCGACGACTCGACCGGAAACTATGTTGGGTGATACGGCTGTGGCTGTGAACCCCAATGATGAAAGATATCAGCACTTGATTGGCAAAACTCTGACTCTGCCAATTATGCATCGGGAAATTCCCATTATTGGTGATGAGTTTGTTGACCCCACCTTCGGAACTGGTTGTGTCAAAGTGACTCCCGCCCATGACCTCAATGACTTTGAAATGGGTAAACGTCACAATCTGCCGATGATCAATATTATGAACAAAGATGGCACTCTCAACGAAAATGCGGGAGAGTTCCAAGGACAAGACCGCTTTGTGGCGAGAAAGAATGTGGTGTCTCGCTTAGAGGCTGATGGTGTGCTGGTGAAGGTGGAGAATTATAAGCATACCGTTCCTTATAGCGATCGCGGTAAAGTACCCGTAGAACCATTACTATCTACTCAGTGGTTTGTGAAAATTCGCCCCATGGCTGATAAAGCTTTGGAATTTCTTGACAACCAAAATTCACCAGAGTTTATCCCCCAACGCTGGACTAAGGTTTATCGTGATTGGTTAGTTAAGTTGAAAGATTGGTGTATATCTCGCCAATTATGGTGGGGTCATCAAATCCCGGCTTGGTATGTAGTCAGTGAAACGAATGGTCAAATTACTGATAATACGCCGTTTGTTGTCGCTAAATCAGCCGATGAAGCTTGGTCAAAAGCTAAATCACAATTTGGTGAAAATGTCCAGCTAGAACAAGACCCAGATGTATTAGATACTTGGTTTTCTTCTGGACTGTGGCCGTTTTCAACTTTGGGTTGGCCAGAACAAACTCAAGATTTAGCAACTTATTATCCTAACAGTGCGTTGGTTACTGGCTTTGATATCATCTTTTTCTGGGTTGCCAGAATGACCATGATGGCAGGGCATTTTACTGGCACAATGCCTTTTAAAGATGTTTACATCCACGGGTTAGTGCTGGATGAAAACGGTCAGAAAATGTCGAAGACTAAAGGTAATGGTATTGACCCACTGTTATTAATTGATAAATATGGTACTGATGCCCTGCGCTATACCCTGATTAAGGAAGTGGCTGGCGCTGGTCAAAATATTCGGTTAGAGTACGATCGCAAAAAGGATGAGTCTGCATCGGTGGAAGCATCCCGCAATTTTGCCAACAAGTTGTGGAATGCCGCCCGATTTGTGATGATGAATTTGGAGGGACAAACTCCAGCCGAACTCGGTCAACCAAACGCTACAGAACTAAGCGATCTGTGGATTCTTTCCCGTTATCATCAAGTTATCAAACAAACTACTAACTATATTGATAACTACGGTTTAGGTGAAGCAGCTAAGGGTTTATATGAGTTTATCTGGGGTGATTTTTGCGATTGGTATATTGAATTAGTTAAATCCAGATTACAACAAGGTGCTGACCCCGCATCCCGCAAGGTAGCACAACAAACCCTCGCTTATGTGCTGGAAGGGATTTTAAAATTATTGCATCCCTTTATGCCCCACATTACTGAGGAAATTTGGCAAACTCTCACCCAACAGCCAGCAGATTCTCAGCAAACTTTATCTTTGCAGCCTTATCCTGAAGCGAATAACAACCTGATTAATCCAGCTTTGGAAGCAGAATTTGAATTGCTAATTGGTACAGTTCGCACAATTCGTAATTTACGCGCTGAAGCTGATATTAAGCCAGGGGCGAAAATTACGGCGAATTTACAAACTGGTAATCCCCAGGAACGGCAAATCCTCACGGCTGGCCAGGCTTATATTCAAGATTTGGCTAAGGTGGAGAATTTAACTATTACTGGGGAAGAAACAAGCCAAACAGTTATTGAGAAAAAACCTCAGAGGGGTTTGAAAACCATTGGCTGGATTATCGTCGGGCTGGTCTTTGCGAGAATAGGTTTGGCTGCGGGAAATGCAATTGATGATGTTCCTATTGTGGGTACTTTCTTTGAAATAGTTGGTTTGGGTTATGCAACTTGGTTTATTACTCAAAATCTACTCAAGCCCCAAGCTAGGCGGAAGTTCTGGGCAAAGTTATTCCAGCCTACAAATAATAATTTGTCACAGCCAGCATCTCCACAGCCACAAACAAGAGAAAATGCGATCGCTGGTGTAATTGGTACAGTACAAGTAGTAGTACCCTTAAGCGGCGATGTGGTAGATATTGCCACCTTGCGTGCCAAGCTGGAAAAAAGCCTCAACAAAGCTGAAACCGAAGCTCAATCTTTGAGTGCGAGGTTAAGCAATGCCAAATTTGTAGACAAAGCCCCAGCCGATGTGGTACAGGGAGCAAGAGAAGCTTTAGCCGAGGCTACAAAACAAGCAGAAATTTTACGCGATCGCCTGCGTAGTTTAGCATAGTTGCAGTAGGTAATGGTTGAATAGCAACTCAACCATTACCTGTCAACAAATTATGCAAAAATTAAAGCTTATAAATAAAATTTCAAATCTCAAATTAAAATTATGTTATATCTCGCTCAAGTACATAAAAACGAATTTTTAGAACAATACCAGTTGCGCTTAATGGCACGTCAGGAAGCGGAAAATATCTGGAGCCTGATCCCGGAAGAAGCTTTTATTCTGCTAGGAAAAGGCAACACCATGAGCGAAAATTTACTGGTTTTAGTAGAGCTTTCTGCTACAGGTGATATTGAAAGATTAGAAGATGCTAGCAACTGGGTACTCAAGTTAGTGGAAACTTATCTTACCACTGGAATGACGCCAGACGAGTTACAACAAGAAGCAGAACGAGCAGAGGATTGGAGACAATCTCTAACTTTACAAAATCAAGATTTAGCGAGGCGTTCCCTAGAATTGGAAGCCCGTCGGGAACAGATTCAAGCTTTAGAAGAAAGTCTGAAACGCGACAGAAATGGATACAACAAAGATTAGAGAAATAAGTAGCTATGAAAAGGGTGTAGGGGAAATAAATTGGATTCATAGCAAAATTCTGCACCATTTTTCAGAAATCTCATGTTTCCCAATCAGCACTTTCATGGGGCATTTACTAAACTGTGTCGTGGATGGCTTGCATAATTCTCTCCAAACCAACCTAATAATATAAAAGAGATAAAAAAAGGTCTTTTCTCCTGTCTTCCCATCTCCTTATCCCACTCGCTCTTCTAACTAGGTAAGTGGGCGTGAATAAATCAAACTGTGTTAAGCAATGTAAAAAAGAATAAAACAGGCTCATAGTAAGCGGCTCTAGCCCTTTGTTGAGGACTAAAGTCCTAACTACAAACCTTTAGTTATTTACACCGTTCTACTTATTATCTAAAAAATGTCTCCACTTGGTGTTGCTACCAGTCGCTCAACTCCAACTAAACCCAAGGTTGCTCCGACGCTTTGGTTATTGTTGGTGGGAGTAAATCAATATCAAGATGAGCAACTACCTTGTCTACGTTACTCGGCGGTTGATTGTCAGGGATTAGCGGAAGCTTTAACAGGAGCAACCCAAGAACAATTTGCCCAAAAAAAAATCAATATTTACCATGACTTCGCTTCTCAATTACCGCTTTTAACTACGGTGCGTGCCAGCTTACAGCAAATTACTCAAGCTGCTCAACCACAAGATACAATTCTGTTTTATTTCTCTGGACATGGAATGCTTCAGGCTAATACTCAGCAAGCATTTTTATGTTTAGCAGATACGCAAAAAGATAACTTAGAAAATACAGGTTTAGCAGTTCAAGAATTATTGCAGTTATTAGCTAATAGTGGGGTACAGAATCAGTTAGTCTGGTTGGATGCTTGTCATAGTGGAGGAATGACACTACGAGGACTTAATCCCACACAGCAGTTAGTGGCAGTTTTACAGCAACGGGCTGCTAAAAGTCAAGGTTTTTATGCTTTACTTTCTTGCGATACAGACCAGCTATCTTGGGAGTTTCCCGAACTAGGACATGGCGTATTTACTTATTATTTAATGCGGGGTTTGCGTGGGGATGCTGCTGATGCTCAAGGTGTGATTTCGGCTGATGGGCTGTATCGCTATGTTTATCACCAAACGTTGCAATATATTGATAAAACTAATCAACAGTTACGATTAATTAATCAACAAAAACGCGGCAAGGGCGATACCCAACTTTATAGTGAATATCCCCTACAAACACCCAAACGCATTGTCGAAGGGATTGGCGAATTAATATTAGGTAATGTTCAGGCGATCGCAGAATCTCTTCCTCCTAGAATAGCATTAGTAATAGAAGGGATTAGCGGCTCTCAGACAGCATTAGATTTTAGTAAAGTTTTGGGTGGTGTTGGAGCTTTTGAGTTAGAATATTTACCCCGTTCAGGAACGATAATGGCTCAGGAAATTCGCGCCACTATCAAAGCCTGTTTACGTTCTACCCATCAATCACAACCACCTAAAACCGCAGAACCAGCAATAGTTTTGTTGTATCTGCGTGGGAGACTAGAAGAAACCCCATCTGGGGAAGCGGCTTTAGTTTTGTTAGATGATATTTGGCTGAATCGTTCTTGGTTAAGGCAACAGTTACGCCGTTCTTCAGTTACCCAGCAAATCATTATTTTAGATTGTCCAGGGTCGCACAGTGTTTCCCTCCAAGATTGGGTGGAGGAGTTGCAACTTGACTCCGAAACAGGACAATGTATTATCGCTGCGGCATTTCCCAAACATAACTCAGAAATATTTACCCCAGCCCTCATTGAGACTTTAAAAGCTGCTACAAAACCTGCTGGTTTATCAGTAGCTGCATGGATTACCCAATTGCAAATTCATCTAGCAGCACAAACACAAATTACGCCATCTTCACCACTGCATATTTGGCTATCTGGGACTCAAGGAGTCATGGAAATTATCCCAGCCACCACTGGCCAACGTAGCTACAAAAAAGCCACATTAGATTTAAGAATTTGCCCTTACCGGGGATTAAAAGCTTTTAGCGAAGATGATGCCCAATATTTCTATGGTAGAGAATCTTTAACTCAGCAATTAATTGGACATCTGGCGCACAAATCCTTCCTAGCTGTAGTAGGTGCTTCTGGTAGTGGTAAATCTTCCGTAGTGCAAGCGGGGTTAATGGCACAGTTGCGCTTGGGTAAACAACTCCCTGGTAGTGATTCCTGGTTAATTACCAGCCTACGTCCCGGCGCACGTCCCCTAGAAGCTTTGGCGCAGCGTTTGGAACAAAAAGTGGGGGGTAGGGGGATAAGGGGACAAG
>JADEXK010000139.1 GCA_015207155.1 Nostocales cyanobacterium LEGE 11386 | reverse complement strand
AATTGCGGGCAGCAGAAGACCCAGAATTTGAAACCTTCTATACCAAAAACATTTTGCTGAACGAGGGTATCCGCGCTTGGATGGCTCCTCAAGATCAGCCTCACGAACAATTTGTATTCCCTGAGGAAGTTCTACCTCGCGGTAACGCACTGTAAGAATGATTTAACTCAATTCAAGTCTCATCATTCTCATTTTTCATTAAACCCCTGCTTTTTGGCGGGGGTTTATTTATTTAGAGTTAATCTCTCTAAAATTTCTGTGTTATATTGATTCAAGGTTAATAACCCAGAGCGAAATGCTCTGCCCTTTTGAGACTAAGACCGCTTAGGCAATAAGGAGGTGATGCCCATGATTGAAAGTAGTAAATGCATGGGTCATCAGGTTGCAGTTAGCCGGCTGTGTGCCGGGGCTGTTCTCTAAAAGTTAGCCTTAGTCATCTTGAGAGACTAAGTTAGCTCAAGTAGCTAGGCTAAAGCTCGGAGTTCCTTCCGGCAGTCTGGTTGCAACCTGAAGACCCGCTAGACCGCTCTGATTTAGGTTAACTAATCTATGATCAGAGCGGATAGTTTTTTATAGGTAACTTTTGTTTTATCAATGGTTGCTGCTGAGAATTTATACCGAGTTTCCGCAAAGAATGTGACAGATGAATTAAGTGAGTAAAGTAGAGCAAAACTCAACACATGCAAGATTTCGCGGCGTTACTTGACATGACAGGCAACTACTTTCCATCTCCGTACCTTAAATCCTACTTCGCGTAAAGTTGGTAACGTCTGCACAAAAATCGCGCTTCAACTTATCATGTGTAGTGTTCATTGATCAAATTTGGTATTAGATGAAAATCGCGTTAGAGTCTTTTTTGGGAATGAACAGGGCATAGGTTTGAGCAAAGCTGCCCAAATGATGAATCGCAAGATTATAGCAAAGATATAAACAGGGATTTTTTGATATGGCGCAACTACTAACTGATGCAGAGATTCAAGCACAGGCAAGTCGTTTATCAAATTGGACAGTTGAGGGATCTAAGTTGCAGACTACCCGTAAATTTAAAGACTTTATTGCAGCAATTGAATTTGTCAATAAGCTGGTAGAACCAGCTGAATCGTCTGGGCATCATCCAGATATAGAAATTTCTTATAACAAAGTCAAGATTACACTTACAACACATGATGCAGGTGGGTTAACACAAAAAGACTTTGATGTAGCTGCGAATATTTCTCAAATTAGCTAAAAATTTTCTGGTGGAAAGACCAAATTAGGGGCTTTTACAGGAATTGAGGCGGATAAAAAGTACTGCTTAAAAGCTAGCTCTTGTCTGAGAATTCCAGACAACTTCATGTGACAGTTAATCAGGCGATCGCTTATATCTTGCCATATACTTCAGATGCTTTATAATAGTATGTTAAGAAAGCTGTGTTTTTGCATAAGTTAATTACATCAATTTTTAACTTTAAGTTAATCAGTATATTAGCCTGGCAAAAACTAAAATTGTGGTAGTGGCGACTGAGCCTGCATCAAAAAACTCAACTTTTGTTGAATCTTGGTGAATTAAGGCAGCGAATACAACCATCTATACAAGGTGTGAGGAGAAAAGTGAAAATGTCAAATATCCTGTGGAAATCCCTGGTGGTTAGCCCAGCAGTTTTGGGAGCAACATTGTTAGTTTCCGCAACAGCAATTGCCGCACCAAATACGACCACTGAAGTTTCAGCAACGGAACAACAAGCAGTCACAGAAGTGGCTCAACAGCCAGAAATGTGGGCGCAAGCAACCCAAGAGACCAAAGTAATTGACCAAGTTAATAGCTACAGCAACGAAGGTAGACAAAATACCACGCTGTCGCAAGTAACATCAGTTTCGCAATTTTCAGACGTCCAACCAACAGATTGGGCATTCCAAGCCTTACAGTCCTTGGTAGAGCGTTACGGTTGTATCGCAGGTTATCCCAACGGCACTTATCGTGGTAACCGAGCTTTAACCCGTTACGAATTTGCCGCAGGTTTAAACGCTTGTTTGGATCGGGTGAATGAATTGATTGCCACAGCCACAGCTGACATGGTAACCAGAGAGGATTTAGCCACCCTACAGCGTTTACAAGAAGAATTTTCCGCAGAATTGGCAACTCTGCGTGGTCGTGTAGATTCGCTAGAAGCACGGACAGCAGAATTAGAAGCAAATCAGTTCTCCACCACCACCAAGCTAGTAGGTGAAGCGGTTTTTGCGGTGACTGATGCTTTTGGTGATCAAGCAGGTGACAACAACAACACTGTTTTCCAAAACAGAGTTCGTTTAGCTTTAAGAAGCAGCTTCACAGGTCGTGATGTTTTGACTACCCGTCTTGCATCTGGGAATGCAGATCGTTTTAACCTGGGTGTGAATACGCCTTTAGGTTTAGACCCCTCTCAAAGCGGTGAAGGTCTGCAAACCTTTAACGTTGGCAATACTGGTAACAACAACGTTGTCATCGATAGACTGACCTACGAAGTACCTGTAGGGCCAGCCCAAGTTTATATCGCAGCTAACGGTGGTAAACATAACCAATATGCTGCTGTTAATAACCCCTACTTTTCTGATGGTAGTGACGGCGGTAACGGAGCTTTAACTACTCTTGCTGCGGAAAACCCCATCTATCGGATTGGTGGCGGTGCAGGTATTGCATTTACCTTACCTTTTGGTCAAGGTGGTGGTATTCTCAGACCCAGTTCATTAACTCTAGGTTACTTAGCATCGGAAGCAAATCTTCCTGGCGCGGGTGAAGGCGTGTTCAACGGCAACTATGCTGCCTTGGGACAATTAAACTTTAGTCTTGGTGATCGCCTAGGTTTAGCTGCTACCTACGTTCACGGCTATCATGGTGCAGGTAGTGCCTTATTTGATGCAGGCAGTTCTAGAAATGTTGGTGGTGTACCAGTAGCTACTCCTGTAGTAGGTACTTCCATAGCCAATACTCTACCCAATGCATCCTCAACCAATTCCTACGGTGTGTCAGCCGCCTTCCGACCCAGCGACAGACTATCGGTTAGTGGCTTCGTCTCTTATACTGATGTCACAGGTTTCGGTATAGGTGATGACAAGGAAGTTTGGACTTACGGTCTTGGGGTAGCGTTACCTGACTTTGGTAAGAGAGGTAACGTTTTGGGTGTTTTTGCAGGTGCCCAACCCTATGCACGTGGTGTGGTAGATGGCTTTAACAGAGTCCCATACCAAATTGAAGGTTTCTACAAGTACCAAGTCTCCGATAACGTCTCAATTACTCCTGGTATTATCTGGTTGACCAACCCAGGTCAAAACAGCAACAACGATGATGCGTTCATCGGTACCCTCAGAACCACCTTTACATTCTAGAGTTTTGAAAATCTGCTGAGAATTTTCAACTCGATTACACCCCGCAATTAAGCGGGGTTTTTTTATTACTAGAGGTAAAAAACAAACTCTATGAGTTAGAAGCAAATAATCTGATCAAAGACAACTTGGTATAATATTGCTGGTTGTGCAATTATCATTAAATCTGAGGGAGCTATTCTCGCCTTAATGGAGATTATCCGCATTAAATTTGAGAATAGGCGCAGCGAATACAACCATCTATACAAGGTGTGAGGAGAAAAGTGAAAATGTCAAATATCCTGTGGAAATCCCTGGTGGTTAGCCCAGCAGTTTTGGGAGCAACATTGTTAGTTTCCGCAACAGCAATTGCCGCACCAAATACGACCACTGAAGTTTCAGCAACGGAACAACAAGCAGTCACAGAAGTGGCTCAACAGCCAGAAATGTGGGCGCAAGCAACCCAAGAGACCAAAGTAATTGACCAAGTTAATAGCTACAGCAACGAAGGTAGACAAAATACCACGCTGTCGCAAGTAACATCAGTTTCGCAATTTTCAGACGTCCAACCAACAGATTGGGCATTCCAAGCCTTACAGTCCTTGGTAGAGCGTTACGGTTGTATCGCAGGTTATCCCAACGGCACTTATCGTGGTAACCGAGCTTTAACCCGTTACGAATTTGCCGCAGGTTTAAACGCTTGTTTGGATCGGGTGAATGAATTGATTGCCACAGCCACAGCTGACATGGTAACCAGAGAGGATTTAGCCACCCTACAGCGTTTACAAGAAGAATTTTCCGCAGAATTGGCAACTCTGCGTGGTCGTGTAGATTCGCTAGAAGCACGGACAGCAGAATTAGAAGCAAATCAGTTCTCCACCACCACCAAGCTAGTGGGTGAAGCGATTTTTGCGGTGACTGATGCTTTTGGTGATCAAGCAGGTGAAAACAACAACACTGTTTTCCAAAACAGAGTTCGTTTAGACTTGCAAACCAGTTTCACGGGCAGAGACGTTTTACACACCCGTCTGGCATCCGGTAACGCCCAAAACTTTAATTTGGGTACTGACGTCGGTGGTCTTCCAAGCGGTGAAGGTCTGCAAACTTTTAACGTTGGTAGCACTGGTAATAATAATGTCATTATAGATTGGTTGGCCTACTACGTTCCTGTAGGACCAGCGCAAGTTTACGTTGCAGCTACTGGCGGTATCCATAGCGATTATGTTGCTACCAACAACCCTTATTTTGAGGACTTTGATGGTGGTAAAGGCGCTTTAACAACCTTTGCTTCGGAAAATCCCATCTATCGGGTTGGTGGCGGTGCAGGTATTGCATTTACCTTACCTTTTGGTCAAGGTGGCGGTATTCTCAGACCCAGTTCACTAACTGTAGGTTATTTAGCGTCGGAACCTAATAGTCCTGGCGCGGGTGAAGGTGTATTTAACGGCAACTATGCTGCTTTAGGACAGTTGAATTTTAGTATAGGCGATCGCCTAGCTTTGGCTGCCACTTACGTTCACGGTTATCATGGTGCAGGCAGTAGTTTATTTGACGCAGGTTCAGTAACTAATCCCATCGTAGGTACTAGCATAGCCAACGTTCTGCAAAACCCATCTTCAACCAACTCTTACGGTGTGTCAGCCGCCTTCCGACCCAGCGACAGACTGTCAGTTAGTGGCTTCGTCTCTTATACTGATGTCACAGGTTTCGGTATAGGTGATGACAAGGAAGTTTGGACTTACGGTCTTGGGGTAGCGTTACCTGACTTTGGTAAGAGAGGTAACGTTTTGGGTATTTTTGCAGGTGCCCAACCCTATGCACGTGGTGTGGTAGATGGCTTTAACAGAGTCCCATACCAAATTGAAGGTTTCTACAAGTACCAAGTCTCCGATAACGTCTCAATTACTCCTGGTATTATCTGGTTGACCAACCCAGGTCAAAACAGCAACAACGATGATGCGTTCATTGGTACCCTCAGAACCACCTTTACATTCTAGAGTTTTGAAAATCTGCTGAGAATTTTCAACTCGATTATGCCCCGCCATTAAGCGGGGCTTTTTGTGTTTAATAGGAGTAATAAACAAACCCCAGTGGGGAACCGGAGTATACTAGAAAAGGTTAAGAGTGATAGCTCGTCTTTACTCTTCTTTGATCCCTTACTCATATTGCTTGTGGAACTATCGTGTAAGTCAGAATACGCCATTCTTGCCTTAATAGAGATGGCAACTCATTACGAAAGTGGCGAACCGATGCAAATTCGCCAAATTGCCGCGCAACAAAGCATACCCGATCGCTATTTAGAACAGTTACTGGCGACCTTAAGGCGTGGAGGTATAGTCAAAAGTCAACGCGGGTCAAAAGGTGGTTATTTTTTGACTCGAGAACCTTGGAAAATTACAGTCTTCGATGTTTTAGAATGTCTCGAAGGATTAGATGTGCGGATATGTGAAGAAGACACCAATCCCAAAAATGTAGATACTGCTGTTGTCAAAGAAATCTGGCAAGAAGCATATCAGGCGGCAAACGCAGTTTTGCAAAAATATACACTTCAGGATCTTTGTGAAAAACGAGATTCTCGTCGGCAATTGGATATCATGTACTACATTTAGTTCAAAGTGTTTTTGACTAATAACTAAATAAATCAGGAACAATTATGAAGATTGCTCGTAACATTACAGAACTTGTTGGTCGTACACCCCTAGTACAGTTAAACCGTATTCCCCAAGCTGAGGGATGTGTAGCTCAGATTGTTGTGAAACTGGAAAGCATGAACCCATCGGCATCAGTCAAAGACCGGATTGGGGTGAGTATGATCAATGCGGCGGAAGAGGAAGGGTTGATTTCGCCGGGGAAGACATTATTGGTAGAACCCACCTCGGGAAATACAGGTATTGCCTTGGCAATGGCCGCAGCAGCTAAGGGTTATCGGTTAATTTTAACGATGCCAGAAACCATGAGTGGCGAACGCCGGGCAATGTTGCGCGCCTATGGAGCTGAACTAGAATTAACACCGGGAATAGAAGGTATGACTGGAGCTATTCGGCGAGCGCAAGAAATAGTTGACAGTACACCACATACCTATATGTTGCAGCAGTTCCGCAATCCAGCTAATACCAAAGTACATCGAGAAACTACAGCCGAAGAAATTTGGCAAGATACTGATGGACAGGTAGATATGATTGTGGCGGGGGTCGGTACAGGTGGTACGATCACAGGTGTAGCAGAAGTTATTAAAGCACGCAAGCCGAGCTTTCAAGCGATCGCAGTTGAACCAATCAATAGCCCAGTGTTATCTGGAGGACGACCAGGCCCCCACAAAATCCAAGGGATTGGTGCTGGGTTTGTGCCCCAAGTATTGAAGACAGAATTGATTGATGAAGTAATTACTGTCAGCGATGACGAAGCGATCGCCTACGGTCGGCGTTTGGCGAGAGAAGAAGGGCTACTATCAGGCATTTCCAGTGGTGCAGCTTTATGTGCTGCTATTCGGATTGCCCAACGTCCAGAAAACGAGGGACGTTTAATTGTCATGATTCAGCCCAGTTTTGGAGAGAGATATTTGAGTACACCATTATTCCAAGACTTGGAAGCTAGGGTAGCTGCTAGCATCACCTAACGTTAAATTGGATAAATGGTCGATTCTAAACACGTTTCTAACCACTACGAAACTCTCAAAGTTAATCCCAATGCTAGCCAAGCGGAGATTAAGCAATCTTATCGCCGCTTGGTAAAGTTGTTTCACCCAGACAGCAATCAGCAAACAGCAGATAAAGAGCAAATTATTCGGATTAATGCGGCATATGAGGTCTTAGGGGACAGTCAAAATCGTCTCAGCTATGACCAAAAACTACAAGAAGACTCCCAAAAGTTAAATAGCGATCGGCAACAGCGAGCAGCATCAGCGCAAAAACGTTACCAGACAACACGGCAAACTGGAAGGGATGCTGACCAACACATCCAAGAATGGCTGCGCCTAGTTTATCAACCAGTCAATGAGCTGCTTGATGGGATTCTCAACTCTCTAGATGATCAAATTGAACAACTAGCCGCCGATCCCTTTGATGATGAATTATTAGAGGAATTCCAGGAATACTTAAACACTTGTAAAGATGACTTAAAGCAAGCGCAACTTGCTTTTCGTTCTTTGCCAAATCCACCCAGTTTGGCCAAAGCAGCAGCTTATCTCTATCACAGTCTCAGTCAAGTAGCAGATGGACTAGAAGAGTTGGCTTACTTCCCTTTGAGCTACGATGAACATTATTTACACACAGGGCAAGAGTTATTCCGGATAGCTGCCAGATTGCACTACGAGGTGCAAGAAGTTGTGAGTAGAGTTGAATACTGAGTAATACTGTTAACCTTAACAAAGGAAGAGGGAAGAAGAAAGAAGTCTTCTTGCTTCTTGCCAAACGAGTTTACATCCGCACTTCGACAGGTGATACAGTGAGCCTGTCGAACTGCTCAGTAACCACCACCAATTTTCCTTCTGACTTCTGACTCCCAACTTCTTCCTTATTTAAGCTGTAGTTATTTATGCTCATTGATAACTGATAACTAACAACTGGTAAAGAAATTAGTTTATGCTGGAAACAGTGAAAGTTTAAGAAATTTTAAGCTCTGTTTCCAGAATACTCATGCAATGCATTGTTAATCGCCGCGCTCAGTTTTCGGCAAGTCATCGCTATTGGTTACCAGAACTGAGTGAAGCCGAGAATACGGAGAAATTTGGTGCTTGCTCTAAATTTCCCGGACATGGACACAACTATGTTTTATTTATCTCTCTAGCCGGAGAACTGGATGAATATGGCATGGTTTTGAACTTGTCTGATGTGAAACACGTAATTAAGCAAGAAATCACCAGCCAACTAGATTTTTCTTATCTCAATGATGTGTGGGCAGAATTTCAACAAACTCTACCCACTACCGAGAATATTGCACGGGTGATTTGGCAACGTTTAGCACCCCACTTGCCTCTAGTCCGTGTGCAATTATTTGAACATCCTGAACTTTGGGCAGATTATATAGGAAACGGAATGGAAGCCTACCTCAACATCAGCACTCACTTTAGCGCCGCCCATCGGTTAGCTCATCCTGACCTCAGTAATGAAGAGAATTCTCAAATTTACGGTAAATGTGCCCGTCCTCATGGTCATGGACACAACTACCATTTAGAAATTACTGTGAAAGGGGAAATTGATTCACGCACTGGGATGATTGTTGATTTAGGTGCTTTGAATCAGGTGATAGAAGACTATGTAGTAGAGCCATTCGATCACACCTTTTTAAACAAAGATATTCCTTACTTTGCCAAAGTTGTACCCACTGCTGAGAATATCGCACTTTACATTAGTAATTTACTGCGATCGCCTGTTCAGGAATTGGGAGCTACGCTTTACAAAATCAAACTGATCGAAAGTCCCAATAACTCCTGTGAAATCTACTGTACAGAACCAACAGCAAATGCTGTCAGTGCTGTACAACATGAACCAGTTTTAGCACGTGTATAGTCGGCTGTATTGAATAGCCTAGGAAGACCTCACCTTGGTTCTACTAAGCAATACCTGTCCCTTTCCTGACCAAGGAGAGGGATATTTATAATCAGACTCCATCTGACTTTCTACCTTTTGTATTTGTTGTATTATTGTTTTTAATTGTTATTAGATATTAAGCAATTAAATTTTGTATTTAAAGTCACAAATTAATTTAATAATATTTATATCTAAAGTCAGAGATATTATTAAACATTAGTAATTAGTTTATTAAACATACAGTCAATTTGAGTCTTTGAGTTGAAAAATTTCCAAAGTGAGCAAATTGTTTTCGGTGATTTAAATCTCACAGACAAACAAATTACCTTTGTCTCACGCTGGTTTAGCTTAACTTATTAAACTTTTTAGAAAATACTCCATGCAAAAACCAAATAAGGAAAAAAACTATTTCCTTCAGTATCTTTCCCTTGCACCTGTTCTTGCAGTTGTTTCAGTAATAATTGCCTTCTCTACCTGGCTTATTTTCAATTACTTTTTCCCTGATCTTCTCTTTCACCCTATGCCATAACAATTGGTTGGTCAAGACAGTCGTAGAGATGTAGCTGTGCTACGTCTCTACCTTTTTGGCTCTCCCAGACTAAATATGTTAAATTAAGAACAAAAATACCAATTGAGTAAAATCCTTCTTCTAAAATTATTGAAGTTAGTTAAGCCATAAGCCCTTCTTTTAATGAGCTTAATCTTCTGATTAA
>JADEXK010000138.1 GCA_015207155.1 Nostocales cyanobacterium LEGE 11386 | reverse complement strand
TCGTCAAGGAAGTTCTGTTATTGACTTTTTTGACCAAGCTATCAAAGCAATGGTTCACCCTAATGTGCAGACTCCTTCTTTAATTCCTCAAATCTAGAATTCCTCAAATCTAGACCTGAATCCTTACCAAAAAACTTTATTTTAGATTCATTACCGGAAACAGATTACGAGTGGTTGCAACCCAAGCTAGAAAAAGTTGAGTTGCAACAAGGTAATATTCTTCACCGAGCAAGAGAGCCAATTACTGTTGTATATTTCCCCACTACTTGCATATTGTCTTGGACAAATTCAACCCAGATGGGTGAAATTGTTGAAGTGGGAATAACTGGTAATGAAGGTATAGCAGGAATATCATTATTTCTTGATGAAGACAGTACACCCTGGCAAGTAGAGGTGCAAATACCAGGACAAGCCTTCAAGCTATCAAGTAAAGATTTTATTCATGCTCTCAGTATTTCTGTTGGGCTACGGCAAAAAGTCACCGCTTTGATCTACTTAAAGATGGTACAACTATCCCAATCTGCATTATGTAACCGCTTCCATAGTGTAGAAGAACGTCTTTGCCGTTGGTTATTGGCAGCACAGGATCAAAGCCAGACTTCGGAAATTGCATTAACACGAGACATCCTGGCACGGATGATAGGGGCAGGGCGACCAGCAGTTAGCATAGTTACTGGAACCTTGCAAACAGCAGGATTAATTCGTGCCAACCGAGGTAAGATTACAATTCTGAATCGAGAGGGAATGGAAGAGGCGGCATGTGAGTGCTACCAAATTGTTAAGGAGGCTTTAGACAAATATCTTGCAAAGAAGATTAAGCCCTAATTGTCGGGGGTCATCGCTGTATTACTTACAAATTTTGTTTGAGCCGTCCAACGATATTGGCCACTGCCGTCACTAACTCATCAGGTTCTACAGGTTTAGCAAGGTATTGTTGAAAACCGAGCGCAAGAGCTTGTTGCCGATATTCTTCGGCGGCATAAGCTGTGAGTGCGATCGCCGGAGTGTGTCTATTATGTTGTTCTTCCCATGCTCTGACTCTGCTCAGTAGCGTATAGCCATCTTCCTGCGGCATAGCAATATCAAACACAAATAGATCAAATTGATGATTGCAAACAGCTACCATTGCTTCTTGTACTGAGGCGGCAGCAACAACTTGAGCGCCTTGTTGCTTTAAAATAAATGTCAGCAATTCCAGTAAGTCAGCCTGGTCATCAACAACTAATATTCGTAAATCCGTCAGTTCATCATTCTGAGATTGATTGTAAATTTGGCTATTATCAGACGCAGTAGATTTGGGTTGAGTTAGGTAATTTATTCCTGAAGATTGTTTGGAAATCAATGGGAGTTTCACTGTGAAGGTAGCACCATGTCCTTCACCTAAACTGGTAGCCTCAATCGTCCCGCCATGTAGTTCCGTCAGATAGCGAGCGAGAGCTAATCCCAATCCTAAACCTCCGTAAGACCGGGTTGTGGAACTGTCAACCTGACTAAAGCGGTCAAAAACAAATGGCAGAAATTTAACACTAATTCCAATTCCTGTATCTTTAACTATAATTTGAGCTTCTGTATTTACCTGCTTCAACTGCACTAAAATATAACCGTTTTTGGGAGTAAACTTAACTGCATTCGACAACAAGTTCCAAATAATTTGTTGTAATCGTGTTTCATCTCCTAAGACTTTTCCGCCAAGGGTGTCTAACCTAACTTCTAAATTAATTGCTTTTGCTGTAATCGCAGAACGTACAGATACAATTACTGTATTAATAATTGCCACCAAATCAATAGGGGCAACCTGAAGAACAAGTTTACCTGTAATAATCTGCGAAACATCTAAAATATCTTCGACAATTTGCGTTTGTGTTTTAGTGTTGCGAACAATAGTTTCTAAAGCACGCCTTGTTGTGCCACTATTTGGGGTTTGCTTTAAAAGCATTTGAGACCAACCCAGAATGGCGTTGAGCGGTGTTCGCAATTCGTGGGATAGCGTTGCCAAAAACTCGTCTTTTAACCGATTTGCTGCCTCGGCTGTTGTGCGTTCACGCTGTGCAACTAAGTACAATCGACCATTATCAATCGCCAGTGCAGCACGAGTGGCTAATTCCTCAGCAATGGATAGATCAAAACAGTTGTAAGTTCGTCCTGACTCAGATGAAATTAATGTTAGGACTCCTAGAATTCTTCCTCGTGCCAATAATGGCACTATCATTGCTGACTTTAGCCCTAGTTCTTGCAAAAAGTGGAAATGTTCAGTATCACAGCTACTAGCAATCAGTTGTTCTTCAGTAATAATCGGGTGAATCTCTGACTGCTTAGTGCGTAAAACATTAGCTACACCAGACACTGCATTTAGATTAATGGGATAACGCCGTTGTAGTTCACGTGCCAATTCTACTTTTGTTGAATCTTGGTGGACAACTGCAAAGCGTTGAATACTACCATTTTCTTCCACAATATCTAACGCACACCAGTCAGCAAGGACAGGTACTGTTAAATTAGCTACATTCACCAAAGTTGTCTCGTAGTCTAGAGAAGAACTTAACACTGATCCTGCTTGGGCTAGGAGTTGTAAGGACATCTCAGAGCGTTTGCGAGCGCTAATATCAATTGCCGAGCCAATATAGCCCATGAAACTGCCATCCGGGGCATAGCGCGGAGTACCACAATCAATCACCCAGCGATATTCACCATCAAATCGTTTGAGGCGATATTCTATTGTGAATTCTTGATGGACAGCAAAGGCATTAATGTATGTTTCTAGACAATGTGAGACATCTTCCGGGTAAACTCTCTTTATCCAGCCATCGCCTATTTCTTCCTCTAAGGTTCTTCCTGTAAAAGATAACCAAGTTTGATTAAAAAAGATACATTCTTGATCAGCGTTCGACATCCATAGAAGAACTGGAGCTGTATCTGCCATATTACGAAAGCGTTCTTCACTTTCCTGGCGAGCCTCTTCAATACGTTTTCGCTCACTAATATCTTCCACTAACCCATCAATCACCCATTCACCATCTGCATTAGTAAGAGTTTCGCTCCACCTTACCCAAAGGATAGTGCCATCAGGTCGATACAGTTGTCCTTCCCAACTCTGTAACTGTTCTTGAGGGGATAGCTCTCCTCGGTAATCAAGCCTATCCTCAGAACGGGGAAAAATCTCGTTTAAGGGCAAATCTTGCGCTTGTAAAAGCGTATTCACTCCTAGTAATTGTAAAAAAGCTTGGTTCGCTTCCAATAAGTGTCCATCTAATGCAGCGCGGAATACACCAACCTCTAAGCGATTCAACAGGGAATTAAGTCGAATTTCTAAACGTGCCGCTTTGCGCCGAGCTTCAGCCCTCTCTACAGCTAGTCGGACAGCTGTTGCCAACCGAGAATAATGTTTGAGCGATTTTAGTACGTAGTCATCTAACCCAGACTTCATCGCCTCCACAGCTACTTCCTGACTAGCACTACTGGTGAACATTACAACTGGGCAATGAGGATAGCGCTGCTTGAAAGTTCTCAGCACCGACAAACCATCAGTCCAGACGATTTGATAGTCCGTAATCACTATATCGAAAACACCATTTTCTACTGCTTGCGCTAACTCCTGCGAGTTTTTAATTTCCTTGATCTGTACATCAACAAATTCTCGCTTCAGCTCACGAATAGCCAAAACTCGGTCATTTTCACTGTCATCAATTAACAGAACACGTAACATACAAGTTAAAGTTTTTTCTTAAACTAGAAAATTCAACAATTTTTTTCTCTAATTAATACTTTCTTGATGATACTAGCCTCTAGATTTATTTGTGGATTCAATTCCAAATTCATCATTTTTGAACAGTTCAAGCTTGAGAATCTGGTTCTTCTAAGTCTGGCCTTTCACTAATGGCCGTCCAATACTTGTCAAATGCCTGAATAACTTCCACTAGGCGCTCGAACGTTACGGGTTTAACCAAATAAGAATTAATTCCCAGTTCGTAGGCGCGATTAATATCAGCAGAATGTTTAGAGGAAGTAAGGGCAATTACAGGCAAACGCTTGAGCAGAGCTTGTTGACGCAACCACTCCAGCACCTCTAGTCCTGACTTACGAGGAAGTTTGAGATCCAGTAACATCAGCATCGGCAGAGGGTAGACATGGCGATCGCTATAAACATCTTTACCCGCAAGATAATGAATAGCAGTTTCTCCATCACCAACTATTTTTAGTTGATTGCCAATATTTGCTTTCCGAAATGCCCGCTCAATTAAAAAAACTTCATTAGTGTTATCTTCTACTAATAAAATCGTACTCGACCCTGTATACATCACTCTTCCTTATATTGCAGCAATTTAACCCAAAAGCGGCTACCTTCTTCTAGTTCCGACTGTACTCCAACTTTTCCTCCCATGCGTTCTACACCTTTACGGACAAGGGCTAACCCAATCCCACTTCCTTGGTAAAAATCAGCACCATTTAGCCGAGTAAAGGTTTGGAAAATACGTTGTTGATTTTCTGGAGCAATACCAATTCCGTTATCTTGTACCCAAAAACAAACATTTTTCTCATGTTCTTCAGCCCAAATTCTGATTTGAGGTTGTGTTTTAGGAGCAACAAATTTAATTGCATTGCTCAACAAATTCAGTACGATTTGAATTAACATATAATAATTACCCATGACAATAGGCAAAGGTTTTTCGACTGTAATTTCGACTCCTTTGTCTTGAATTACTTCTTCTAATTGAGATAAAGCGTTGTTTAATACTGCATCTAAAGCTACAGGCTGCAATACAATATCAGTGCGATTAAAACGGCTATATATTAATAAGTTTTGAATTAGCTCATCTAAAGTTTTTGCTCCATTGATAATGCGTTGTAAATAGTCTTGGCATACAGTTCCTAAGCTCTCGCCAAAATCTTCTAAGATAACTCTGGCAAATCCATGAATTGTTCGCAGAGGCTCACGAATATCGTGAGACATAGAATAGGCAAATGTTTCTAAATCTTTGTTTGCTTGTTCTAGTTGCTGTGTACGTTCAATAACTCGCTGCTCTAGAGTAGCGTTAATTTGTTGGATCTGCATTTCCGCTTGAACGCGCTCAGTTATATCTTCAACCAAGACATCAATCAATATTGTGCCATCAAACTTACTCACGGATTCGTTGAGCAAAACCCATACTTTACTACCGTCTGGACGCTCTAGCTCAACCTGTCTTTCCCACGGCTTAGACTGGGAATAGCTTCCAATCTGCAAAGCATAGTCATTTAAATTTACTTCTTGCTCTGTGGGAAAAGCGTCCAGTCCTATCAACCGCAAGAAGGCACTATTTGCCTCCAAAAGCCGTCCGTCTGGTAATGCCCGAAAAACACCAACATTGAGACGTTCTAAAAGAGATTGCAGCCGTAAATCCAAGAGATAACTTCTTTTGCGCTCTTGGGAACGCTCCAAAGCGTTGCGGACAGAAACTCGCAGACTAATATAATGTTCTGGTGATTTGATTACATAGTCATCTAATCCTAATTTCATTGCTTCAACAGCAATCTCTTCACTTCCTGTGTTAGTAAACATGACAACAGGCTTTTCTGGGTAACGTGCTTTGATAGCACGCAAAACTTCAATTCCATTTGTCCAAATTAGATGATAATCCGTAATTACTAAATCAAAATTTTCCGAATTAATTAGTTGAGTCAGTTCTTGTGCATCTACAATCTGCTCTACGTGAAGCTCATCAAATTCTTGTTCTAACTGCCGAATGATTAATATTCGCTCATCTGGATTATCATCAATCAGTAAAATTCGCACTGGCTGTCTCAACATTCTTATGTAATAAATTTCCTAGATGAGAATATTAATGTTCATACAAGCAGTAAAGCATAATACAGAATCTGTACGTACTAATTACTGTCATATAATAAATAATTTTTCAAAAATTAATGGGCTATTCACCTTGACTTATTTTATTAGTATCTACTTTGGGTAGTTCCAACCAAAATCGACTTCCCTGATCAACATGAGATTGAACTCCCATCCGACCATTCATCCGCTCAACTCCCTTACGGACAATGGCTAAACCGATTCCCGTACCTGAATAAGCTTCTGCTGGGTGTAATCTTTCAAATACACGAAAGATTCGATCCGTATATTCTGCGGGAATGCCAATTCCGTTGTCCTCTACCCATAGGCGTACCCACGGTGTAACATTGGGTGGTATTTCTGGTAGCTGAACAGTCGATTTAGGCTTTTGCACAGAAAACTCTTCAGCCCAGATATGAACTTGAGGCTGCACTCCAGGCTTAACAAATTTAATGGCGTTACTCAGGAGGTTGGCCACAACTTGCACCAAGATTGTATGATGACCAATCACATTAGGCTTTTGCTCCTCAATGACAATATTTGCCTGCTGCTGTTGAATTTTTTCTTTTAACTGGTTGAGTGCTGATGAGACGACAACATTCAGGTCAACTGATTCTAGCTTTAGCTCGGTGCGACTGATGCGGCTATATCTGAGTAAGTCATCAATCAACTCATCCATTTGGTGCGCTGTTTCATAAATCCGACGAATATATTCCTGTCCGTAAGCATCAAGGACGTTACCATAATCCGCTAAAAATGCTTGACTTAATCCCTGTAGCCCAACTAATGGTGTCCGTAGATCGTGGGCGGTCGAGTAACTGAAGGATTCCAATTCTGCGTAAGCGTCCTGTAGTTGAGCAGTTCGTTCAATTACCCGTTGTTCCAATTGTGCCGTATAGCGTTGCAATTGTTCCCGAAGATCGGATTGATGGATAGCGATCGCTAACTGATCTGCAACTTCTTGAACTATTTCTTGAGTTTCCAAATCAAATGCTGCGCGTTGCGTCGCTGCTAAACTTAGCTCACCAATTAAGGTTTCTTCAACCTTCATCGGCACAGTTATACAACTAAGGGTTCCCGTTGCTAGCAGTCGCTCCAAAATGGGAGGGCATTGCTCAACAATAGTAAAATCTTCTACATAGCGGGTGAGTCCTTGTTCTAACACTTCCGATGGTGCAAAATCTTCAATCGCTAACGTTGTTCCTTCAGACGGTTGTAATTCCCTGTCGCTACTACCTGCTAGCACTTGGGCAAGTCCTGTTTTGAAATCAAATAAAATCACGAAAGCTTGTTGAGCGGGGATGATCTGACGCAGGCGCGAAAGTGCAACACGAATCAAAGTTTTTAATGATTGTGCAGACAAAATTGCTTGGTCAATTTTATGTAGAGCTGCTAATCGCTGTGCCGAACGTTGAGAAATTTCGCTCTCCTTGCAGGCAATTATCAATGCCTGTTTATAGTTTTGTGATATCAACAAAATTTCACGTCGGATCAAATAAGCAAGAATACTGCCAAGAACGATTGCTAAAGCAATACTCGTTCCAATTACAACTTGGGTGGTCTGTCTTACAGCATCGGTTCGAGCATTCCGTAAATTCTCCTCTAACTGGATAAATTGGAATACTTGACTGCGGATAGCATCCATCAGCTGCTTACGAGTATTTAAAGCAGAAACGGATATTGGTTCGCCCCGTTTTTGTAGAGCAATCAAGGTGGGTGCTGAACGCGCCCATTCCTCATAGTAAGAGCGTAACTGAGCTAAATTTTTGGTTTGGCGAGGATTCTCTGCCACCAGATTAGCAAGGTGATTTAAGGCAGGATTAATCAATGGACTTGCCTGTTGATATGGTTCTAGAAACTTAGGCTCTCCAGAAAGGAGATAGCCTCGGATGCCAGTTTCCATATCCACCAGTAGCCGTTGAGTATAATTTGCCTGAGCAATTACTTGGTCTGTATGGTCAACCCACTTCATTGCTGAGAGTAGCCGTGTAATTTGCCAGAGTGTGGCTCCTGTCAGCAAGAGCATCAGACCAATCGGTAGAGCAATTACAGTGGTCAACCTACGTTTGAGGCTAATTTTAGCAATCTTAGGTAGAGCCATTTACCAAACATGGCTTTGGAGCCAATTCAAAGTTTCTAGAAATTTAAGCAATGTTGCTAATTGACCACTGCCCTGTTACGCTAAAAAGCACAAATCTCAGCCTATCAGCTTAGGTGCGCTAACGACTCCTATCTATAGTAATAGGGGTAAAAGTAGCCAAGACACATTTTGCCGCCACGTAAAGCTTGAAAGGCTTGCCATGAAGGAGTTACAGAAATAAAATCGCTCTCTTCTCCAAAAGGGAACAGATTCTTCCTTGCGCTTCAGGAAGTAAATTCTCACGGGTAAATCGTCATTACTCCACCCTGATTCAATCTCTTCTGCATCAATGAGCGTTCGTAAGGCTTGATCAAGGACGCTGTAACTACAATCAGACGCATCCTTTAATTCTCCAGCAGTTTTTTCCCCATAATGCAGATGTTCTAAGATGATTTCTTTGATATTATCCATAATTACTTACTCAGAAATTATTCTTCAATTTATGTTTTTAAAACCAGAGCAAAATCAAGCCAAAAATAATATTTTGGTGTGCGACGATAGCTCTGATAATACTGAATTAATCCAAATGATATTAGAGCAAGAAGGTTATAGAATAGATATTGCACATCGTGGGAAAGAGGCAATCAATCAAATTAGAAATAATTCTTATGATTTATTAATTTTAAATATAATTATGCGAGATATAACTGGACATGATGTGATTCACTACATTCGGCAAGATTTACAGTTGGATATTCCTGTTTTGTTTCTCACTGGATTCTCCGAAGGATTATCTACAGATGAAAATGTAGTAGGAATTATCCTCAAGCCTATTGATTATGATATATTTGTGCAGCAAGTAAAATCAGTTTTGTCATAAAATTTTGCATGGAGCAAAATGCGCCTCAAGTCTGGTAATTTGATTATCAAATTTTTGCTCAGTTAGCTTTCAGTTTTTCAAAAATATTTGTGATTAAAATTCATGGCTCTACCATCAGGTAGAGTTTACAGTGTCTTTGGGAAGACAAAAAATTCTCGGAAAAAATCCGCACTATATCTCATAGTAGAAGTTGCACTAAGAGCCAAGGGGAATATCTTAGAATAACAGCTATGTAAAATAGCTGTTATTGATAACAACATCTGCTGAGATACAAATTTTATGCAATTTCTAGTATTTATGAAAACTGAATTCGGAGAGAGGCACTGGAAAGGGCAAGCCAACTCACTTCAGGAAGCAGAAGAACAAGCCATCGCCTCACTTAATACACACATCAAAACAATAATTGATACATCTCTACGCTGCAATTGGCACTGGCAAAATAATTCAGGATATGGCGATACTGAGCATTGCAATACTTGCGGTAATCCTGTCTACTGCGATGGCGAAGAGTATTATTGCTCTTATTGCGCTCTCCAATTGCGGCGCTCCGAGGACTCTGGACAACTCTACTCGCATGAGAAATCTATCTAGACACCTATGCTTTGAATCATAATTTGAGCAAAATTCTGAACCATAAATTGAGTAAAAGTGTCACTTTACACCAATTTTTACCTTAACCGCGAAGTATTGCAGCAATACCCTCGCCTTGGCAATCATAAAAGCATGAGATATTCAATAAGTCGGAAAAAAGAAGTTAGAAGTCGGAAGTAATAAATAGTGGGAGTGGGTAGAAATTTATTGCTCATGGAAGTTAGTCTTCAAAATGGCTTTGTTGCATGAAAGGAAAAAAAGACAGACCAATCCGAAGTAAGGATAGGAATTAGCCTTCGACTTTATAAGAGTCTGGCTTGCCTAACTGGATCATGCGATTAAGGGCGGCACATTGTAAAAA
>JADEXK010000137.1 GCA_015207155.1 Nostocales cyanobacterium LEGE 11386 | reverse complement strand
TCGTCAAGGAAGTTCTGTTATTGACTTTTTTGACCAAGCTATCAAAGCAATGGTTCACCCTAATGTGCAGACTCCTTCTTTAATTCCTCAAATCTAGAATTCCTCAAATCTAGACCTGAATCCTTACCCTGTACCAGTGGTTTTCGAGGGGGCTATAAAGGGTTTTGGTTAGAAGAAATTAAACATTCTCTAATAAATGTTCTCACGCCCTTGTAGACAGTATTATAAATGCTATCTCCTTTTTTAGGTTTAGCAATGTTTATATGATTAGCCGAAACAGCCTCATTATCTATACTTGGAATACTGAGTTTAGCACTATCGCGTTCTACAACTTTAGCTATGCTGATAATGCGAAACCGCTTGATTGATTCTGTTTCATAAAAAACTTTAACTTTTATACCTAATTCTTGAATTTTTTGTGCAAATAAATCATTAAGTTGGCTGAGAGTTGAATCAGGATTATTATTTTTTAATTGTTGGACTATAACTGATGATTTAAAAATACTTAAAATAGTAAATATATTTGCTAGATGGGAACCTTGATGAGGACTAGCTAAAAATACTATTCCCTTAATTTGGTTAGTAATTGCTTGCTTATTTGGTGTGGGATTTACTGTATAAGCAATATTTAGCATTTGTTTAATAACCAAACCGCCTAAGCTATGAGTTATAAAAATTATCGGATTTTTAGCAATACTTTTATTTTCTTCATTTAATAAACTATTTAGTAAACTACCAGCCTGTTCATAAATTGACATACTATCACCTGTGAGAGGAGCTTTATAGCCAAAAGACCAGATACCGATATCTTTAAATTCGTTCTCCTCCCCTAGCCAAAAAGGCCAACAGTTTTCATCACACTTTTCCTCTGGATGCCAAGTAGTGATTGCATGGCCAGTTAAACCATGTACAAAAATTATGTCAGCCCTGCGCTCAAGGTTTTCACAGTTCTTAATTTGATGTAGTCCAGTTTGGTCGAAATCTGATTTTTTTAACATATTGAGGTTATCTTCGCATCATAATTTCTTGGTAGATGGGTATCTTCCATGAAACCCTCCTACTTGCATGACATTACAATACAAGTATGAGCTAATATGAGTTGTTATTTTATTTGCCCATACGCTCAAGTTCTTCTCGTAATATTCGCCTTAATGTATCTTCTAATGGTTCTCGATGCTGCTGAATATACTCACGCAAAACATTGTTAATCAAAGTTTGGTAATTTCCCCCACCTGCTAGGTGAACTTGATCACGAAACCATGCCAGTATTTCATCATCTAGGCGAATTGTAATTCTAGTTTTGCCAGATGGAGTTGGCTCAATTGCTCCTCGCTTACCTTGGCTAAAATCATACTCAGTTTCCATAAATTATCCCTCCTCATATTGCTTTTGTTCAGAGCGCATGGCTTTACGAGCAGAAATCAATCGAATCTCATCATCTCGCCATGTATACACAACTACCAGAACTCGATCAAGAGCGTCCATCCCAATAGTGATATATCTTTCTTCTTCAAAACGTTCATCTGCGATAGTAATTGCTAAGTCGTCAGCAAATACTGTTACTGCATCGGCAAAGTTAACGCCCTGCTTGCGAAGATTGGACGTTGCTTTGTCTCTATCCCACTGATACGACATCTAAATCTGTTGTATGCACACTCGTACATGCTACCCGTGAGCGAATACTCAAATTTGGCTAAAAATCTTCATCATCAACAAAAAACTCAGCATCCTCATCAAAGCGCGATTTACCCTGTCCAGATCCCGCGAGACCCCAGAGGGGTTGCAGTACTGCCATACCAATTAAACCAATCCCGGCACTGAAGGCCAGAACTAAACCAACAGGTATTTGAATCGATTGAAATGTTAAGAATTTTAAAGATACAGGTGTGGCATTTTGGACTGAAAGAATCGCGATCGCTACTACCCAAATAGCCACAACTAGAGATATTAAAATAGGGGTCAAAGTTTTCATAATTTTTATTCCCCTCTCCAGTAACGAAGAGGGGTAGGGGGTTTTGTTAAACTGCGACTGCTTCTAGTTTAGCGATCGCACTTTCCATGTCTTGCGCGATTTTGTTCAGTTTCTCAGGAGAGTTGGTTTCCATGTAAACGCGCACCAGAGGTTCTGTACCGGAAGGACGCAGTAATATCCAGCTACCTTCTTCTAAATACAGCTTAATCCCGTCTTTACGCCCGACTTCTTTGACTTTAATTCCTGCTACCTCTGAAGGTGGGTTTTTGATAAAGGAGTCGATAACGGCGGTTTTATGGGCTTCTGTGAGGTGCAAGTCTAGACGGTTGTTATATAACGGGCCATCAGCTTCGGCGATCGCTTCCTTGACAAGTTGACTCAGGGGTTTACCTTCATAGGCGATCGCTTCTGCCACTAGCATATCGGCTAAAATACCGTCTTTTTCGGGAATATGCCCAATTACACTTAAACCGCCTGATTCTTCACCTCCAATCAGTACGGTAGTTTCCCGCATTTTTTCACCGATGTATTTAAAGCCGACTGCTGTTTCATAAATTGGCAAGCCATATTTAGCCGCGAAATTATCCAGCAGGTGAGTTGTCGCCACAGTGCGTACTATAGCGCCGCTTTTACCTCTATTTTTGATTAAATGACGTGCTAACAACAGCAAAACGGTATTAGGAGTCAGGAAATTACCTAATTCATCAACGATACCAAAGCGATCGCCATCGCCATCTGTAGCCAAGCCCAAATCAGCTTTATCGGCACGTACTGCTTCCACTAACCCAACTAGTTGTTCGCCTTTGGGTTCTGGCATTCCACCGCCAAATAGCACATCACGTTTGGTGTTAAAGCTTTCTAACTGACAGCCACAATGTTGTAAAACTTCATCTAAGTAGCCGCGAGAGGTAGAGTAGAGGGCATCGTACTTGACCTTTAAATTCGCACTCTTAATCCGTTCTACATCCAGCAAGGTGTAGATAAATTGTAGATAGTCTGGTTTGGGATCAAAAATGGAAATTTTACCAGCAGAACTACTACTAGGCAGCGCATCCGATGCACCTTCAATATTTGCCACAATAGTATCAGTAATCTCTGGAGTGGCAGGCCCAGCATAATCAGGGATATATTTAATCCCACAGTAAGGTGCTGGATTATGGCTGGCGGTAAACATCAACGCCCCAGCAGAATTTAAGTGACGGGCGTTGTAGGCAATTACTGGTGTGGGGCAATCCCGATCAGTAATTTTTACAGTCCAACCCAAGTCTGCCAAAACTTCAGCTGCTGTACGGGCGAACTGGTCAGCTAAAAACCGAGTATCGTAGGCAATAAGAACTGGTCTATCTTTTGCATAGGCTGTTTCGAGGTAACTTGCGATCGCTCTAGTTACTTTCCGCACATTGGGAAAAGTAAAATCATCGGCTATAATTCCTCTCCAACCGTCAGTACCAAATTTTATCTTGCTGGAATTACTACTAGCGCTCATTGTTGCCACTGTCTCCCGTCCATCTTCAATACTATAGGAAGCTTCCCGCAAAGCGTGCGTAGCCGCAAGTATCCCCCAACGTATTTTTTCTCACTGCTATTGAGCAATGTCAACTCCTGATCGACCTTTTGCCAGTTATCACCTTTGGTCTTTAGTTGCCCCAGCTACAGGCCAAGAACGTTGGCATTGCCAGATGAGAAGGGGATTTATCAAAGCGCGTCAACATGAACCACAAGTTAAAGCACTCTTAGGTAAGGCCACCGCACCCCAGAGGATTGGTATACTCGCTCAAAAAGGTGTTTATGAATTCCATCATAATAGACATTTATTAAAGCAATCAGACGGTGTTGAACAAGTTGCACAGCTTCTAAAATTAGACAACTCCACCGATCAAGTGCAACAACGTGTGCTGCAAATTTTACAAAAATATCATGATGCTCCATTACTATTAAATAAAAACATCTTGCAATTAACTCCAGGGGATGAAGGCTTTCCCAAACCAATTTTTATTGAACAAGAAGATTATCGCTTCCGCTTATATGCAGCGATGGACTGCGTTTTCATTGAGTCTGATCACACTTTGCATATTTTAGATTTCAAAACTGGTAAATCTGCTTTTGACCGACGACAGGCATTAGTTTATTTACTAGCTGCTCGTTATCTTTACCCTGGATTGCGCGCGGTGGCATCATTTTATAATCTAGAACTATGTAAAAAATCTGATTTAATTAGTATCAACAATAGCGAATTAGAATCTTTAAAATTTGACTTGGCAAATGTTGCCCACAAACACCAATACGATTTGCAGAAATATCAAGAAAAAACTAGTAATTTCAGTAAAATATTTCCTCCTAATCCTGGGACTCACTGCCGTTTTTGTCCATTTAATTCAATTTGTGATTTTTCGGAAAAGGCATCTTATTCACACCCACTGCCTAGTTTAAAAAATCATGGGTGAGGAAAGTGAATCAAGCCCGATAATTGCTGTTCCTAGGTACTAATAAACACATTCTTTTAGCTTTTTGGGAAACGACCAAGGGTTGATTGTGAGCAGTTATCAGTATCCAGAGACCAGAAACTGACTACTGATAACTACATAATTACACCTCAGCAGGTTGCTGTTCTTGTTGTCGTTCCACAAACGCTTGAACACGGGAGCGGTAGTTTCTCAAAGTCTCATCCACCCAGTCGCGATCGTTGCTATTAGCATACAAATGTACTAAAGGCTCACTGGCATCTGGCAACACTAACAACCAACTGTCATCGTAGGGTTGGCAAATTTTCACTCCATCGATTAACTCTAAGTTTTGGGCTGGGTGTGTTTCCACCAAGTAACGCATCAGCGCGCCTTTAGCTGTCCAAGGACAACGGACTGTATAAGCTTTATGAACCACACGGGGCAATTCTGAACGAGCTGTAGCCAGCGATCGCTCTTGAATAGTCAGCATCTCAATGAGCTTGGCAATACAGAACATAGAATCAAATCCCGGATGCAACTGCGGGAAAATAAAACCAGTTTCGCCACTACCTCCCAGTACTACATTGGGATTTTTCTGACAAGCCTCCATCAAGGCTGTAGGATTGGCTTTGGTACGAATTACCCTACCATCGTGGCGACGGGCAACTTGTTCTACCGCACTGGAAGCGTGAACTGGGACAACTACCGTACCTCTGGGGTTGGATGTTAATATCATGTCTACCATCATTGCTGTTAAAGTTTCCCCCCGGATAGGGTAGCCTGATTCATCAACTAAGATTAGCTGTTCCCCATTAGCTGATACTTGCACACCAAAGTTAGCTTTTAACGCCTCCACTACATGACCTAGTTGAGTCAGCAGTCCTTCGCGGTCAGTGGTGGACATAGCAGTTTTATTTACACTGGCATTCAACACCACTGCATCAGCGCCAAATTTATCTAACATGAGCGGTAGAACTGCCCCAGAAACAGCATAAACGTAGTCAATCACCACTTTTGCCCGACTGTTGCGGAGAGTATCAACGTTTAACAGCTTTTCAAAGGCAGTGCAGTAACGGTCAATTACTTGGCTGGGGTAAGAGACATCGCCAACTTCATGAATTTGCGATCGCCGCATATCTTCTTTAAAGTAAGCACCCTCAATTTTCTTTTCTAGGGCTTTGGAGATGTTAATCCCCTTGGCATCCATAAATTCAATCAGGATATAATCAGGGCGATCTGGATGTACCCGCACATGAATACCGCCAGCCACCGACATTGTGGGGATCACTGTCCGCGCTATGGGAATAGCTGTTGCATCCAGGTTTTGAATATCAACACCTACCGACATCAAACCAGCAATTAATGACCTGGTAACCATGCGAGAGATATTACGCTGGTCACGGGAGACAGTTACCTTAGAACCGGGTTTCAAAGTAGAACCGTAAGCGGCTCCCAATTTCACAGCAAACTCTGGGGTAATGTCAATATTGGCTAATCCTTGTACACCACGTTGCCCAAATAAATTTCTTTGGGCAGTGTTACCCCAAATCAAATTAATGTTTAAAATTGCACCTGACTCAATTTTTTTACTAGGCCAAACGCGGACGTTAGGACTAATTTGGGCTTCTTCTCCCACAGTGGAAAGCGAACCTACTACAGATGCTTCTAATACATGAGCGCGGCGATCTACACGAGTACCACGGGAAATCACGCAAGCACTTAAATGGGCTTCATCTCCAATAATTGACCCATTCCACAAAATCGGCCGCTTCAAGTTAGCATCAGCACCAATGGTGACATTATCCCCAATAATGGTTCCACCCTCAATCTGCACTCTTGCCCCAATGCGGCAATTGTCACCAATAACTGCTGGAGTTTCAATAGTAGCTGTGGGGTCAATATAAGTATTTTGACCTACCCATAACCCATTGGCAATTTCTGGATAAGCAAAGTCAAGTTTTACTTTACGATCCAAAGCATCATATTGAGCTTCACGATAAGCATCTAAGTGACCGACATCACACCAGTAACCTTGGGCAATGTAACCATACATTGGTTCACCTTTGGCCAGCAATAGAGGAAATAAGTCTTTAGAAAAGTCGCTTTCAGTATTAAATGGCAAATACTCTAAAACTTCTGGTTCGAGAATATAAATGCCAGTGTTGACGGTATCGGAAAAAATTTCACTAGTGGAAGGTTTTTCTAAAAAGCGATTAATATTTCCTTGTTCATCGGTAATCACCACTCCAAATTCAACCGGGTTGGGAACCCTAGTTAAAACCAAAGTAGCTTTTGACTGTTTTTGTTTGTGAAATTCGATTGCAGCTTTCAGGTTGAAATCTGTGATGCTATCGCCGCTAATCACTAAAAATGTTTCGTCAAGGAGTTCGGCAATATTTTTCACACAACCTGCCGTACCTAGTGGCTGGTCTTCTTCGACCGCATAGGTCATCTGGACGCCAAAATCACTACCATCTTGAAAGTAATCTCGCAAGACATCTGGTAAATAATGCAATGTAGCAATAACTTCTGTAATTTGATGTCGTTTGAGCAGATTGATGATGTGTTCGGCAATTGGTCGATTCAGAATAGGCACCATCGGTTTGGGCAGATCACAAGTTAATGGGCGAAGTCGCGTTCCCGAACCGCCTGCCATCAGTACTGCACGCATAAATCCTCCTTAGCTATTTGCAGCATTTGCTGCTTTCAAACCCATGAGAGTATGTTGTGTATTCTTTCTTTAGTCTCCTATGGATATTGATATTTGAGGAACTTCCATAAGAAGCATCTGAGGACAAATAAGCAAATTTACTTATCACGCTAACTTATCTGTTCAGGGACACTCGAGAAAGTGCTGTCAAGCCCTGCGGGGATAGCTGCGCTGAGAGCCTGTGCTGAGTTATTCTAACAACACTTTACAGACGATAGTGCCTGGAAGTTTTTGAGGCAACAAGGAACATGCACAGAAAGAACACTCTTGTGACTTTTTGTGTTTTAATTAGTCTTACTTTTGCCTATATTCTATTGTGGCAATAGGTATTGAACTTTGGTAAATATTAACTAGCTGCAATACAAGGGTCTAATTTACACTGGAATCAGAGCATGTATGATTAAGTGACTCAAATGTTGAATACTGAGGAATTTAGTCATATATTCTCAGTGTAGGTACTGCGTAGCCTGCATGATGTGATTATACGTAACTCAAATTCTATCAGTTACTAAGGGAGTCGATGGGAATGAGTAACTTAATTGTTTTTGGTTTGATTGTAGTTTATGTAGCCGGTATTTGGAAGTTCTGGAGTGGGTTTGAACGGACTAATTTTAGTCAAACTTTACCTAATCGCCTTGGTTTATCATTACTATGGCCGGCTTTATTTATTGCTAATAAATCATATCGACGTAATTTTAGAAAGGCTTTAAAGGGCTAGTGCCGCTACGCGAACAAAAGTCAAAAATTTTTTGTTATGGGCTTTTGAACTGTTTGTGGTAATTTCCCCTCAGGACAATGAGTTATGGCATTGCAGGCGATCGCACCTAAGTTACCGAAATTGATGCTCACCAGGATGTAATCATCCATATTAGACCTGGGAGACTTGAATTATGTTTCGTACTGCGATCGCGATCGCCAGTTTCATTTGTGTAATTTCTCTGCCCTCCTTAGCTCAAGAACGGCAGATACCAACGCCTGACTTTCAAGGCAACTACAATTCAGCTATTACCAAATTTCCTGATGGTAGCCAAGCTGTCTTATTATCCTGGTTTACTAATATTCGTAGCAGCAGACTAAATTGCCGTAGCGCTCCCGGACTCCATCAACGCATCATCAAGCAATTTCAAGCAAATGACTTGCTCCAAGCTGATGCAGGTACTAACAATTCTCAAGAACCTATTCTGCGGGATGCACAAGGTAACCCTTGGCTACGGGTGAAGATAGTGAACCATCAAGGGAAAACCCCAAGCAATTGTTTCGTCAGAGCCAATAGACAGTTCATTGAACCAAACTCTTTGGAATAAAAATTATTAGTAGGTTGATATATCACCTACTAATAACTTCAGATAAATCTGCCAGATATTCAGACAGAAATTACACGATTTTGGATTTTAAATTGAATAATTAAAAATCCAAAATTTCAAATCTAAAACTCGATTAAAACTCACAAATTGCCACTTATCTTCTATTGTTCAAAAGATGGATAACTGCACCTGCAGCTGCACCATCTACAGCATTTCCCAGGGGATCTCTGCAACCACGAGTAATTGCACCAGCTACTGCACCCGCAGTTCCCCCAACTGCAACGTTGCGAACTAAGCTAGGGTTTCTGCGGTTGCGTCTACTACTATTAGCCGCATTGACAGCAGCCCCAGCAGCAGCACCTTTAACCGCATTGTTGAGCAAAGAACCACATCCTCTAATAGCTCCCGATGCCGCACTAGTAGCAGCTCCAGCCCCCGCATCCCTAAGTAATGTGTCCGCAGCAGCTGGTTGAGCAGGAATTAAAGTGACACTAGTTAAACTTGCAGCCATGAGGCCAGGTAAAAGTGTACGTTTTAAGATTCGATTCATGGTAGTACCTTGTTGAGCAATTAAATTTTTTGCAGTCGCAAATGAATTGCTGTTTTAGTTTATGCAACAACGGAGACATTTTATTATTTACACTAACAAAATTCTCATCGCATCTACTAAAAGCAGGAATTGAAGATGTGATTTTTGAGATGATTTAGCTGATTTAACGTGAATTCGATGAACCTCACCCCAACCCCTCTCCGACACGGAGAGGGGCTTAAATATCTTGAAAGCTCAACGAGAAATTAAGGTTTTGAAGCCTCTCTCCTAGCAGGGGAGAGGTTTGGAGAGGGGTTTTTTCCACTTGTCGAACTCACGTTGATTTAGTGGACAGTAATTAAATTGGCATATTTACAGAAAATATTAAATATGCATCAAAATATCTAAGTATTTAAAAAGCTTGTATCCACTCTTTAACCAAATATTCAGTCCAGATGCCATTTTTCCAGTATGGGTCATTTTCAATCAACTGATGCACAGTTGCTTCATTTTCAGCTTCATAAATGCCAAAAACTTTCGTGACATCCTTGGTGGGGCCAATAGTAATTAGTACACCGGATTCTTTCTGTTTTGCTAATCCGTCTAAATGTGCTTGACGGTAGGGGTCGCGTTTTTCCAGAACGTCTTCACAGTAAGTTCCCCACATGATGTATTTAGGCACGATTACTTGTTACTCCTATTGATTCAAAAGAACCTGATCTGCCATAAATTTCAGTTTACCCCTTCTTAAATCATATTTTTAATTGAAAACTAAGTAAGCCGTGGAGAAAATTTATAAGTATGTAACAAACAATTAAGCAGAAGAATAAGAGTTAAATCTTACACGTTGCGTACTGTAGTTTCCCTTTTCTCCTCTATTTTGAACTCCGTCAATGACA
>JADEXK010000136.1 GCA_015207155.1 Nostocales cyanobacterium LEGE 11386 | reverse complement strand
TCCTGGTATGGACTACTATGAGCAAAAATACCAGGAACTGATGCTCAAAAACCTCCAGCAACAAGCTCAGGCTCTTGGCTTAGAACTCATTCCTCTTTCCCACCCCACCGAATGTGTTTCTTGAAAGAAGGATGAGACCCAAGTCCCGCAGGCAAGAAATACGGCTACTAAAAACCGGAGTCATGCCCCGGCTTTTTAGGTCTGTGTCGTATCGATTCAACAGCCGTCTGGTCCACAGAAACTGTGCCCGTACAGTACCTCCGCGTCACAGATATAGATAATGCCCGCAAAATCGAGGAAAAACTTCACTGCGACCTGATCTGCAATATTCTCGGCCATATCCCGATCCGGGGTGAGCACCTCGAATTTTATATTCGCCTCGGTGTCAGAAACGTTGGGTTGTCCTGACGAGCGCACGTTGCGACTGCCTTTACCACCGGTTGCCATAACCGTATAACCGGTTGCCCCGGCTTCTTCGATGATCTTGGCGATCTTTTTCAGCAGAATCTTTTCAGTGACGATGACGAGCTTTTTAGCTGGCTTGGCCATGTTGATTACCTCCTTACCGTAATTGATCTTATATATTGAGTCGCTTGGTCTGCCGAGCCAAGGGAGCGCCGACAGACCACAGACCCGTCTGGGATTAGCCGCCGCCTATCGCCTGGGCGAACCCGAGGAAGAGCGGTATTGCCAAGCCGATCGCAATGGGTGTACCGATGGCTGTGGAGGCACCGATGTAGGCAGAGGGATTGGCTGACGGGATACCGGCGCGCAACGTGGGCGGACCGGAGATATCTGAACTGGAGGAGGCAATAACAGCGAGGATCACAACACCGCCCAGGCTGAATCCCGTGGCGTAGTGGGCAATCATGCCGAGACCGAAGGCGATGAACCCATGCACCAGAGGTGCCACCACGCTATACACGACGTACCACTGGGCTACCTTGCGCAGTTCACCAATCCTTGACCAAGCTTCCATACCCATGACCAGCATCAAGATCGAAAGCAAGCCGCGGAAGAGGGGATCGTAGAAGCTTTTATAGACACTTTCTGGCTGGGTGAACAGGCCAAGAGCAATGCCGAGCAACATTGCCGATAGGGCAGGACCCTGGAGGCTTTCCTGCACAATCGGCCATATCTTGACCCGATTATCCGCAGGCTTCTGCTGCTTGCTGAGATACTCTTGCCGGCTGCTGGGATGATCTTGCTGATCGGGATAATCGCCTACTGCAACTGGCTGCTTGCTGAAAGACTCCTGCACGGTAGAGTGGGCTGCTGCACTACGCTTCTTCTTGTTGAGATAAATGTTGGCCACCACAATCGCCGTTACGAGAGCTGGGATATCCATGAAGGGATAGAGTGCGGCAGCCCATGCCTCGTATTGGATGTTTTGTTCTTCCAGTAGCGTCAGGGCGGCGGCCATAGTAGAGCCACTCACAGCACCAAACAACCCCCCAGTCGCAATCGCATCTACGGTTTTGACCTTCGGCAGCTTGGCTAACGTATAGCGCGCGATGAATACAACAAGAATCCCTACTGCTACAGAAAACAGTGCGGGTAACACCATCTCCG
The DNA here is from genome assembly GCA_015207155.1 of Nostocales cyanobacterium LEGE 11386. GTDB lineage: Bacteria > Cyanobacteriota > Cyanobacteriia > Cyanobacteriales > Nostocaceae > LEGE-11386. The sequence continues at coordinate 8,319 of JADEXK010000136.1, read as the reverse complement.
TCAGGTTGGAATTGCGGATCGCAATACCACCGGTCAGACCGATTTTGGTGAGCAACATGAAGACGATGATCTGAGAAATCGCCTCTGGAATTACCAATTGGCTACCGAGAGCGGCAATGACCATACCACCAATCAAAAACCCGAGTGTTGGGGACTGCAACTGCTTAATGAAGTCCATTAAGAACAAGGACAAAAAATCCATGAATACCTTCTTCTGCCTCCTCTAAAAAAGAGCGATTATTGTGATAAGTGAGCTTTAAGAAGTAAGGGTACAGCGCTTCAACTCTGCCGACAGGTGTTCGCGTAACACATGTCGGCAGGGGGTTCAGAGATAGCCGCTCTCCAAATGAACCTGGAAGGTGTTGCTGTCCTCCAGTAACTTCTATAGGTCAATATCTGTTAAGACCCAAAATTCTATGTACTTAAGTCACATCCTTAAATTCGCACAAATTTGCGATCGCTTTACATGGATATGCCAAGTAATTTCAAATTCAAATCATAAGTTTTCCCTTTATTTTCAGAAAACCCGTATATCTCTGGTCAGTGTAAATTGCGATCACAGAATTTTCTCCATACACGGATATTGCACCGAGGACAGTGTGGGATCAGCCAAATCGGGAACAGGAGTTGCGTGGACACCATTCTTCTAGCAATGACTGAGCTAATCAATCCACATTTCAGGGGGATTTGTTGACGGTTCATAAGTTGTGGATGGACTGTAACTGGCGAGGTTAAACCACCCCACCGCCAGTAGGAGACCGAACCCACAGCCCAACAAGAAAGTCCAGGCGTGAGACGACTCGAGCACGCAGAGCAGGCGGCGATCGCTGCTATATACCTGCACTAGCCAGCCTTCGCTGGTATTGACAAATTTGGCCGGCAGTTTAGTTGAGTCAAACTTGTTCATGGCGTACGCTCCATGCTGATCGAATGTTTGTGGTGGTGGCGGGTACTTACTTGCCCGCCGCTACGGAAAAACCTGTCAGAAATTCACCTGTGAATGGAGAGTGTCTGAAGGAGAGAGACTGGGTCGCTCAAACTTGATATTGATATCGAACAGAAGACAGACATCTATCAGGGCAAACGCACGGTATTTCTGAAACTTTTGCTAGATAAGGATATTGGCAAAAAAATAGGCTAAATTTAAAAATGCCAAAACCCTTGTTATTAAAGGATTATTCTACTTTAGATGCGTTTGCCCTGAAACACTACCTTTTTCATCTTTCCAATACAAAGCGGCCATTGATCTGTCATCAATATCGGGGTCAATACCACCGCCTGCTAACCAGTAGCGAATCCAAAAATCTTGGTTAACGGCTGGGAATGTTTGGGCGGCTGTGAAGGGCGTGGGTGAGGCTTTAAGTTTGGAGAATACAGCCTTAGCTCTCGCTAATTCTAAACCGATCCGCTACCTTGGTGTTTGTTGGCGATCGCAATTCCATTTCCATGTGTAATTAACTGACATAATACATACATGGGAATTTTTTGATTACCCTTAGTAATTAAACCTTCTGTAATTAGATGGGGCATAGGCATTTACCATTGACCACCTTCAATACCACCACTAGCCGATGCTCCGGCTGTGAAGATAAATTTGCGGCGAGTAACTTGATTAAAAAAATCTGACATAAAATTTCTCTCCAGTGAATTTTTATGTTTGTGTACGCAAAAACTAATGCAAGTAAAACTTAATGTTTTTTGCAGCGTATATGAAAACTTTTACTATACTTAGTTAGTCGATAATGACTACTTGTATATAGCAAAACTAAGATGAATAAATTTTGGTGACTTGATGGCTATTTCGTGTTTTTGCTAGTACAGTTATTCAGGTATTGAAATCAGTTTACAGGTATTAATGCCAAAGTGATTTACTTTAGATAGACATATATTAAACAAATATTAAATTAGATATATAAGTAAAAATTTATCTCTGAGTAACAAGGCTACCTTAGCGTTTAATGTATTGGCATTTATAAATGATTACGATTGAAGGCGTTGCATAATGGGTAGTAGTGCATAGTAATGATTTAGTTTCTTAAATTAGCATTGTAGTGATGAACAAAATACCAAATAGCACCAATATGGTTGTCTAGTATTTTAGAGAATGACAATGTTTTACGAACTAAACGTCTAACTCGTTGCCGGAGAGTGTTGTTAAATCTTTCAATATAGCTAGTCTTTCCACTGTCTTTGCCTACCGCTTTATGTCTTTTACTGGGTAGAATCTGTTCATACGCTTCCCAAAAGTCGGTGTAACAAATTGCACACTGACGATATACTGGCGGTAGAGATTGCCATAACTGTTTTGCTGACTGACTAGAGCGAGCCTCTTTCAGAGGAGCTTCGCTACGTCTCGGTTGTCCACCAGAATCCATACACCAGTTACTTGACTTTTACCATGCCACAGAATATTTACAGTCGTTTGCCGATACTGCTTTTACTCAACCAAAACAACGAATTGCTTGGTTTAAAACTGCACGCTCTACCCTTAAAAGAGGACAAGCACAGGAGCTGATTCAACAAATGCAGATTTTGAGTCAAAATGCTAGTCATGAGCAACGCTCAACCATGAACTCCCAAATTCGGTATCTCCAAAAATCCTCTGAACAAGGGCGATTGAACTATTCTCAACTAGCGGCAATGAAGATGCCTATTGGCAGTGGTGCCATTGAGAGTTTAATTCGCCAAGTGGTCAATCTGCGGCTTAAAGGTAATGGCAAGTTCTGGTTGTTAGAAAATGCTGAAGCAATATTGCACGCTCGATGTCAATGGGCTGCGGGAAGTTGGTCAACTTTTTGTGAGTCCATTTTGACTGCTAGACTTTATCCTGCTTGACCCAACTTTTTCGCGTTGCACCCTGCTTAAAGTACGTCTCACCAGGGGCGTAAAGCAGCCCAACGTTCACGCTCACCGGACACAGATAACTGAAAACTCAACCGATCAGCCTGCGGCGTTCCGGTGTAGCGATTTGTTAGCACTCGTTACTCAACCAACCTCAAGCCTTTGAAGCATCACGGATACGCTGTTGAAAACGGGCAACAATCTCAGGGTTTAGTTCTTCTTCTGGCTGAACTATTTCTCGTTTATCCAAGACTGCCTTCACCTCAGATGGAGATGCTTCTCCCAACTCTTTTAGTCAAGCTTGAAAAGCTTGCTATTGTTGATTAATTTCTTCTACAGGTGTTGTGTGAATTGTATAGGCTAAGGCGACTTGACGGGTTAAGGCATAAACAATTGCCAAGAAACACCAGGTGGCTCGATATATCGGCAAAGGAGAAAACATACTGACCAAGAACTTTGCTAGCAGACAAAGCCGAGAGAATGGTTGTACAGACAGCTAGCGTAATACTAGTAACCTGAAGCCGCTTGTATCGAGCTTTGTGCAGACACCCTTCACCTACCGCCCTACCGAAACCTTAAAATAATTCAATCTTAAACATCGACAAATAGCCTTTTGGTTGCCTCTTCACCGAAGACTCAGCGGCATAACGTTCCGCTTCACCTGCCGCTAGCAACCTCTCGGACTCAACCAGCCAACCCGATACGGTCGGCGTGCAAGCGGGTTGTTATGTGGCGGCTCCACACTACGTCAACACCAAAAGACTTTCCGTTTCGCTACTTTCAAATTGAATGATTGTGTCAAAATTATCTCTCAAAATTTGAATAATCGATGATGTTGCGCAATTGCCAATCCGAAGATAAATAAACTTGGGTGGATGACCATAGAGTAAACTGCGCTGGTGAAAGTCAGAATCTTTGGAAACAAGCACAAATCCATTTGTCTTTGCATATTCCCAGATATCCACATCATCCGTATTGATCAGTCCTAACGTCTTGATATGCTCAGAATCCGGATACAGATAGACAATTCTGTGAATAATTCGGTCTGATAGGTTTTCATCCAATAGCAGTTTTACAGTGATGCCACAAATATCTTTTTCTCACGATCAGCTGCAAACGCAAGACAAGCTTTGATGTCTTCCGAAGTGAGTTCAGAAAAATCTTCAAGAATTTCCGGCTCGGTCATCCCACCTGCCAAATATTCTAAAATATCGTACACTTTGATTCGCATTCCCCGAATACATGGCTTGCCACTGCGCTTTCCAGGCTCAATAGTGATGATGTGTTGGTAGTCCATAAAAACGGTATGTGGGAGAATATCTGTCTACATTATATCGGGATCTAATGAAGCCGTATAACCGTTGTAGTCAGCAGCGGCGAGAAACTCATGTATCCCCACCAAGATCTCTATACCGTCCGCTGTATTATGTATGTTAGACCGCTACGCAACCGTTGTGGTCTCCGCCAAAGTACCGGAAGGCGGCGGTTCCGTCCGGGAAAGGCTGGATCGCTGCTGCGCGCTCGACTGCCTCACGCTCCGTATAGGTGGCCTTGTGGATGTCACGGGCGTGAGCCAGCATGTTGCAGAAGAAGCCGCAGATGAACATCACGGATGAAGTTAAGTCCACCGCCACTTCAGGAGCGATGAATGCCCGGTAACCCACGTCCAAAAAAGCTTTCGCGAACACCTGACGGCCCGAGTCGCAGGCCGTAGTAATGAATGTACCGCCAGCGTTCTTGACATACTCTACGATGTTGTCCGGCGTCAGGTTGAACTCTACCTCCTCGTAGCAGTAGTCTGTCCCTGTCATCTTCTCGATAACCGTGAACCAGATACGATTCTCATGCCCAATGCCGTGCGCGCAGAGGATTGTGTAGTCAGCCTTTGGGGCATGCCCCGCCAGAAAGTCTATAGCATTGTGCTTTTCGTTGAGCCAGACCAGAGAGACGTTGAGTCCGTAACACTCTAGCATTCCTCGGATCGCAGTTGCCATATGAAAGTTTTCAAGATTCTTATCGTAGGCAATAACGACCCTGTCGTATATGTTCATAGTAGTTATCCCATGTTCTTAATCGTGGTGGTAAAGCTGTTCGTAGTCTCCTTGATTAACCAGGGTTTTCTACTTAACGGGATTTACTTATGCAAAACATGGAAAAACAAACCAAGAAAGTCATAAATTACTAACAAGGCATTAAAGCATCTAATCTCCCCAAAACTGCCATATCTTCCGCATCTAAATCTACAGGAATCCCACTGCGAATTAATTCGGAAAAATCTTCATTGGGAACCATCACAGTCAAAGTGTATAAGCGGGTATTACCTATATTTTTAATTAAATGAGTGCCAGTGGGAGGTACTAACAAACTATCCCCGGCTTTAATTTGGACACTTTTACCATCACACATAGCTATGGCTTCCCCTTTGAGGACAAAAAACATTTCCACCGCCCATTGATGACGATTTGGCGGTGTTTGCCCACCCACATCAAAAATTTCGATGCAGCAAGTCAAAGAAGTATTAGCATTGATGGAATCAAAAATAATCGCTAGTCGATTAGAATCATGTGGACTAATACGATATGTTTGATAGTCTTTGGGAGACTTGATCACAGGAATTACACATCTAGTAGCATGCATATATTTATCCCCTTTCAACTGATAACTGTAAATACTCCCCACTCAGGAAGGAAGCACTTTGAGAAACGCTGGCGAGTCAGTCACAAAACCGAAACATTGCTTGACGTTATATAAAGTCGCCAGCCAACAATACTCAGGAGAAGTCGTAGCAGTACAATCTTTAACTAAAATGCAGTCATAACCTAAGAAGTTGGCATCACATAGCGTGGTCATCACACATTGATCAGCATTGACACCCCCAAATAATAGTGTCGTTATTCCCAAGTTCCGCAGAATACTATCTAAAGGTGTATCCCAAAACCCACTCATGCGGTATTTATCCACACGAATATCTTCCGGTAGCTGTTGGAGTTCGTCTACCACCGCCGCCGCCCAACTACCTGCCATGAGTACTTTAGCACCATTGCTGGGTAATGGATCGCCCAATCCCACGCCGTCCCCTGTGGGGTTGTACACGTGATGTAAACCAGCACTAATATTTAATAAGTCGGGACGATTCCCCCAGTTTAACCAAATTACCGGCACACCAACTGCACGCAGTTTTGGAAGTAACCTATTTAAAGGTTCGATGGGCTGACTTGCTGGTGTGACATCCACGCCGATATGTGCTAACCAACCATCGGGGTGACAGAAGTCGTTTTGCATATCAATAACGAGGATGGCGGTTTTTGCCAAGTCCAAGCGCAGATTTTTGGTTTCTGTTGATAAGATAACGGGTTGTGGGGTCTTTTGAGGACGAGTGATATCTGCGATCGCCTGATTCACAGTCCACGCATTTGGTGCAACTCCCAATGTCCGAGAAGACAGATTCATAAATGACAACACCCAAGACCATCTTTAAATTTGTAACTTGAATTGTTACTACGTGTTCGATAACTTAATCAAGGTTAAATAACGTGAATTTCATTATTAAGAATGTTTTGATAGTCACCGATGACGATTATGCAACTGTAGATGTGCAGGTTGTAGAGGGTAAGATAGCCGCCATAGCACCTGATTTAGATGTGAGCGGCACTGTCTTTAATGGTAGCAATAAGCTATTACTGCCTGGTTTCGTCAACGCCCACACCCACTCATCAGAAATGTGGCAACGGGGAATTATGTCAATCTTTCCTTTAGAATTATGGCTAGCGGAATTATACGACTTTGCCCCTCTTGATCCCGAACAAGTTTATCTCAGTGCCTTGGGAACAGCAACAGAAACCCTACTATCTGGCGGGACGAGTGTAGTAGATCATCTGGTGTTAATTCCTGGACAAGAATTAGAAACCATCGCCACCGCAACTCGCGCTTACCAAGAAGTAGGAATTCGTGCCTTTATTGCACCCCTCATTCAAGATCAATCCCTCGCCGCAGGTATTCCCTCTGGGGAATCAGCACAAACCCATGAACCTTATTTTCGCTCAACTGCGGCCACATTAGAAATTATAGAAGAAGCGGTGAGACAATTTCATCGCCCGGATGAGGGTGTGAGTATGTTAGTAGCACCGACAGGGATACAGTTGTGTACTGATGCCTTATTTGAGGGATGTATTGAGTTAAGCGATCGCTATCATCTTTGTCGTCACTCCCACTTACTGGAAACTAGGGCACAGGAAAAACTCGCCCAAGAAAAATACGGTTGTACTGCTGTTGAACATCTTAAACGTATCGGATATTTAAGCGATCGCACTTCTCTAGCCCATTGCGTCTGGTTAAGTGATGCTGATGTTGCTATCCTGGCGCAAACTGAATCTACAGTTGTTCACAACCCCTTAAGTAACCTGCGTTTAGGTAGTGGCATCGCCCCGATTTTAAAATATCGTCAAGCTGGAGTAAATGTGACTTTTGGTTGTGATGGTGCTTCCAGTAACGATTCTCAAGATTTGCTAGAAGCCATCAAAATTGGTTCTATCTTGCACAACGTTACAGATTTAGATTATCAGCACTGGATCACACCCCGACAAGCAGTAGAAATGGCATCCTTAGGCGGTGCAAAGGGACTAAATATGGCAGATAAAATCGGTTCCCTCACTGTGGGTAAACAAGCCGATTTAGTGCTTTATGACCTCACCAACTTATCATTACTTCCCCGTACAGATCCCATCGGGTTATTAGTTTTAGGTCGTCCGACAAATGTTGTTGATAGCGCTTGGGTAAATGGTAAACAAATTATTACTGACGGTAAAGTGACAACAATTAATGTTGATAACTTACGGCAAGAATTATTTAATTGTAGTCAGTGGCAGACAAAACGCAAATCTCCAACTGTGGCACAATTGGAGCTTCATTATCGTACAGTGATGGGTTTGTGAAAGTACGGATTAATTGAAGTTGCACCCGTTTACCATACACCTTGATTGATTTAATCGCTTGTTTGTATTGAATTCCTCAAGAGAGACGCGAAATATTGCGTCTCCAGAAATTCCCACTATGGCATGAAAATCTGACGAACTAAAATACTTATCACCTCACCCGGATTAGCTGTTGGTAACAGCGCACTCCAGTCACCAACGTCTGCATAGCCGACGACCTGCAACTAGTGAATCGTACTCGTTACTACCTTTGGTGAACCAATCAGGAGATGTTTAATTGGTTCTCTGCGAGCAAAAAGCTTGTGGGAAGATACATTCAGGGCGGTTGTATCTAAGTAGCTCCTTGATGAAGGAGAAGGGCTGGGGGTGAGGTCAAAATAAGGTTTCTTGATATAAATTAAAATATACAGCAGATTGCAGGTAAGTGTAGTACATTAAAATCAGTGCATCAAAACTAAAAATGAAACCTTACTCCATCGATTTTCGAGAAAAAATAGTCCGAGCTTACGAACAAGGAAACACCTCAATCAGACAAGTAGCAGCTCGA
>JADEXK010000135.1 GCA_015207155.1 Nostocales cyanobacterium LEGE 11386 | reverse complement strand
GATTTCAATTACGATTTCATCGTCGGTGATAAAATCGTAATTCACTACCTTGATATCTTCAATATTAATCAGTTTAGTAATAAAATGAAGTAAGGGATTAGAAGGCATATTTATTAAAATGGTAATTTTATTTTTAATATTTATTGTCTTTTATCTTTTCAATTACTTCTGTATTTCCTTCCCCGCTTGGGTTGTTCCCACCAATCACTGCTAATTGTATTGAGATATATTTGCTTTTTTCTTAGTATTTTATCATAACCACTCTGGGAGAGCCAGTTTTTGCCATGCTGTTTCTGAGTATGAATTGACATCATGCAAAACAATTTTTTCAATTTTGGCAACAACAATCGCTACAACTTTGATAACTCAAGCAACGCGCTACTTTGCCTTAGCTTGAGTCAAATTAATACTTGCAAATTAGCAATACCGATTTTTGACTGTACTTGTAAATCTGTATTAGCTAAATATTTAAATGGTCAACAAAATTCAGCAATTAATAATCCTGGAATGCTCCCCTTGAAACTATAGACTCTTGCTTGTTTAGGACTGTCATCTTTTCAGCACCCAGTTTCAAAGTTTCTATTTACTAATCTTTCTTTTAGCATCATCTATACATAAATAACAAATAGTTGAGATTGAAATTGTCATATTTACCAAAAATTCATCAAAACTACACAAACTTTTAAATTTATATTTATCTAGTGTATTAATATTTACTTTTGAAATAAAAGAGTAAATATTAATACAAAATCTCCATATTATATAGGATTACTATTTGTTTTTTAACTGACATGTAGGCTATGTTACCGCCGTAATGCACCTTTACCAAGACTAAAATCCTACACGTAATTTTATTCAAAATTCAAGCCGGGTTCCTATATAGCAGTTCTATTTAATTTGTGAAAATAAATTTTTGGTAAACGTTGAAGCAGCGCATACCGCAGAGACACAGAGGAAGAAAATAGAGAGATTTTCACAATTGATTTCAGACCACTATATTATTTATAAGCATTTTTATTTACAAGTTAAATACTTAGCAAGATTATGAGAGTAATAAGTATGTTTATCTGCAACAAAAATGTTGTATATCTTATAGCAAATGCTCTCTAGGTAATAAAATTACACTTATTGACAGAGCAAAATAAATAGATTATAAATTAGTGTTTTATTTAAAAAATGTATTGATGCTTTTGAGCGAAATCTCTACAGAGTATGACGTGAAAAGTACTGATGATGTAGATAATGGCTGGATATAAGTACTAATAGCATCAATTAAGTTACTGCTCAATTCAAAAAGAAGCGGTTGAGTTTGGTAGGGAAGTAAACATATCTACGCTCAATACATCATAGGAGCTAAGTAGGTGGAAGGTAAAAAAGAAAATTTAAATTCAACAACATCTGCATCTATTCTCACTCTGGGAATAGGCTGGTTTCCTAAAACTCCCGGAGGACTAGAAAGGTATATTTATGAATTAACTCATAGATTAGCAGCCAATCAAGACCAGGTAGAACTATGTGGAGTTGGTCTACCAGAAACTGAATTAAATTCGCCAATTAAGCTAACTAATTTGGCTAATCCAGATAGTACAATTTGGCAGCGACTAGGATCTATTCGTAATAACTTCAAGAAAACACGACTCGGCAAGCCAGATGCGATTAATCTGCATTTTGCATTATACAGCTTTCCTATTTTGGATCTTTTACCTAAGGGAGTGCCTATAACTTTTAACTTTCATGGCCCTTGGGCATCTGAAAGTCAGCAAGAGACGGTAAATAGTAAACTCAGTATTTGGCTGAAGCGCTGGATAGAACAAAATACTTATAATCGTTGCGATCGCTTTATTGTTCTCAGTAGAGCATTCGGTAATATATTACATCAACAATATCAAGTACCTTGGAGCAAAATTCATATTATTCCTGGTGGAGTGAATATTCATTGGTTTCAACCAAACTTATCACCCCAAGAAGCTTGTAAGCAGCTAAACTGGCCTGATAATCGCCGGATTTTGTTTACATCCCGCCGTTTAGTGCATCGAGTTGGAATTGATAAATTATTACAAGCACTAGCAATAATTAAGCCACAAGTACCCGATGTTTGGCTCGCGATCGCAGGTCGGGGTCATCTGCAAGCTACACTACAGCAACAGGTGCAAGAATTGGGATTAGAAAATCACGTTAAATTTTTAGGATTTCTACCTGAGGCACAATTACCTATAGCTTACCAAGCTGCTGAATTAACTGTGATGCCCAGTCAATCTTTTGAAGGATTTGGATTAGCAATTGTTGAATCTTTAGCTTGTGGTACGCCAGTTTTATGTACCCCTGTTGGGGGAATGCCAGAAATTTTATCATCATTTTCGCCAGATTTAATTACTACTTCTACTGAAGCTTCAGCTATTGCCGAAAAATTAGCACAGATCCTTTTGGGCAAATTATCAATCCCTGCACGACAAGACTGTCGCCATTACGCAGTGACTAACTTTGACTGGCAGCAAGTAGCCCAACAAGTGCGGCAAATTCTCTTAGCTTAAATCTGGATCTTCCCGGAGATTATATGAAAATACTATTCTTAGACCAAAGTGGTAAACCAGGCGGTGCAGAACTGTGTTTAATAGATATTGCTAAACCATATCGCGATCGCGCTTTGGTAGGTTTATTTGCAGACGGCCCTTTCAAAACATTACTACAACAGCATCATATCCCGGTAGAAGTTTTCGCAACTGAGGCGATCGCAGTTCGTAAACAAAGTAATTTGTTGCAGGCGTTGGCAAGTTTAGGACAACTTGCGCCCCTACTAGCCAAGGTAGTACAAACAGCTAAAGAATATGATGTGATCTACGCCAACACACAAAAAGCACTTGTCATTGGCGCACTAGCTAGTTTTTTGGCTCGTCGTCCTTTAGTTTATCATTTACACGATATTCTTTCCCGAGAACACTTCAGTCAAACTAACCTGCGTATTGCTGTTACTTTGGCGAATCGTTTTGCATCATTAGTAATTGCTAATTCCCAAGCTAGTCAAATAGCTTTTGTGCAAGCAGGAGGACGGGCGGAACTCACTGAAATTGTCTATAACGGCTTTGAGGTAAAAAATTATCAAACGTCTGAATCTGATATTAGCCACTTACAGCAACAATTAGGACTACAAGGAAAATTTGTAGTTGGACACTTCAGTCGTTTGGCACCTTGGAAAGGTCAACATATTTTAATTGCTGCCTTAGCCCAATGTCCGCCAGAAGTAACAGTAATTTTAGTTGGTGATGCCTTATTTGGCGAACAAGATTATGTCCAACAATTGCATCAACAAGTTGCCGCCATGGGACTAGAAAACCGCGTCAAATTTTTAGGGTTTCGGACAGATATTCCTCAGCTAATGGCAGCTTGTGACTTGGTAGCACATACCTCAACTTCCCCAGAACCCTTTGGCAGAGTGATTGTTGAGGCTATGTTATGCGGTAGGCCTGTGGTTGCAGCCAAAGCTGGAGGTGCAATGGAATTAGTGGAAAACGAGATTAATGGTTTTCTGGTAACACCAGGCGAATCCCAGGAACTGGCACAGGTAATTAATACCTGTCTTCAGCAAACAGAAATTACTGCAACTATAGCCAGTAATGCTAGGGCGATCGCTAGTCAGCGTTTTGATGTCACAGTTATTAATCAGCAAATTGCTAACTTATTGACTCATCTGTTTAAATATTAGTAATTTTTATTACTCAATTTTCAGGAATATTCCTGAGGAACACCAACTTGCTTTGTCAAAGTAAATATTGGTGTTCAGTCAACTGGGATACAATGAGTGATATAAGTCTACTGATGGTAGGTGTATTGACAGCAGGGCAGACATCTTTGCCCAATAACTTACCAGAACAGCCTGTAATTGAGTCAGAAACAGCACTACAGCATTCAAACCAGGGACAATTAGCTCAAGTATTCCCAGATGCTGACATCACATCACCTGAATTCATGCCCTCGGATGGTAGTCTCCAGGACATTTCCTCAGACTCAAACCAAGAGCATCAAAATTTACTTAGGAGAATTACAGATAAAGCTGATTCTCAAAGCGCTGCCATCTTATCTAAATCTCAGAAATCCCAGCTTGTAATCAGCGAAAAACCTGAACTAGAAAGCACAGCAGAATTTACCCCATCGCCCTCACCCTCTCCAGACTCAGACGACCAGATGCAGATGTCATCAGTCACATCGGTGTCTCAACTGGATGATGTACAACCTTCTGACTGGGCTTTTGGTGCTTTGCAGTCTTTAGTAGAGCGTTATGGCTGCATTACTGGATATCCATCTGGCAAATATCAAGGTAATCATGCTATTAGTCGTTATGAATTTGCAGCTGGTTTAAACACTTGCCTAGAAAAAATTCCCGCATTAATTATTAATAATAAAAATAATCAGATTAATCATGAAGATTTAATTCTATTGCAACGATTGCAAACCGAGTTTCAGGAAGAGTTACAGCAATTACAGCAGCGTGTGGAAAAACTCGAAAAGCGGACTGACCAATTGCGAGCAAATCAATTTTCCCCAACTACTAGATTATTTGGTCAAGCAATTTTTAGCATTCAGGGAACAAATAGCACCAATGTAGATTTGTTTCCCAGAGATGGAATCCCGGAACGTCGGGGTCAAGCAAATCTAACTTTTGCAAATAGCGTGCAACTAACTTTAGCAACTTCGTTTACAGGAAAAGATTTACTGTTAACAGGTCTATCTGCGGGCAATTTGGCATCTACAGCACCGTTAATATTTACCAATATGGGGAGATTGAGTTTTGAGTCTAATACAGAAAATAATCTAGTTCTTAATGACTTATCTTATAGATTTTCCGTATCGGATAACTTAGGAATTGTTGTCGGTACGGCTGGCGTCAACCCAATTAACACCTTTCGTGGTATTAACCCTTTAGAAGGTTCTGGTGATGGCGCAATTTCTCAATTTGGTCAGCGTAACCCGATTTTAAATATTGGTAACGGCACCGGTGGTATAGGCTTTGACTGGCAAATTAGCGATCGCATCAGTTTACAAGGCGTTTATAGTGCTGAAATTCCTGCCTTTCCCGGCAATATCAATCAAGCTGGACTATTTGGTGGTAGATACACAGCAGGCGCTCAACTAACTTTAGCGCCTACAAATAATATAGATGCCGGGGTACATTACCTGTACTCTCACTCTCCTAATGACTTACTAGGAACTGGTGTTGGTGACGCTCAATTAATGTCACCTTTCGCAGATACTACAGCTTTTAATACCCACGCTGTCGGGGCAACTGTCGCATGGCGCGTAAACCCGAACTTACAGTTGGGCGGTTGGGGAGGTTTTTCTTCCTCAAAACCAATTGACCTCTCAGGAAGTGTAGAAACCACAAACTGGATGGTATTTGCGGCTTTTCCTAATTTGTTACGCACTGGCAATTTGGGAGGAATTCTCGTCGGACAACCTCCCAAAATTACCTCCAGTACCTTACCCGACGGATTCAATTTCCCTAACTTTTCAGATGGTGGAACACCAGGCGGACGCAGCGATACATCGCTCCACGTAGAAGTTTTTTATCGCACCCAAATTAATGAAAATCTTGCCTTGACACCAGGCTTATTTGTCATTTTCAATCCTGATCACAACGCTGCCAATGACCCCTTAGTAGTTGGGGCATTAAGAGCAACCTTCCGGTTTTAATTTTGTATTGATGTAAATGTAATCACCAGGGGTAAAACCCCTAGTACGTAATTCCCAACTATTAGCGAACAGCAAAAAGAAAAAGAGGCATTGGGGCATTGTTGTTTCCCTCCTGACTTCCCACTCCCCTGATCAATAAAAGGAGTTAATTTTTCATGCAATTAAGTTCATCAGCTACTAAGTTGGGTTTTGCGATTGTTAGTGGCAGCAGTTTAGCAGCCTGCATCCTTGGTTTAGGAGGAACTAGCGCTTCGGCTCAAATCACAATTCAAAGCACTGGTACATTATCAGGAACTCTCCAACTTCCCAACTTTAATCCCAATTTTAATAACCGAGTTACTCGCATTGATACCGATTCCAGTGGTACTTACTACCGCAACACAGGTTCCAGAAATAATCCCAATTACGTACCTGTCTACCAGTCAGACTATGTGAGGGTAGCAACACGCGCGGATGGGAGTCTACATCACTTTGTCGATTTTAAAGGCATTCCGGTGATTTCCTTAAATGGGATTCTCAACTCGCCAGCCCTATCTGCTGGTGAATTGACACCGTTTACTTACCAAGGAAGAATACCAGGAACTCAATTTCAAGGTGTAGTTCAGGATGAATTTGGACTCACAAGAGGCTTTTATACTGGTATTGTCACCGATCCGAATACTGGACAACAGTATCAGGGTACTTTTGAAGTGAGTGGACAAGGGCCAAGATATAGCGATCGCAATGGTGGTGATAGTCCGACTGTCTTTGATTTTAAGTCTGACTTACCAGGTCAGCCAACAGTCACAACCTGGCAAATGACCAACTCTCCCTTGGTACGATTAACAATTAAAGTACCCGCAGACGCAACACCCATCACTCCCCAAAGTTCTACGCCAGCACCTACACCTCCTCCAGCACCCGCACCTGCACCTGCGCCAGTACCGACGCCTTCCCCAGCGCCAGTACCTCCACCTCCCCCAGTACCCGCACCTGCACCTATGCCAGTACCGACGCCTCCCCCAGCGCCAGTACCTCCACCTCCCCCAGCACCTGCATCTGCACCTGCGCCAGTACCGACGCCTCCCCCAGCGCCAGCACCTTCCTCAATCGCGCCAGCACCATTAAGTGCTGTGCCTGCTCCCACAACAATCAATAGTGCATCTAGTGAAGCCATACCTCAGACATTTGCTTCATCGGCAACTTTGACTGACACAAATGGGTCTAAATTTCCATCACCCTCTATTGAACCCACCATAGAATTCAGTAGTGGTAATTCATTTGCCATCAATCCAGTTGGTTTAGAAGCATCTACCGTTAATTCAGGTAGTTGTTTATCCGATTCTGTGAATTGCCGTACAAGACCTACAACATCTAAACAAGCAATTGGCCCCCGCAGTCGAGTTTTGGTGCGTTAAAATTATGCGCCATCAAAATATATAGTCAGGACAAAAGCGAAATCCTTAATTAGAAGTTCTCAGTAGCAGCAAAAATCTCTATTGAGAACCTTATTTTTGTAATTTATTTGCCCTTGATGAGTTTCTAGCTATACTAGTTACTTAGTGCGTTTATTAAAAAGATTAGCAGTAGCAATTTTCACAGCCCAACCCTCATAGTCAGATTTTGTCCATCAAATTTCTTGTGAGTAAGTAACTATGAAAGAGGAATTGATAGCTACATTTTTAGGAATCTTACGCGTCAATATGCGTTGGATGACTTGGAATTTGTTTCTAGCTTTTATACCTTTGGCTTTGAGTGTTTGGCTATTTCGCACCAAACGCGGACGCTCTTGGGTTTGGTGGCTAGGGTTCCTGGTTTTCTTTGCATTCTTACCAAATGCACCTTATTTGTTGACTGATGTAATTCACTTCATAGACGATATTCGCAGGATTCAATCAGTGTGGATGATCACATTGGTGCTAATTCCTATTTATTTGCTGGTAATTCTGGCTGGGTTTGAAGCTTATGTCATATCATTAATTAATTTGGGCTACTATTTACACCGCATTGGTAAATCTCAATGGATTTTGGGAGTTGAATTAATTACCCATGCTCTTTGTGCAATTGGTATTTATTGGGGTCGGTTCTTGCGTTTCAATAGTTGGGATTTTGTGACTCAACCCGATGCTTTACTAACCAAAGGTGTCGAGGAATTACTCGGTAAACAACCTTTAGTAATTATCGCTATTACCTTTGTTATCCTTGTAAGTTTATACTGGATTATGAAACGAGCATCCTTGGGCTTTGTCATCCAACCACAAAATGGAATAGCTATTCAATCACGGCGAACTAATACTGATATCTCTTAATTATTAAACTTGCAAACGTAAGAGACTGAGATCCCCGACTTCTTCAAGAAGTCGGGGATCTTTTTGTTAGTAAGTGAGGTTTCCTATGAGGGAAGGGCTATTTATCTATCTAAAGAATGGTGTATGTAGTAGGGAATTTCTTATCAAAAGCAAGATGAATTTTGATGATTTCTGTTTTGTAATGAATTTAGATTCTTTGGCTTTAATTGATAGGAGTTCCATAATATGACACTATTATCTGTTGATGAACTAAAAATTTTAGTTGAAAATTCTCAAAGTCCTTGTGTATCTTTGTATATGCCTATGCAAAAGGCGGGGCCAGAGATTCGACAAAATCCAATTCGTTTTAAAAATTTAATCCGTGAAGCTGAGGAACGTTTGGATGCTATGGGGATTCGCCGCACTGAGGCAATAGATTTTCTCCAGCCAGCGAAGGAACTTGATACGACTGATTTTTGGGAACATCAAGACCACGGATTAGCAGTCTTTATTTCTCCCCAGATGTTTCGCTATTACCGTCTGCCAATGGAGTTTCAAGAATTGGTAGTTGTCAGCGATTGCTTCCATCTAAAGCCATTGTTGCATTTAATCAACAGTGATGGACACTTTTATCTCCTAGCTCTTAGTCAAAAAGATGTCAGGTTTTTTGAAGGAACGCGATACAGCCTCAATGAAGTGGAAGTAGAAAATATGCCTCAGAGTATGGATGAAGCTCTGATGGAGGACGATTTTCAAAAAGGGGTGCAACATCGTATTGCTACACCTAGAGGGGGAACCGCTAATCCGTTTCAACAGCCGGGCGATTTTCATGGACAGGGAAGTCCCGATAGAGATAAACGCCAGGCAGACATATTACAATTTTGTCACATTGTTGATAAGGCGGTACATGAGAAAATCCGAGGGCAAAATGCACCTTTAGTGTTAGCAGGGGTTGAGTACCTATTCCCGATTTACCAAGAGGCCAATACTTATCCTCATTTTGTCGAGTCAGGTATTACTGGTAATCCCGAAGTGATGAAACCGGAAGAGTTGCATCAACAGGCTTGGCCTATCGTCGAACCTTTGTTTCATGAAAATCAGCAGTCAGCAATGGCGCTTTATCAGCAACTAGCTGGTACTGGTACAGCCTCTAGTGATATTAAAGAAATCGTGTCAGCGACTTATTTTCAAAGGGTTGATTCAATGTTTGTGCCAGTGGATATGCAAATCTGGGGCAAATTTGATCCAGATACCATGACTGTAGATTTACACTCAGAACCAGAGCCAGACGATGATGATATGTTGGATTTTGCCGCTATTCATACTCTCTTAAACGGTGGCAAAGTGTATACTGTTGATTCAGAAAAAATGCCAAATGGCGCACCAGTAGCAGCTATTTTCCGATATTGATGGTTTTTGTGGTGTTGTATAAGATGAAACTAACTATATACAACACCCATGATTAGTAAATCTTTAGTCGGTTTAGCTCTTGTGAGCATAATGGCTGTCTTTACTCAGTCTAGTAGAGCAGAAATAATCACTGGGCAAGCGGGCAATATCCGGGCAGAAATATCCTACGAACAATCAGAGGAATACCAGTATAAAGACGTTCGTTTGCAAATTATCCGGGCAGGTAAAACTATTGTGGATCAAAAACTGCCCCAAGATAGCGAATATGACCGACCTATTGGAGGGTTATTGACAGACAATAAGTTGCCAGTACTGGACTTAGATGGCAATAAAGAACCAGAAATAATTGCTGATTTCTTTACAGGGGGAGCGCACTGTTGTACATATTCATTAATTTACCGTTATGACAGCAAATCCCAGCGATACAATCAGATTCGTCATGAATGGGGTAATGGTGGTTATCAATTCAAAGATGTAGATCAGGATGGAGTACAAGAGTTTGTCAGTCAAGACGATCGCTTTGCCTATGCTTTTACATCCTATGCTGCATCTGGTTACCCACTACAAATTTGGCAGTATCGTCAAGGGAAGATGATCGATGTTACTCGTCGCTATCCCCAGTTAATTTATCATCACGCCTTTGAACAATGGCAAACCTACACCGAAGCGCGGCGACAAGGTGATGATGGTAAGGGTTTTTTAGCATCTTACTTAGCAGATAAGTATAAGTAAAACGAGGTGAAAAAACCAAACTGTGTAAAGATAAGTAAAAACGTAAAATGTGTCTACAAAGGTAACAGGGATATGGGCAGCCGTTTAAGGGTATTTCTGACTAGAGAGCAAGATAGAACCCTTTTGAA
>JADEXK010000134.1 GCA_015207155.1 Nostocales cyanobacterium LEGE 11386 | reverse complement strand
ATTCCCCATTCCCCACTCCCCAATTACTGTGCAAGGTTTTCTCAACTTAAACAAACCATTTGACTGGACTTCTCACGATTGTGTGGCGCGGGTGCGAAAACTTTTGCGCCTCAAACGTGTGGGACATGCGGGAACTTTAGATCCAGCCGCTACTGGAGTCTTACCGATCGCTTTGGGTAAGGCTACAAGATTATTACAATATCTGCCAGAAAACAAAGCCTACCAAGCCACTATCCGGTTAGGTGTGCGTACCACAACCGACGATTTACAAGGTGAAGTTATTGCTTCTCAATCTTGTCCGAGATTGAATTTGGCAGATGTGAAAACTGCACTAGCACAATTTCAAGGCAAAATTGAGCAAATACCACCTATTTACAGCGCCATTCAAGTAGAGGGAAAACGCCTGTATGACTTAGCACGTAAAGGCGAAACAGTGGAAGTTCCCAAACGCACAGTCGAAATTTTTCATACAGAAATTTTGGCTTGGCGAGAAGGAGATTTTCCCGAATTGGATATAGCGATCGCCTGTGGTGGTGGGACATATATCCGCGCGATCGCCCGTGATTTAGGTGCAATTTTAGAAACGGGTGGAACTCTCGCCGCTTTAATCCGCACCCATAGTAGTGGTTTTAACTTAACAGATAGTCTCACCTTGAGCGACTTAGAAGCACAAATACAAGCCGGGATATTTCAACCCAGTATTCCTGATATAGCCTTACAACATTTGCCATTGGTGACATTACCAGCCATATCTGCTCAAAAATGGTGTCAAGGGCAAAAAATTCCCTGCACTCTTGATACTTCGGAGATAGTGCGAGTTTATGATGAAGAAACTTGCTTTCTAGGTATAGGAAAACTACAAAATGATCTGCTGATACCAACAATGGTATTGAGAAGCTAATCAACAAGCACTTATCTCAAAAAGTTAACAAAGTTACTAGGCGTAAAACTCCAAAAACTTCTAAGCTAATTGCAGATATTTTAAATGACTGCAATTCAGTATTAGGAGTAGCTGTTATGCCGACAATTCATTTGGTGGATGGTGAAAAGGGTGGGGTAGGTAAGTCTCTGCTAACTAGAACCATGATTCAGTATTGTCTGGATAAAAGAATACCGTTTGTACCTGTGGAGACTGATAGGTCTAATCCTGATGTGGCTGGTGTCTACAAAGGGATATGTCAGTATGCTGTGTTCACTGAAGATGAACGGCACGCTGATAAAGCAGATAAAATCTTTGAAATGGCCATGTCTAAGCCAGTCATCGTAAATTTGGCTGCACAATCTCATCGCGCTGTCAAAGGCTGGATTGATAGAAATCAGTTAATTGAACTGGGAACTTTGGAAGGAGTGAGTTTTTGCAAGTGGTTTGTGTCTACTGGCGGATATGATAGCCTAAATCTGTTTGCACAGTCAGTAAATAGCTATGGTGACAAAATACCTCATATTTTGGTAAGAAATTTAGGACTGTGTGACGATTGGGAGCATGTTGAGTCTGACGTTGCCATTCAAAATCTAGTCACACAATATAGAATTAGAGTCGTAGATTTTCCCAAGCTGGCATACAGAGAAAGAAATATCATTGACCAACATCGCCTCACCTTTGCGGAAGCGCGAGAGTATAAGGAATTTGGGGTTCTTGGTAAACAGCGAGTTGTGCAATTTCTTAAACTCGCTTATTCTGCTTTTGAGACAGTGGGTATTTGGTATGAAGAAGTGAAATAGAACAGTACTAAAGCTGTTTTTACTCCCACGTTGACACATCTCTTAGCACATCAGGAATTTCCCCTTGTGATAGGGGAAACTCCAGCATAGTTTCTCTATGGCCCAAATATCCAGACTCTGCAAACGACAAAAGCATTCGCGCTAGTGCTAGCCAAACCTGTGGCTCATATTCCCAATCACGATAACGAGAAGCTCGACCAGCAATTGAACGTAAAGCCCAGAAATAAGAATTTCTCACCACAGAACCGCCCTTTTTAAATTCTGGTAAGTCCTCGTGGTGCAAAAACAGCACTGTATTTTCAATTCTGGCTCTCATATCAGCTATTGTATATTGCTTGGGAGTATCCTGGTTTGGCAAATTACCAAGATAATTAGCTCAATCGTGTAAGTAGAACCGGGTAAATAATTAAAGGTTTGTAGTGAGAACTTTAGTTCTCAAATCAGGACTAAAGTCCTGACTACGAACTGATATTCGGTAAATTTACATTACTTTACATAATTTGGTTTTTTCCAGTCGTTCTACTCAGCACACGCATTTTACTAGCGTGACCGGGTGACAATAGGGTATTAAAATTTTCTTGTGAAACAGGCAAGATGCCTGTTCTGGGCGGGCAAGATGCCCCCCCACAATCATTTGTTTATGCAACATTTGAGACTAAATACGCCACTACAAACTTGAGGTTAAACCTACACGAAATGTCAACCCAGGACTATAGATACGATTAACTCGCTCGTATTGCTCACCTAGTAAATTTTCTAAATAAACGGTCAGTCCTAAATTGCTAGTTAAAGGTATACGACCACTCAAATCTAAATTCAAGAAAGAAGGCGCAAAATCTCTATTACTTTCACCAGGGTTATTAAATAAGGCTCTACGCGTGCCACTGTTGTAGGTAACATATAAGTTAGCTTGCCAACCTGAATTTTGATAACCTATACCAGTTTGCATGACAGAATAAGGAATTAAACCCAATTGTAAACCTCTTTCTACTCCCGTTTTTATTTGAGCATCTGTATAAGTATAATTGAGGAAAGTTGACCAACCATCGGCAATTTGTAATTGCAATGCTGCCTCTAAACCATTAGTATTTACTAACCCAATATTTTCCCATCTTCCGGCTATAATTCCTAAGCGATTATCCAAACTACTACCGAAGTAAGTAAACTGTCCAATCAAATTATTTGCTAGTTTTACATCTACTCCCGCAGTCCAAGATGAACCAGTTTCTGGTCTTAAATCGGGGTTTGGTTCCCAACCGTGAACTGTATCATAAACATATAATTGATCTAACCCAGGATTGCGCTGTCCTCCTGCCCAACTTCCACGGAAGGCTACTGTTGGTGTGAGAGCATAACGTAACCCAGCACTAGGATTGAGATAATTGCCAAACTGCCCATCAAAGCTTTGTCTTAGCCCTAAGTCTATCTGAAAATTATTACTAATATTTAAAGTATTAACAGCAAACAATGCTGTATTTAATACATTTCTATTTTCAGTGCCGTTATTAGCAATTCTATCAGGTCTAGTACTGATAGTATCACCGTTTAAGTTAGTATTTTTTAAATCTAATCCCCAACGCAATTTATTGTGAGGTGTTAATTTCCAATCATGATCTATTCTGGCTGTGAGTTGTTGTGTGTCTAAAATTCCTGTGCGGTTAAATTCCTGTCCGGCAAAAACTGTAGGGCCATAAGTGCTGAAATAATCTTGATTATAGCCAAGTGTGGTTGTGAGATTTGAACTTTCCCCTTCACCCAATCGAGTTTTCCAAGATAAGCCAACGTTGAAGCCATCATGGTCTAATCTATCTCTTTGTAGAGGGAATCCGAAATAAATTAAACCTCTACGACTGCTAAGTTTTTTAACATCTAAATTCAAAGAATTTTTACTATCTAAATCTAAAGCAATACTGCCAAAGTAGGTACTGGTAGCTGTGTCTGCATTCGATAAAAAGCCTTGAATATCACGATTGGCTGCACCAACGGGAACACGGTAACGATTATCTATAAAGAATCTTTCAAAGCTGAAGTTATACCGAGCATCGCCAACCGAGCCACCATAGCTTACTTGTTGATTATTTAAGCTCAATGAGCCAAATTCTGCACTACCAGTCAATTTAGGTTGACCATAACCTTCTTTGGTGATGATATTCACAACTCCCCCAAAGGCTGATGAACCATACAAAGCGGAAGTCACACCGCTATATAATTCCACTCGTTCAATGGCCTCTACAGGAATACTATTTAAATCGGTTCCACCATGATAAGTGTTGACATTATTATTAATTGGTCTGCCATTAATGAGAAAGACAGACTGATTAATTGAGGCTCCTCGGTAGTATGTACCTGTGTGAATATCTGCACCATGACCTACATCATTGATGGCAAAACCAGGCATTCTTTTTAAGACATCAGCGACACTTGTAGCACCCTGCTTTTTAATTTCTGCTTGATCAACTACATAAACAGGCGTAGACTCAGGCAGAGGGTCTTTTTCTCCCACCACTTCTATAAAAATGTCTGCGTCATCATTGGGAGTTGATTCTATTTCCGGCTGGGTTTCTGGGTTAACTTCAATTGGTATAGATTGTTGAGTTAATAATTCAGCATTAGTGGCAGGTAACTCGATTTCATTTAAGTTAGAAATAATTGAATTTCCCTGCTCTGTCTCAGCAGCTAAAGCAGGAAAAGCTATCAGTAAGCTCGGTAAAGCAACTGCAATAAAAAAAAAGACTTATTCACGTTTTTTTCTCACACCAAGTAAAAACAGTAACCAAATGCTATTTTCTGGTTACTGCTAATAGGTGTCAAAAGACAAGCTGTCATAGTTCCGTTAGGCGATCGCGGTGACAAATTCTAATTGTTGGCGCAAACTCTTGAGTAAATTTAAAGTTTTTTCGTAGGCAACTGTCTTTCCTTGGTTACCAAAGTACTCAGATGCTTGTTTTAAGTCCGCGATCGCTCCTTGATGGTATCCTAAGCGATATTGAGCCATTCCTCGGTTAACGTAAGCCTGGGCATTACTAGGGTCAAGTTTAATAACTTGAGAAAAATCGCGGACTGCACCAAAATTATCGCCATTTGTGCCGCTAGCACAGCCTCTGTTAAAGTAAGCTCGATACCCCTGCGGATTAAAACGAATTGCCAAATTAAAATCGAGCATAGCTGCTGGGAAGTCTTGCAAGACTAAATGAGCTAAACCTCGGTCATTGTAGATATCCCCTAGAAATACACTGGCTGTTTGGGGAATTTGAGTCAGAGCTAAATTATAATCAACGATCGCCTGTGAATAATTCTCTTCACCGGCATGGGCTAGACCTCGGTTGTAGTAAACTCGAAAATCATCAGGCTTGAGGGCGATCGCTTGGTTATAATCTGCAATGGCTGCTGGATCATCCCCTTGTCTGTAGTATGCTAATCCCCGAAGCAAATAAGTTTCAAATTTCTTACGGGCTAAATTTTTGGCTTGAGTACAATCTGCGTTAGCGAAGCTCCTTCGCAGGCGGCTCGCTTGGTGATAATCTGGTAATTGAAGACAGCGATCGCTATCAGCTACAGCAAAATCTTCTTGAACTTGCAGCGCTTGGTTAAAATTCTCGATTGCTTCTTGGTAATCACTTCGCTCCATTTGCTTTACACCCAATTTTAAATACTCATTGGCTGTTATTTGGGTGATATCTAGAGCTAATGATTGTGATATTGAAGTCGCAAAAGTTAGGCAGAAAGCAATCAGTACACTGAGAAATAATCGCCAGAAATAAGTCATAAGCATCGTATTTGACAATTTCGGCAAAAACAAAATTAACGGGACAAACAGCCCCGCTAATTGTGCTGGCGCTCTTCGCTTGAGTCGAGTATACCTAGCAACTCCGAAGTAGTATTCTATCTACAGTAGCAATAGCTATAGCAAAGTGCTTCCTTTCTAAGTGCTGAGTGCTGAGTGCTGAGTATAAACTCAGTTGCATCATTGCTATGAGCAATCAACACTGTCCTAATATATGTGACTACAGCTATAAACTGTATCAATTCCCATCAGGAATTAAAATCAATTTTGGTTAGTTACCAACCTTTGTCTGCTTGTTCAAGTACGTAAGCAGCTACATCTTCAATCTGTTCTGGTTTTAAACGACCTTTGAAGGCTGGCATAGCATTTTTACCATTTGTAACTTGGCTAATAATTGCCTCTGCTGAGTACAAATTATATTTTTCCAAATCATCCTTCTTCAGGCTTTTGTTGGCTTGAACCAGATTTTTGCCACCTACATGACAAGAAGCGCAATTAGCACTAAATACTTTAGCTCCGTTAACAGTATCTGCTGCCAAAGCTGGACTACTGAAGGCAAAGGTGAAGATTGTTATGCCTAATAGTAGTAATGAAAAAAGTGTTTTCATTTCGTGTGTTCTCTCTGCAAAAACGGCTGATGCGATCAATATCCTTCCTAATTTTCAGTTGAACAAATTGCCTTCGTCAAAAGACAAGCCGTCAAACTTCAACAAAAAAGTGCAATACTAGTACCCACTCCCTATTCCCTATTCCCTGCTATATTTGCTAACTGTTTCATCGACTCTTCGGTGACGCGGCAAATTCGCCAATCATCTAAAATAGATGCTCCCATACTGCGATAGAATGCTTGCGCCGACTCATTCCAATCCAGGACACTCCATTCTAACCGCCCACAATTCCTCTCTACTGCTATCTGGGCTACTTTAGACAAAAGAGCTTTACCAATACCTTGTCGCCGATATTCTGGTAAGACAAATAAATCTTCCAAATAAATTCCAGGCTTAGTCAAAAAGGTGGAATAATTAGGAAAAAACAGGGCAAAACCAACAGCTTGCCCTGTATATTCTGCTAATATTGCCTCAACATACTTTGGGGAACCAAATAGATGCTCCTTAAGTGCCAAAACGTTACCAGTGACGGCATGAGATAATTTTTCGTATTCTGCAAGCCCCTTAATTAAATCAAATAGTACGTTGCTATCAGTTGGTTCAGCAAAACGCAAAATCAAATCGCTACGCGAGGTCATTAGTCTACAGTCCATAATCCATAGTCCATAGTCTATAGTCAATTGGTAAAGTTTTTGACTAATTGATTAATGACTAAAGACAAGATTAAGGAGCTAGTTTTTAAATTCCCAGATGGTGGCTTGCTGGTGGTTAGGATTAAACAATATACAGATACAAGCCGCTTTGCGGAAGTCAAAAGTCAAAAGGAGTTGATTTTAGGCTTTTGCATTATTTGGCATAGTATCCATACTTCCGCCGCAGTGTACTAGTTCATAAGGATGTTAATTGGCTGAGGAATTAATTGCTCTACTCAAACCAAATACTTGATATGACTTTTTAAATTAGCCATCCTTTTAAACGTTTAGCTATATGAGGACGGCGCAATTTTCGCATAGCTTTGCTTTGAATTTGTCGCACTCGTTCACGGGATAAATTGAACATATTACCGACTTCTTCTAAGGTACAAGGTTCGCTGGTTGTTAAGCCATAGCGCAGAGAAATCACGTCTTTTTCCCGTGGAGTTAGTACATCACCTAACACTTCCCAAATCTCCTGACGCATCATGTTTTCGTTCATTTTTGCTTCTGGAGACAGGTTATCTTCGTCTTCTAGCAAATCCATCAGTTCTGTGTCTTCTTCTTTACCGACACGGTGATTGAGAGAAAGTGCTTGACGACGTAGCTGTTGTAGTTGGCGCAGTTGTTGCACGTTAATTTCCAAAGCTTCTGCCATTTCGGCTTCGGAGGGATTGCGACAGAGTTTTTGCTTGAGTTCGCGCTGGGCTTTTTTGAGTTTGTTGAGTTTTTCGACAATGTGGATAGGTAACCGGATTGTCCGCGCATCGTTGGCGATCGCCCGCGTAATCGCTTGTCTAATCCACCAGTAGGCGTAGGTAGAAAACTTATATCCTTTATCTGGGTCAAATTTTTCTGTGGCCCGATTTAATCCCATTGCGCCTTCCTGAATTAAATCCAGAAAAGGTACACCACGATTTAGATACCGTTTGGCAATTGACACTACCAATCTCAAGTTCGAGCGAATCATTTTGCGTTTAGCAACTCGACCTTGATATAAGCGACTTTCTAGCTGCTTTTCTGTCATCTCTAGCTGGGAAGCTATTTGTTCCTTGCTGGGTGGCTGTCCCAGTTGTAACTCCAAAGCATCTTGTACTTCCCTAACTTCTTCTAGAAACCGGACTCGCCGCGCTAACTCCACTTCTTCGTCAGGTTTTAGCAACGGATAACGCGCCATTTCTTTAAAAAATGCACCTACAGCATCATCATGCTCGGTTTTATTGTATCCTGAAGGTCGCGCCGCCGCCATTTCATCCCCATCACGTTCCTCTGATTCCAGATTTTCTATAATGGGGGCTTCTTCTTCTACTACTGGTTCTAAAATATCGAGTGAGTGTTCTTCATGTTCGGCAGTAGTTTCCAGTATTTCCATTGTTCCCAATTCAGCAATGTTCATAGTTTCCTTTAGGGATTTTTGCTTTGTTTGGTACATAATTTAGTGACAGCTGCTTGCTTAAAGCTTGGTAGTTTTCCCTAAGAAACAAATGCACCCCTTTGTGAGAAAAATACATATTTCTGCTAACTGCTTATTCGGTAGTGAAAGTCAGCTTTTAGCTGTCATTTCTTGGTTCCTGTTAGATAGAACCTCTAACAAATACTGGTTTTTGCACCCAAAAACTATCTTCTCAGGTTCCAACAGATATTTTCCTTATTTTTTTCTTAATACCCAAATCTGTCAAATCCCCTCAACCTTTATCCACTTTAACAAATATAAAAAACTCAGGTAAACATGTCATTAGCTTAAAAATGTATAAAATTTTTTAAGCTTAGAGGTTGAGAATCATTCCAGATCAGCAATCATCATCTTGGTTTTGGGGTTACGCTTCTCTCATAAAGCTTCCTAAAGGACACAAGTTGACTAGTTTAATTTTCTGAATTATTTTATTTGTATAAAAGCATCTCATATACACAAACAATTGAATATCTATCAAGAGGCTGAAAAAGGATATGTCCTATTTAGTAGATGTCAAACTATTTCCGAAATAGCCGGAAAGATAGCTTTATTTTTTATATTGGACTTTAAATATTTATTGCATGTATTGTTAAGACAAAATTGTCTAGTAGATTACATAAGAGGAAACTTATCAAGTATTATGTGGAATAAAAGTATTAACAAATACAATTTACCTTTAATGAAGAAAAAAGATTTTAGGTAGCTAGATGAAATCTAAGCAACTAAGTGAAAGCAAGATATATATTTATCTATAAAAATCCCAAACCATGTATACAAACGACATAAATTTACTTAATTTGATTGTTGCTGAACCGGGAAAAACTTACCAGTCAGAGAATGTAAATAGCTGGGTTGAAGTTCTGGTGGACTGTCCAGGAGCTACAGGACTATTTACTTACCGATTACCAAGTCAGTTAAAAATAAAACCTGGTGATATTTTGAGTGTGCCATTTGGCGCCCAAAAGGTAGGAGCGATCGCTATTCGTTTATTAGCAGAACCAAATATCGAGCTACCACCAGAGAAAATCCGAGAAGTAGAAGATGTAGTGAGCGAAGGATTTTTCCCCACTACTTATTGGGAATTATTAAATCGGGTAGCTGCATATTACTATACGCCTTTAATTCAAGTGATCCGGGTGGCATTACCACCAGGATTGCTGGGGCGATCGCAACGTCGCATTCGCTTGCTCCCAGAGCAGAAAATAAACAGACAAATTTCCTCATCTCCAACCTTCCTTAGTCCCGCAGCCCAGCAAGTTTTAAAACTTTTGCAAGCTCAGTCAGCAGGAGACTACAGTTTCGTCTACCTGCTACAAAAAGTCAAAACAGCTTATCGGGGAGTGCGGGAGTTATTGCGATTTGGGTTAGTAGAAAGTTATTTAGAACCACCGCGATTAAATCGACCAAAGCTACAAAAAGCAGTCACCTTGATTGGTGCCATTGACAGTGATTTAACTACTCGCCAACGAGAAATTTTAGAAGTATTGCGGCGACGTGGTGGAGAGTTATGGCAAAGTGAATTGTTGCAAATTTGTCATGCTGCATCCTCTACTCTCAAGACGATGGCACAAAAGGGCTATATCGTAATTGCAGAGCAGGAAGTATTACGAACAGAACAGGGGCCAGCATTAGCTCAAGATAGCCCCAAAACCCTAAATACTGCCCAAGCTCATGCCTTAGAGAGCATAAAAGCCCTCAAGGGATTTGCTCAAGTATTGTTGCATGGGATTACAGGTTCAGGCAAAACAGAAGTATATTTACAAGCGATCGCACCTCTGCTTAAACAAGGTAAATCCGCCTTAGTCTTAGTCCCAGAAATTGGACTCACACCCCAGTTAACAGACCGTTTCCGCGCCCGGTTTGGCAACCAAATTAGCGTTTATCACAGCGCCCTCTCCGAAGGAGAACGTTACGATACTTGGCGACAAATGCTGACAGGAGAACCCCAAATTGTCATCGGGACTCGTAGCGCCATTTTCGCCCCATTGCCCAACTTAGGATTAATCATCCTAGATGAAGAACACGACAGCAGCTTTAAGCAAGACTCTCCCATCCCCACCTACCACGCCCGCACCGTCGCCCAATGGCGAGCCGAATTAGAAAACTGTCCTTTAATATTAGGTTCCGCCACCCCCTCATTAGAAAGTTGGGTAAGCATAAAAA
>JADEXK010000133.1 GCA_015207155.1 Nostocales cyanobacterium LEGE 11386 | reverse complement strand
TCGTCAAGGAAGTTCTGTTATTGACTTTTTTGACCAAGCTATCAAAGCAATGGTTCACCCTAATGTGCAGACTCCTTCTTTAATTCCTCAAATCTAGAATTCCTCAAATCTAGACCTGAATCCTTACCAGAAATAGATTTATAGTTATCCCAAATAACTTGCCCATTTTTTACGTTCCTAGCAGATAAAAAAGGAATACCATTATCAACATATTCTGGTCTTTTAGCTACGCCACAGGTTATTAGATCAGTGACTTCCACGAGCTTTTTAATCTCCCACCCCAATGGCAACTTTCCACTATCAACTGTCAACTGCATACCACCCCCTCATTCTCATCATCCCTCTAATCCTCTGCTGGTTCAACTTCATTTGCTGGTTGAGCGGAGTCGAAACCAGCATTTTCATAATGTGAATAATTTTGACACTCCGCCAAAATATGAAGGCGATCCCAATCACTATTCATTAAAGCAATCTTCTTAGCCCGACTCCAACCCTGAACCTGTTTTTCCCGATAAAAAGCATCTGCTACATGATCATAATGCTCTGCATAAACTAACTTTACAGGTAATCGCTTCTTTGTATGATTTGCACCCAAGCCATTTTGATGTTGCCATAAACGACGAGGTAAATCCTTTGTACTTCCCGTATAGAAAGAACCATCAGCACATTCCAGAATATACATATAGGGCATTATTTATGACCTCATGCAAAAAAACGGGCTTCGACTTCGCTCAGCCCTCATCTCTAGCTGGTTGAGCGATTGACTCTGTGCTGGTTGAGCGGAGCCGAAACCAACTTCCTATAGCATCCCCCCAATTCCAGCCAAAATCTCAGCACTCTCAGCATCTAATGCAGCAATTTCATCTAAAATTTCCTGCGGTTCTCGTAACAGCGATTCCTCAGCCTTATTTGGATTCTTCACCGATAGATCAAACGTTGCCCGATCCACATCAGCAATATCCACCAGCCAAGACTTTTCCGACTCTGCAAACGTAGCCTGTAAATCCACAAACTCGCGCAAATCCTCATCATTCAGCGCATTCGTTATCCCCAAACTACGCCCCGGATCGAGTTGGTAATACCAAATTTTCTGAGTTGCCATTCCCTGAGTTAAAGGTTTACCCTGAGAAAATAAAGGCGTTCCCTGAACAGCATCAAAGGGCTTTCC
Organism: Nostocales cyanobacterium LEGE 11386; assembly: GCA_015207155.1. Classification (GTDB taxonomy): domain Bacteria; phylum Cyanobacteriota; class Cyanobacteriia; order Cyanobacteriales; family Nostocaceae; genus LEGE-11386. The sequence goes on along the minus strand of JADEXK010000133.1, from coordinate 9,295 downwards.
TTTCTCAAAAAATAGCACCACCGTTTTCACTCCCGCCCCGGTAAATGTCTTACTGGGACAATCCAAAATCGTGTGCAGATTGCAACTACTCAAAAGCTCTTGACGCAACGCCCGCGAAGCATTATCCGAATTTGACAGGAACGTATTTTTAATTACTACCGCAGCTTTACCGCCCATCTTCAGGATTTTGATGAAATGCTGCAAAAACAGAAACGCCGTTTCCCCAGTTTTAATAGGGAAATTCTGCTGTACTTCCTTGCGTTCCTTTCCCCCAAATGGCGGATTAGCCAAGATGACATCAAAACGATTCTTGTCTTGAATATCGCTGAGATTTTCTGTCAGCGTGTTGGTGTGGATAATATTCGGTGCATCAATGCCATGCAAAATCATATTCATGATGGCAATCACATACGCCAAACTTTTCTTTTCTTTACCCGTAAACGTATGTTTTTGAAGTATTTCAAGCTCTTTTGTGGTCAGCTTACCCCGACGTAAATAATCGTAACTCTCGCACAAAAACCCAGCCGAACCGCAAGCACCATCATAAATGCGATCGCCAATCTTCGGCTTTACCACCTGAATGATTGCCCGAATCAACGGACGCGGTGTGTAATACTCACCCCCATTGCGTCCTGCATTGCCCATATTCTTAATTTTCGCTTCATAGAGATGCGATAGCTCGTGTTTCTCCTGTTGCGATCTAAACCGTAGCTCATCAATATATTCGAGCGCATCCCGCAAGCTGTAACCACTTTGGAACCTATTCTTAATCTCGCCAAAAATTTCCCCAATCTTGTATTCGATTGTGTCTGGACTGGTAGCCCGTTGCTTGAAACTCTGTAAATACGGGAATAATTTGCGATTGACATAATCAATCAGATCATCGCCAATCAGCGCATGATCATGATCCAACGTCCCATCCGCTTTTTTCGGTGCTGCCCAAGATGACCAACGATGCGCCTCATCAATAATAAATTCGTATTGCTTGCCAGCTAACTCCGCCTCCAACGCCCTTTCCTGCTCCAAATCATCCAAATACTTCAGGAACAGCAACCAAGAAGTTTGCTCGGTGTAATCCAACTCTGTAGTACAACCCGCCTCTTTCCAGAGAACATCATCAATATTTTTAAAAGTTTGCTCGAACATTTAGCTTTACTGTGGAATTTTTAATATTAATGGCTTGGCTCATATCTTGCATCTACAAGATTAAATGAGCATGTGATTCTTTGAGTGCTAAATCACGGTTAAAAACTGTATAAAGTTACTTCAATATAAGACTCCCAGGTCTAGATTGAATTTCCCAATTTATGTAGGTGTAACTCGGTTTTCTCACAAAGACTGTCAGGATGTTTATTATATTTAAGTATTCCAGCAGTTTTAACCATAACCCTTTAACTCCCCTGCGCCTCTCCACCAGCAAAGAAATCTTTTTTCGCAACCAATTTCTAATGGCCTGCGGCTTTGGAGCAGGCTGCATCTCCAACAGCGTCACTAATTTGCGAACTGCAACATTTAATATGCAAATGTACAACAGCGAAAAAATCGGGATGACTGGATTCGAACCAGCGGCCCCTTCGTCCCGAACGAAGTGCGCTACCAAGCTGCGCTACATCCCGTTAAAATTAAGCAAAAACTATCCATAGCATATCACAACGTATTGGGAAACTATAAAAATAAATCTGTTGTATATAGATAACTTAATCTCCTCACCAAGAGCTTTGCTTGCTAGGATTAGATTTGTATATCTTCAGTGGTAAAAGCGGATTGTGACTGTTAAACCAGACTGGTTGCGAGTAAAAGCGCCTCAGTGGGAGCGCGTTGGTAACGTTAAAGAAATTTTGCGGGATTTAGCACTCAATACGGTTTGCGAGGAAGCGTCTTGTCCGAACATTGGTGAATGCTTTCAAGCTGGGACTGCCACATTTTTGATTATGGGCCCCGCTTGTACGCGTGCCTGTCCTTACTGTGACATTGACTTTGAGAAAAAACCCCAACCTCTAGACCCTACGGAACCAGCACGATTGGCAGAAGCTGTGCGCCGGATGAAACTCAATCATGTAGTCATTACTTCTGTCAACCGAGATGACTTGCCAGATGGTGGTAGTTCTCAGTTTGTCCGGTGTATTGAAGCAGTTCGTAGTATCTCGCCTCAAACCACAATTGAGGTACTTATTCCTGACTTGTGCGGTAATTGGAATGCATTAGAAACCATTCTCCAAGCTGCGCCAGAGGTATTAAACCATAACACAGAAACGATTCCACGTTTATATAGACGGGTGCGTCCCCAAGGAAACTACGATCGCACAATAGAATTACTCCAGCGAGCGCGTCAAATTGCCCCTAAGATATACACTAAATCCGGTATCATGGTTGGGCTGGGTGAAACTGACGCAGAAATCCGCCAAGTTATGCAAGACTTACGAGCAGTGGACTGCGACATTTTAACAATTGGGCAATATCTCCAACCCAGTCAAAAGCACCTGCAAGTCAAAGACTTTATCACCCCAGAACAATTTGCGGCTTGGCAAGTATTCGGCGAAGAAATCGGATTTTTACAAGTTGTTTCCTCACCATTAACTCGCAGCTCATATCATGCTGAACAAGTGAGAGAATTAATGCAACGTTACCCACGTTAGGGATTTTGGGGAAGATGAGGGAAATAAGAGAGTGAAGAAGAAATTTTCCTGTTCCCTGTTCCCTGTTCCCTTAATATGATTTTGAGTGGTGATAGATAGCGGTGCAAGAAACTACCATAGCAATTCTTGGTGCAGGTGCTTGGGGTGTAGCTTTAGCAGATTTGGCGACTGCAAACGGTCATCAGGTGCGCTTGTGGTCGCGTCGGGGGTCAAAAACTTTAGAAGCAGTTTTACAAGATGCTCAAATAGTCTTGTCTGCTATTTCCATGAAGGGAGTCAGAGATGTAGCCTCTCAAGTACAGTCTTTCCCTCTTTCTGCAAAAACAATTTTTGTCACGGCGACCAAAGGCTTAGAACCAGAAACTACCTGTACACCATCGCAAATTTGGCAAACAGCATTCCCTAACCATGCAGTAGTTGTTTTATCTGGCCCCAATTTATCTCAAGAAATTCAACAAGAATTACCAGCTGCAACGGTGGTAGCTAGCAATGATGAAGTTGCTGCTGAACTAGTGCAACTGGTATTTTCTTCCCATCGGTTTCGGGTATATACCAATCCTGACCCCATAGGAGTGGAACTAGGGGGAACATTAAAAAATATAATTGCGATCGCGGCTGGTGTTTGTGATGGCTTACATCTAGGAACCAATGCTAAAGCGGCTTTAGTTACCCGTGGATTAGCAGAAATTATTCGCATCGGCAATATCTGGGGCGCAAAGACGGAAACCTTTTATGGTTTATCGGGTCTAGGAGATTTGTTAGCAACCTGCAATAGTCCCCTAAGTCGCAATTACCAAGTTGGTTACCAAATGGCCTATGGTAAAACTCTGACAGAAACTCTAGCAAATCTACAAGGAACGGCAGAAGGAGTCAACACTTGCCAGGTGTTGGTAAAACGAGCCAAGCAGCAAAATATTGTTATCCCGATTACCGAGCAAGTGTATCACCTACTTCAAGGTGAAGTTACACCCCGGCAAGCACTAGAGGAACTGATGCTGCGAGATATCAAGCCAGAGTATAACTATTGATTCAGTAGAAATATTTTCAGTGCTGAGTCATAAATACTATTTCATCCGTCATCACAGTTGCTAAGTAGCCATCATGAACTGCACACACCAGGACTAATGAAAATCTACTTTGCTGACTCATTCACTTTTACTCAGCACTTTTTCCAGTCAGCTTAGGATATAAACTAGTCACCAAATCCTGACACCAAAAGACTTTCACTCCTGTAACCTTTAACCTGTTCCCTGTTCCCTACTTTATTTGGTGTACGCAATTCATGACCACTACTAACTCATTCTTGATAACCTATTACCTCTAGTTATTCCTCAATAATCCTGAGAAAAAAATTAGTAAATCGTCAGGATATTACTTTCATCGTCATGTAGATATGACTATGCCGATGATAAACATAGTTTTTACTGAAATATGTTTATACCAGTTCCTAACTTAACAGTGAATATCTATCAAGGTTGAAATGCTAACTAGGTAGTTCGTAATTTAAAGCCTATCTGTAGATGTAAATAGCTATTGTTTCAATCAAACGTTCAGCAGCCGAATAAGTTCGGTACTAGCGTTTGAAAAAAGCTAGTAAAGTTTTTTTTGAAAAAAACTTTACTGGAAACCTCAACCGTGTTAGTTCATCTTGAATCACGGGAACAATAGCAACAGTTAATTAGCTGACCGTAATCTATTGTTACCTGGAGCCATTGAGACGATTCTTATGCCAGCAACATCTTTTTACACAGATGCCGCCTATAATACCCAAAAGTCCCACCAGGCTTTGGACACAGAACTCACGGTTGATGACGGTGAGTTGTCGGCAGATGATATCCGAGAGTTGGAAATAGCTGCTGTTGACCCTGCTAACTTGGCTGGGAATACTAACCGTCGTAGTACAGACTTGGTACGTCTATACCTTCAGGAAATTGGACGAGTTCGGCTATTAGGGCGCGATGAAGAAGTTTCCGAAGCACAAAAAGTCCAACGCTATTTGAAGTTACGGAATGTGCTTGCCAATGCGGCCAAGCAAGGTGATGAAGTAGTCGCACCATATTTGACCTTAATTGAAGTTCAGGAGCGTTTAACATCTGAACTGGGACATCGGCCATCTTTGGAGAGATGGGCTAACACTGCTGGTATTAATTTGCCGGATCTGAAACCTACCTTAGCCAATGGTAAGCGTCGCTGGGCAGAAATTGCCAAGTTAACAGTAGAAGAACTGGAACAAGTGCAGTCCCAAGGACTCCAGGCGAAAGAACACATGATCAAGGCGAATTTACGCTTGGTAGTTTCTGTTGCTAAAAAGTATCAAAATCGCGGTTTAGAATTATTAGATTTAGTTCAAGAAGGCACTTTAGGCTTAGAACGCGCAGTAGAAAAGTTTGACCCAACCAAGGGATATCGCTTTAGTACCTACGCTTATTGGTGGATTCGTCAAGGAATTACCAGAGCGATCGCTACTTCTAGTCGTACAATCCGCCTACCTGTTCATATTACAGAAAAACTCAACAAAATCAAAAAAGCTCAACGCAAAATTGCTCAAGAAAAAGGTCGCACCCCTACCCTAGAAGACCTAGCAATTGAGTTAGAAATGACACCAACCCAAGTGCGGGAAGTATTGCTGAGAGTACCACGTTCAGTGTCTTTGGAAACTAAAGTAGGTAAAGACAAAGACACTGAGTTAGGAGAATTACTCGAAACTGACAGTGTTACCCCAGAAGAAATGTTAATGCGAGAATCTTTACAAAGAGACTTGCACAGTCTGTTATCAGATTTAACTAGCCGTGAGCGTGATGTCATTCTCATGCGGTTTGGTTTAGCAGATGGTCATCCTTACTCGTTAGCAGAAATTGGCCGCGCTCTTGATTTGTCAAGGGAACGAGTACGTCAAATTGAATCCAAAGCTTTGCAAAAGCTACGCCAACCCAAGCGACGCAACCTCATCCGCGACTATTTGGAGTCCTTAAGTTAGTCATGAGTCAGTTGTCAGTTGGTAGGGTTCACGAAGGAAGAGGGAAGAAAGAAGAGGGAAGAAGAGACCCACATTTTAAAAAGTGGGATTGAAACTCCGACGCCGTTTTTTTGCGCTGCGCGTCTCAAAAAACATCTTTTTTTAAAGTGCGGCTCTAAACCCACAACTAAAGTTTTTGTTAGCTATTCCTTCTTCCTTCTTCCTCCTAACTTCTTCCTTATTTTGTAAAACCCTGACAATAAAAGGCTTTCAAGCTTCTCCGAATGAGAATGACTTGATCCCGACTTGCTAACCTGCTGAGACTTGTATAGCGAATAATTTGCATGAGATTATACTGCTTCTTTCCCAGCCATTTTTTACCAATGTATTGAAAGTAGGGATTACTCGTTACCTGATTCCTTGTCAAGTTTTGATGATTTATTTTTAAGCATTTAGTAAAGTTTCGCAATAAGCTATGATTGTTGCAAATTGCTCTAAAAATTTGTTATATTCTCAACTAATAGGCTTTGTTGAGAAAAATTAGTATGACTGTTTACACAACTACTTCACTCAAGGCAGAACTAAATGAACGAGGCTGGCGTTTAACTCCCCAGCGCGAGACAATTCTACACATTTTTCAAGAACTTCCGCAAGGTGAACATCTTAGTGCAGAGGATCTTTATCATCGATTAGAAGGCGAAGGTGAAGGTATCAGTCTTTCAACTATTTATCGAACGTTGAAGTTGATGGCACGCATGGGGATTTTGCGGGAATTAGAACTGGGAGAAGGACATAAGCATTACGAGATCAACCAACCCTACCCCCATCACCACCACCACCTAATTTGTGTTAAGTGCAACGCGACTATTGAGTTCAAAAACGACTCTATTTTAAAGATAGGGGCAAAAACTGCGCAAAAAGAAGGTTTCCACCTCCTTGACTGTCAAATGACAATCCACGCAGTTTGTCCCAAGTGCCAACGTTCACTGATGCCGTTATAGCACTTGGGTGAGATAACAAAGCGAAATGACTTAGATGATTAATTCGCTGTTATCGGAGGTAAGCAAGGACTTGGCAGATCAAACAGATAATATCTCGGCGGATGCTAAAAGCGTCCGCTTCTGATATCACTGAGACTGACCCCATAGAATTCCTGGGCTTGCTTAATCGCTTTTTTCGTATCATCTGCCATCACGCCGTTGAGATTGCCTTTATAGAAACCCTTTTCCCTGAGTCGTCTTTGGATTTCCAGGACGCTAAAATCACTCTTGGGAGCAGTATTAATTAAGTTATATAACTTACCTCTGGTTGTAGGGCCAGCAATACCACTAGCTGCCAAGTAATTAGCTGCCTGAAATCGACGTACAGCATCGGCAGTGTAGGAACCAAAGTAACCATTTGGTGTTCCTTTGAGGTATCCGGCGCGGATCAGATGTTCTTGCAGAACTCTGACTGCTTCACCCCGGTGGCCTATCGTCAGGTTATCTCTATTAGCTGTTTGTCTGGTGGGAGGTGCTTCTCCACCAACACCAATGGGTGGTAACTTGCCTACTGTTGCTGGGCCGACAATCCCATCAACATCTAATTTGTAAGCTTCTTGGAACCGCTTGACAGCTTCTTCAGTAATTGGGCCAAATACGCCTGTGGCGTTACCGAAATAAAACCCCGCAACTCGCAGCCTTTGTTGTAAAACCTTGACATCTTCGCCTTCATCACCTCTGACAAGGAGGTTAGGATTACGGCGTTTAGTTTGAGTACCAACAGTACTAATTGTTGTAGTTGGTGCAGTAGCAGTACTGGTTCTGGGGGCTGGTCTACTGGTATTACTGGCAGTACTGGATCTTGGAGGTTGTGTAGTGGTACTACTAATGGTAGGAACTTGTGTACTAGCAGTACTAGGTCTTGGAGGTTGATTACTTGCTTGTTGTGGGCGCCAGCTTTCTAATTTTTGCCGTGTACTGACTCCGACAATACCATCCACTGGTAAACCGTTGGCTTGTTGGAAGCGCCGCACGGCTTCTTCTGTGGAGAAATCATAAACTTGTGTAATGGGAGCTTGATAAAATCCTGCTTGTTGTAACTTTTGTTGCAGATTCCTGACAGAAGGGCCTTGATCACCTCGTTCTAGTGCCAAAACACTGCTGACAGAACCAAGAATAGCCAAAGTGAGTGCCAGTGGTAACATGTGTTTCCACGCTCTACTAGAAAGACGTTTCCAGTCTGGTGCTGCGGCTGTGTTTAATAAATAACTAAGAGACACCAATTCACTGGATGTGCTGTCTTCATAGGCGTCAGCTAGGTGCAAATACGCAAGATTGTCCATATCTGTTTCCTACACCAATTTATTTTTCTTCAATGGTCGCTTCAGCTTGATGTACGAGATTTCGCAAATTTTCTAATGTCTGTATATTTACATCCTGCCATAAACTGCGCTGGTGTGCTTCTAATAATTTTTCAGCAATATCACGCAATGCCCAAGGATTTTTATCCTGGATAAATTCACAGACAACGGGATCAAATACATACGCCTGGGCGATACCATCATACATGTGATCTTCCACACATTGAGCTGTAGCATCGTAGGCAAATAAATAATCTACTGTAGCAGCCATTTCAAAGGCACCTTTGTAACCGTGGCGCATCATTCCCTCAATCCATTTGGGATTAACTACGCGAGAACGATACACTCTAGCGATTTCGGCTTTTAATTGGCGGATGCGTGGTTGAGCAGGAATGGAATTATCACCAAAATAAGTTGCGGGGTTTTTGCCTTGAAGTGAGCGTACGGCTGCTGTTAAACCACCCTGAAATTGATAATAATCATCAGAATCAAGCAAATCATGTTCGCGGTTGTCTTGGTTGTGTAAGACAATTTGCATTTGTGTTAAACGCTGTTTAAAAGCTTCTGGCGCAGAAATTCCCACTAATCCCCCTTTTTCTTCAGGGTCATTAGTAGTGTAGGCGTAACAACTCCAATTGATGTAAGCACGTGCTAAATCCTGATCATCTGTCCAATTTTGTGACTCCATTAAACCTTGGAGACCTGCACCATAAGCACCTGGTTGAGAACCAAAAACGCGATATTGCGATCGCATCATGGCTGCTTCCACAGTCAAACCTTGTTGCATCCAAAAATCGATATCTTGGTTTACTTGTGCTGCCAGGGGATTATACTCTGGGGATTCATCCAGTGCTGCTACGGCTGTTACAGCTTGCTCAAATAAATCGATTAAGTTAGGAAAGGCATCGCGAAAAAATCCGGAAATTCGCAAGGTGACATCGACACGGGGTCGTCCCAATATGGAAAGGGGTAAAATTTCAAAATCCACTACCCGCCTGGCTGCACCATCCCAAACAGGTCGCACCCCCATTAGTGCCAAAGCTTCGGCAATATCATCACCGCCAGTCCGCATCGTAGCAGTTCCCCACACAGATAAACCCAATGTTTGGGGATATTCACCGTGTTCTTGGGTGTAACACTCAATCAAGTTTTCTGCGGCTTTTCTACCTACATCCCATGCAGTCTCTGTGGGGATAGCGCGAATATCCACAGAATAAAAGTTTTTGCCTGTGGGTAAGACCTCCGGACGACCGCGTGTAGGTGCGCCAGAGGGTCCACTGGGGATGTACTTACCATCAAGTCCATCAAGTAAGTGAGTGATTTCTTGGTGGGTTTGTTGTAAAGCGGGGAGGAGTTTGGTAC